>DATIKF010000206.1:0-19889 GCA_035477855.1 Dissulfurispiraceae bacterium
TGCTGCCTTCTTCGGAGCTGCTGCCTTCTTCGGGGCTGCTGCCTTCTTCGGAGCTGCTGCCTTCTTCGGAGCTGCTGCCTTCTTCGGAGCTGCCATAGTTACGCCTCCCTTATTAGGAAATGTTTATACAATCATACAGCATAAAAATATCAAACTTCAAGAACTTACACGCATTTATTCATCTGCAATCATACGGCAGCGTATTCATCTCGCTTCGCCGGCAGTTCAGGATAAGCACTCGAAAAAATAAGCACTATCTCTTAAACATAGTTATATCAAGCATCTATAGGGATCTGCACGTTTGTGATTCTCCCGCGTCGCGGATTGGAAGCAGTGATTATCGGCATTCATCATGAATGAATATATTTTCATCAGCACAAAATATTTTCTTGATACCAATTACTTTATTCGGTGCTGCCATAACATAATCACAGCATCGAACACTGCAAGGAATACCGACAGGCATTATTCATGCCATTCAGGAGACGAGTTATTCTCTTCTGATTTTTTTCAATCCATCTGATATAATTTAAAAAATGCGGTCGTTCCACAAATGCCATTCTTTTGCGGCCACACCGCACTCATTGACCGAAATGAAAACGATAACCGGGACATTGAATCAGGAACTTTTTGATACGAAAACAGTGCGCGATATTCTCGGCGCCACCTTCATGCATGTCGAACCTGAATCAGGTGTTGCGGCAGCACTTGCGCTAATGCGCAAGCACGAGCTCCGCTGCATCGCCGTAACATACGAGAAGAAGCCCATCGGCACTTTTTCCGAACGCAATCTACTTCTCGCCGCGCATTACCGACGCGATCTTGAGGTCCTTCCGATAGAGGCCGTGATGAGCTCCCCTGTCATTGCAGTTCGTGACAGCATGCCGCTCTTTGAGGCGTTTGCGCTTATGCTCAGTGAGCGCGTTTCATTTCTTGCAGTTATCGATCACAATGGCGACTGCATCGGTGTTGCATCGAAAGCCGGCATGGTAAATGTTCTCGGCGTATCGTTTTTTTGCCGAAGAAAAACGGTGTCGGATGTCATGCTCCGTACTGTTGCGACAGCTCATCGCGGGGAGAATATTGCTGTTGCGTGCGCCAGGATGGTTGAGACCGGAGACCTTTGCATACTGCTGGAACATGAGCGCAAACCGCTCGGCATTCTGACTGCACATGATGTGAGTGAAGTCATTCTTTCAGGGTCAGATCTTTCTACCTTCCGGATAGAAGATGTTGCAGCAAAGCCCATTATCAGCGTCTCACCGTCGGCATCGCTTGATGAGGCGATCGCCCTGATGAATACGCACGAAATCACAAAGCTGGTTGTCATCGACCGATCCGGCCAGATCGCCGGACTGATTACAGAAGATATTTTACTGGCCGGCGTTGAATCACCGTATTTCCGGGCACTTAAGAGCGTGCAGCAGCAGAGACAGGATCGGATTGCCGACAGAAATCGTGAACTGACTGAGCGTTCGCTCTTCCTTGAACAGATCCTCGCTGTTGCAACCGACACTGCGATCATCGCGACTGACCTGTATCTCAAGATCAAATATTTTAATGATGCCGCCTCCATGCTGCTCGGCTCAAAACCTTCTAATGTCACCGGCTTAAGCCTTCCGGATCTTTTCTCCAGAGTGCAGTTCGAACAGGTGCAGTTCTCGCGCGGGATCGATGCGGTGCAGCGAAAACACAAATACACATATGCTACGGAGTTCCTCCGCGAATCTGCTCACCTTCAGCTTGATTGCTGGATAACCGGCATCCGGGCCGAAGATGACCTTCTCTCAGGATATGTCTGGACGGCACGTGATGTAACTGAGCACCGTGAACTTGAAGAAAATCTGCGCCGCCATCTTCTGCGATGCAGGTTGACAGGCCTTCTGAACCGGCAGTCTCTGCTTGATGCGCTTGTGCGGGAAATCGATCGCACCAGTCGATATGGTTCGCCGTTCTCAGTTATCATGCTCGATGTGGACCGCCTGAAGACGCTGAATGACACGTTCGGACACTATGCCGGAGATGTTGTGCTCCGCCGGATTGCCTCCATGATGTCCACCAATATGCGCCGTGTAGACATTGCCGGACGATGGGGCGGAGGCGAATTTGTCGTGATTGCTCCGGAAACGTCCGAGTCGGAAGCAACTTCTCTTGCAGATCGTATTCGCGGAATCATTGAAGAACATTATTTTGATGAGGTCGGTGAAGTGACCATTAGCGGCGGTGTAGCGCAGTATCGAGGTGAAGAGGATACTGATTCCATTATCCGCAAGGCGGAAAAAGGACTGGCTCGCGCAAAAAGCCGGGGGCGCAACCGAATAGAAGCCGCATAGCATTCCGTCTGACGTATGCTGAAAAAAGAAGACCCCAAAGTCTCGGGTAAAATACGAGATGGAGGTGGAGCATGGAGCGAATCCCGCGAGGGCGCTACACGAAGGAATTTCGGATGGAAGCAGTGAAACTCCCCCGCGGCTTGCCGCGTGGGAGTTTCACTGCTGTCGCAACAACGACGGCAACGTTCACGCCTCGCCCCAGTTCACGGCTTTTCAGAACTGTTGCGTCCAGCCACACATAGGGATATGGCCCTTCCTCAAAGTTTCTGTGTCTGAATGCCGCTACTTCTTCATCAAGACTCTTTGCCAGCTCAGATACCTGTGACTTGCTCAGTTTCTCAATGCCAAGGGATTGTGCAATGTTTTCCACTTTCCTTGTGGATACGCCCATGACGTAACATTCTGCTATCACATTGACCAGTGCCCGCTCTGCTCGCCGCCGGGAATCCAATAGCCACCCCGGATAGTAACTTCCCTGTCGCAGTTTTCGGTATCGCCAGGTCTATCGCTCCCACTCGGGTATCAAATGTTCTTGGCCGATACCCGTTGCGATGATTGCTCCGTTGCTCGCTGCGCTTGCCATCCTCGGCGCCGCATAAAACATCGCCCTCGGCCCGCATCAAAAGATCTATCACTTTGTGCAAAAGTGCCCTCAGCACAGCGGGCTGCGCCTCTGTTATCAGCTGCCTAACTCCCCGGTAATCGTTACACTATCCTTAGCCATCGCGTCTCTTCCTCCTTGTCTGATTCTTTGCGGTTTCAGTTTTGGAGATTGACACTGCGTATTCCGATCATCCCGAACACCCATTCCGAACACTCCGCAAAAGTGTTCGGGATGATCGGAATACGCAGACACGATGGCTGCTCTTTTTCAAGCGGCCGCTTTTGCTCTTACACCACTCCCTTGGACTCTAACCAAGGAAAGCATCCTTATTTGAGCAAAACAGTGGGGGATGTCCGGAGTATTGAGCCGCCTTTTCATCGAGTGGGTGCTGCGGGTTGCTTCTGCAGCATCTGTTGGTGCTGCTGAGTAGATCTTTCCATGGCTTGTTCAGTTGATCGTCTTTCAGCCCGAGGCAGGAGGATGGAGGTTTACGCTGTGCCGATATCGATCCTCAAAGGAATTCCCTTGAGGTAATGAATCAATAAACACAATAAAATCAATTAATTGAACAAGCCCTCTTGACACCCCCCGCTGTCTTTATGATAAAGTAGCACTCATCAAGGTCGAGTGCTAACAAGCCAACTCACAAATCATTTCAAGGAGGTTAAAGTATGAAGATTAAGCCGTTGAAGGACAGGGTCGTCGTGAAGTACTCCGACGAGGGGCTCGAGAAAACTGCCGGTGGTATTTACATCCCGGACAATGCGAAAGAAAAGCCGCAGAAGGGTTCAGTTGAGGCAGTCGGCGCGGAAGTCAAGGAACTGAAGGTCGGCCAGACTGTTTTGTTCGACAAGTACTCTGGCTCGAAAATCAAGATTGACGACGTCGAGTACCTGATTGTTAAAGAAGAAGACATTCTCGGAATTATTGAATAAGGAAAAGGGAGGATACTGAACTATGGCAGCAAAGCAGCTTCTTTTTGATGAGGCAGCACGGCAGGCTATCATGCGTGGCGTTACCGTTCTGACCGAGGCAGTAAAGGCAACACTCGGCCCGCGTGGCCGCAATGTCGTCATCGACCGCAAATTCGGCGCGCCGACTATTACCAAGGACGGCGTTACCGTTGCAAAAGAGATCGAGCTCAAGGACCCGTATGAGAACATGGGCGCACAGCTCGTCCGCGAAGTCGCATCCAAGACATCTGATGTTGCCGGTGACGGGACCACTACTGCTACCGTTTTGGCATATGCAGTCTACAAGGAAGGCATGAAATATGTAACCGCCGGCGCGAACAGCATCGACATCAAACGCGGCATCGACAAGGCAGTTGAGGTCGTTATTGCCGAGCTGAAGAAGATGTCCAAGCCGGTTGCAGACAAGAAAGAGATTGCCCAGGTCGGCACCATCTCCGCGAACAACGACGCTACCATCGGCGAGCTTATCGCTGATGCAATGGATAAGGTCGGAAAAGACGGTGTTATTACCGTTGAAGAAGCAAAGAGCATGGCGACGACCCTTGATGTTGTCGAGGGCATGCAGTTTGACCGCGGCTATGTCTCCCCGTACTTTGTGACGGACCCGGAGCGCATGGAGTGCAGCTTGGCTGATGCATTCGTACTCATCCATGACAAGAAGATCAGCACCATGAAGGACCTGCTGCCGATTCTTGAGCAGACTGCCCGCCAGGGCAAGCCGCTCGTCATCGTCGCTGAAGACATCGAGGGCGAGGCACTCGCAACGCTCGTCGTAAATAAGCTCCGCGGGACCATTCAGGTCTGCGCGGTGAAGGCGCCAGGCTTCGGCGACAGAAGAAAGGCCATGCTTGAGGACATCGCTGTCCTTACCGGCGGAACCGTTATTTCCGAAGATCTCGGCCTGAAGCTCGAAGGCGTGAAGCTTACCGACCTTGGCCGCGCTCGCAAGATCACCATTGACAAGGAAAACACCACCATTGTCGAGGGTGCAGGAGAAGAGGCAAGCATCCAAGGCCGCGTAAAGCAGATCAAGGCTCAGATTGATGAAACCTCCTCAGATTATGACCGCGAGAAGCTCCAGGAGCGTCTTGCAAAGCTTGTCGGCGGCGTTGCCGTTATCAATGTCGGCGCAGCAACCGAGTCGGAGATGAAGGAGAAGAAGGCTCGCGTTGAAGACGCTCTCCATGCAACCCGCGCAGCGGTTGAGGAAGGTATTGTCCCCGGTGGCGGCGTTGCACTTATCCGCTGCATCAAGTGCCTTAGTGACCTTAAGCTTGACCACGACCAGCAGATCGGTGTCACCATAATCAAGAAGGCACTGGAAGAGCCGATCAAGCAGATCGTCAACAATGCGGGCGTCGAGCCGGCAATTGTTGTGGAGAAGGTGAAGGCTTCCAAGGATCCGAACTTCGGCTATGATGCCTACACCGAGAAGTATGTCGACATGATCGATTCCGGCATCATCGACCCGACCAAAGTTGCCAGAACCGCACTTCAGAATGCAGCTTCGGTTGCAGGGCTGCTTCTGACCACCGAAGTCATGATCACCGAGATTCCGGAAGATGACAAGAAGATGCCTGCAATGCCGGGCGGCGGCATGGGAGATATGGGCGGCATGTACTAAAACAACTCACAGTCCGGAACTCTGCTGTAGACTTTTGGTTGAGAGGAAAGGATTCCCGGCGGGGTGGTCGATTCGGCCACCCCGCTGTCGTATCAACCTCCCCGTTCGATTACTTTTTAAGAAATACTCTGTTATCCTAATAAAATGATCAAAACACTGGTGCATCTCGTTATTGCAGGTGTGTTTTTTTGCGGCGCGTTCATCGGCTATCAGCTGCTTGTGCCGACAAAGGACGATACAGCAGAAGTTGAGGTGCAGATCCCTGAAGGGACCGCGTTTCGGGAGGCAGTTTCTATTCTTGCCGGAAACGGCCTTATCAGAAGCGAGACGCTCTTCATTGTCATCGGCCGAGTCAGCGGCATCGACAAGCGGATTCGTGCCGGTTTCTACGTTTTCAGCGGACGGGTGACGCCGTACGATGTTCTTATGAAATTGAGGCTCGGCAAGGTGCTTGAATATGAGATTACCGTTGTCGAGGGCGACAGTCTGCTCGAAATCGGGAAGAAGCTGGCGGATGCAAAACTGATGTCTCCGGAGACATTCAGGGAACTGGCGTATGGCAAGGCTTTTCTGAAGGATCTTGATATTGATTCCAGGAGCATCGAGGGCTATCTCTTTCCGCAGACATACAGATTCTCCAAAGGGGCAAAACCTGCTTCCGTTCTGCGAGTAATGGTGCAGAAGCTGCGTGAGGAATTTACCGAAGAACTCGAAAAGCGTACTGTGCAGATGGGCTGGTCCGAAAATGAAGTGCTGACGCTCGCGTCGATTATTGAGAAAGAAGCGGTTGTGGACAATGAACGTACCATTATCTCAGCGGTATACCACAACCGCCTCAGCAAGGGCATGCCGCTGCAGGCTGACCCGACCTCAATTTATGGCGTTAAAAGCTCACGACAGCGCATTACCCGTAATGACCTGCGCCGCCAGACTGAGTATAACACCTATATCATTCGGGGGCTGCCGCCCGGACCCATTGCGTCGCCGGGCATTAAATCGATAAAGGCGGCGCTCTATCCGGCAAAAGTTCCTTATATTTATTTTGTTGCGAAGAATGACCGTTCCCATTACTTCTCCAGAACGCTTGCTGAACATAATGCTGCAGTAGCCAGTGTTCGGGCAGGGAAACAGCTGTTGCAGCGGGAACTGCCTGAGGGTGTGGCGGGGGCAGAAGCGCCGAATGGCAGCGGCAAGGAAAACGGAAAAGAGAAATGATCTTGCGCAAGGCGACACGGCTGATTATGGTGGGCAGCGTTCCGGTTGGTGGGACGTCCCCGGTTTCTGTGCAGTCGATGACCAAGACCGACACGCGGAATGTTGCTGCTACGATTGCGCAGATCAAGGAACTGGAAACAGCAGGCTGCGAGATTATCCGCCTTGCGGTGCCGGATGATGACGCGGCAAAGGCGCTCGGTGCGATCAAACAGCAGGTCGGCATCCCGATGGTTGCCGACATCCACTTTGATTACCGCCTAGCGCTCGAAGCGATACGGCAGGGCGTCGATGGCCTGCGCATCAATCCCGGCAACATCGGTGCGAAATGGAAAATCAAAGAGGTTGTCGCCGCTGCACGTGAACGTGCTGTTCCCATCCGTATCGGCGTCAATGCCGGCTCGCTTGAAAAACACCTGCTCGAAAAATACGGCCACCCGAATCCGGAGGCGATTGTCGAAAGCGCCGAAGGGCACATCCGCATCCTGGAAGACCTGAACTTCCGGGATATCAAGGTCTCGCTCAAGGCATCCAATGTCATGATGACAGTGAACTCATATCGACTCTTTTCCTCCCGATACGATTATCCGCTCCACATTGGCATTACCGAGACGGGACCGACCTTTCCCGGCGCGGTGAAAAGCGCTGTTGGTCTGGGTATTCTACTCGCCGAGGGGATTGGCGATACCATGCGCGTCTCTTTGACCGCTCCTCCCGAGGAAGAGGTGCGGACTGCATACGAAATACTCCGGGCTGTCGGCATCCGCAGGCGCGGCGCTGAGATCATCTCCTGTCCGACCTGCGGTCGCTGCCAAGTCGATTTGCGGCCTGTAGCCGAGGAGGTGGCGCGCGTTCTCCGTTCTGTTGACAAACCCATTACCATCGCGGTCATGGGGTGCGTGGTCAACGGCCCCGGTGAGGCGCGCGAGGCTGACTTCGGCATCGCCGCCGGCAAAGGCATGGGGCTGTTGTTCAAAAAGGGCGAAGTGGTAAGAACAGTGCCTGAGGAACAGATGCTGGAGGCGCTGCTCGGGTTGATAAAAAAAGAGCAGTAGGTTTGGCATGTCTATTGACAACACTACATGACGACACTTGACTTCATCCGTGATGTCCGCATATGCCAGCACAAAAACGGTTACCGGTTTTCGGTAGATGCGCTGTTGGTTGACGCTTTTGTGACGATACCTCGTGTGAAATGCATTGCCGATTTGTGTGCAGGCTCCGGCATTATCGGCCTTCTGCTTGCCAAACGGTACCAGTCTGCCCGGATCACTCTTGTCGAACTCCAGAAATCGCTCGTCAGACTGGCAGAAAAGAATGTAGCCTTGAACAGTCTGAATGAGCAGGTTTCGGTGGTTCATGCGGACATTAAGGAATTTGCACGTGCGAACCCCGTCATAAGCACGGACTCCTTGAATGCCGAGGATGGAGAAGTCGCGGATGAGCCCCCGCCGTGGTCGGAGGCAGCTCCGGCGGCAACAGAAAAGACGCAGGCTCAGACCTGGTGGTCGTCGATCATCGCAGATCCCTGCTTTGATCTGGTGGTTGCCAATCCTCCGTTCAGGCCGCTCAAGAGCGGCAAACTGAGCAATGGGGATGAAAAGGCGATAGCACGTCATGAGATTGCGCTCTCGCTGAACGATCTCGTTTCTGCCGCCACACGCATGCTGCGCCACCATGGCCGTTTCTGCTTTATACACCTGCCTGAGCGCCTTTCCGACATTTGTATTGCGCTCCGGCAGAACGGATGTGAAGCGAAGCGGATTCGCTTTGTTCACTCCAGCCCGGGTACGGAAGCAAAGATGCTGTTGGTTGAAGCGGTTAAGGGCGGCAAGCCGGGACTGGAAATTGAAAAGCCGCTTTTCCTGTATGATGATAAAGGAGATCGCTCGGAGGAGCTTGCGTCATTTTATGCCCGCGACCATCAATCTGCCCGATTCTGACCACCACAGCATTGTCTGTCCGAAAACCTTCCTGTTATACTTGAGTCTATGCGTTCCATATTTGTCCTGTGTGTTCTTTGCCTGCTGCCGTTGAACCTCGCGGCTGCAATGTGCTTTGACGAAGCAGGGAAAAAGCACGGCATCAGCCCGCAGCTCCTGCGTGCTATCGATAGGACGGAATCGGGCATGCGTCAGAATGCTGAAAACCGAAATCCGAACGGCAGTTATGATGTCGGTGTCATGCAGATCAATTCATTCTGGTTTCCGAAACACGGCGTTACTGCAGATCAGCTTAAGGCGGATCCTTGCCTGAATGTGATGATCGGAGCCGATATTCTGGGCAGGTGTGTAAAATCGTACGACTATGCGTGGGAAGCGGTCGGCTGCTATAATGCTCACAGCCATGCCAAAAGGGTGGACTATTCATGGCGTATTTTCAGGAGCCTCAAGGCGGAAAGCCGCCGCGGTCAGGCATCAGCTCAGGAAACGACGATACAGACCGGAAAAAACGATTCATCGCTGCAGTTTGCGGTGCGGGACCGGGAACTCTAGATGAGTCTTATTGCCGATCTTTTGGCAAAGCTGAATCGTCAGGAACCTTCGGGCGATGTGCCGCCGGGACTGCGCCGCGTTGTTGAGGCCGACTCCGGACAGAAGACTCAGAAGCGCAGAATTGTTGTTCTTTCAATTATTCTTCTTGCCGTTATCGTGACAGGAGCAGCAGCATTATTTGCAGTAGATCAATATGTTTCATCTCCGAAAGCTCCCGTCGTTGCCCGGATACCGCAACAGCCCGTTTCGGGTCCCCCGGCCGCACCTCCGCCGGTTCAGGTCTCGCCGGCCTTGTCTCAGACGTCTTCAACTCCTGCGCAAAAGCCCGATGAGCAGAAATCCCCGGGACAAAATCAGGCCGGCCCGAATCGCCCCGCAGAAAAACCCGCTCCTCAGGCGGGTGCCGATGTTTTCCGCTCGAAGCAACAGACTGAGAAGGAGAGAAAGCAAACGAAAGCCGCGGCGGCTGAGCCCCGTGAGCAGGTTCGGGCAATACTGTCGTCGCAGGGATCCCCGGACCAGACGTCCGAGCGAAATCTGCATCTCTATACAGCCAAAGCCCATGAAGTGAGGCGTGATTATCAGCAGGCCCTTGCCAGCTACCGGAAAGCGCTTGAGCACGATCCGGTGAATTACATCGTTCTGAACAATATTGCGGGAACTCTTGTGCGACTCGGCTCCGCCGGTGAAGCGGTGAAGTATGCGCGTCAGGCACTCACGGTGCGGCAGGATTACGTGCCTGCCATGATAAACATCGGCGTTGCGGGCATTCAGTCGGGAAATCTTACGGAAGGTGAGCTATATCTGAACAAGGCGTTCAGTTACGAGCCCGGCAACCGCACTCTTCTTTTGAATCTCGGACTGCTGTATGAGCGACAGGGGAGTCCGGAGCGGGCCGCGTCATTTTACTCCAAACTTGCCGATGTGCGTGATGTTCAGGGGCAACTCGGACTTGCACGCATTGCGGAAAAGCAAGGGCGGAAAACAGATGCAGCGCTATTATCGCGAGCTGCTGGGCGCTGACGGCATCGATGCCGAAACCCATCGTTTTGCTGGCGAACGCCTGAATGCGTTGGGACAGTAAGTGACGACCGCGACGTCCCTCACACCTTCACGTGTAACACCGGCATGCCGAGCTTCTGCCGGGCATTCTCGCCCTTCAGCAGCATCGTATTCTTTCTGATTGCCTGATCTCCTCTGTTTCCTTCATGTTGCGCCTGCATCTTGGCAGGAAGGCTCGCTCCGCTCTGAATCGTATGTTTGCCGAATTTCTCCGACAATGTATCCACAGCCTTATAGAGCCTGGACATCTTCTCAATTTGGACGGTGTCGTCAAAAAGCGTGTACTGCTGTTTTTCTTCCGGCACCAGGTCGCACAAAACGACCCCGGTCTGGCGGTACAGGGAGCCTTTCCGGAATACCTGCAGGAAGCCCTCATGCAACGGCCTGAAGAGGTCTGACGGATATGCTGTTGCCGTAGTCAGCCGGATCTCGATACCGCTGTCCCGGAAATTCTGCTGCCGGAGGAATACATATATCTTTCGGGCAGCAAGGTTGTGGCGGCGGGCCTTGATACATGCGTTTTCGAGGTTTTTGGAGAGCTGTGCGAATATAAAATCTTCGTCAGACGATGGTGGGGTAAAGGTCTTTGCCTTGCTGATGGACTGATAGCTTGTCTTTTCCTGCGCTGTAACCGGCCAGACGCTCCTGCCGTTCAGCTCATGCCAGATTTCATGGTATGGCTTTGAAAGATGCGTTTTTATGAACGCATCCTCTTTTTTTGCAAACTCCAGGGCAGAATGAACGCTGAACTTCCGGAGATACGCTGCGGTGTTTGGTCCTATCCCCCAGACTTTCTCGACCGGCAGTTTCTCGAGAAAAAGATGGATGTCTCTGCCCCGAATGATGGTCAGTCCTGCCGGTTTTTTATGCTTTGAGCCTATCTTGGCCAGCACCTTGGACAGGCTGATACCTATCGCAACGGTTATCCCGAGTTCCTTCGCTATCGTTAACTGAATTTTTTCGGCAATCAGGCCATAGGATCCGTGGCATGTCCGCCTGAGCCCCGTCAGGTCAATGAATGCCTCGTCGATGGAGTACTCTTCCACATCAGGAGAGAATCGCCGGATGATCTCAAACATCCTCATCGAAAAAAGGCTGTAGGTTTCGTAGTCTGACGGCATTATAACCGCCTCCGGACAGACCTTTTTCACTTCAAAGAGGCGCATGCCGCGCTTTACTCCCCGCGCTTTGGCTTCATAGCTTGCTGCAGCTACGATGCCCCGTTCCTTGCCGGTGATGACGGGCTTGCCCTTCAATTCGGGGTGGATTGCCTGTTCGCATGAGGCGAAGAAGGCATCTGCGTCCAGATGGGCGATCGCGCGGGGCCATGAACTGACGGTGAGGGGATTGGTATACATAGGGGCTTTGACTTTTATTGATATTTGCGGACGACGCCCGTCACCACGCCGGCTATTTTCAGTTCGTAGCGGGGACGGATGGGTTTGTAGGCCGGATTGGCTGCAAACAGGGTGACGGTATCTCCCTGCTTTTTCAGGCGCTTCATTGTCCACGCCCCGTCGACTTCAGCAATGACGATATCTCCGTTCTTTGGAGAAATGCTTCGGTCGATGATGACCATGTCGCCAGGCATGATGCCGACGCCGCTCATGGAATCGCCGGACACTTTGAGCAGGAAGGTCGCCTGCCGGTTTTTGACCAGCAGGTCATCCAGCGAAAGGGTATCGGCGAGCTCTTCTTCTGCCGGGCTGGGGAATCCTGCTTCTACCGAGCCGAGCATCCTGAGCGGATGGCTCATCGGCCCGGGCAGCAGTCGGCCTTTCGCGTCGCGGCTGAGAGAGTTCTGTTCTTCGAGTCTCGCTATCAGCTTGAACACAGAGCTTTTGGAGCTGAGCCCGACCAGTTCTCCAACCTCGGAAAAACTGGGCATGCGGCCCTTTTCAGTGTAAAACTTCCTGATGCATTCGCCTCTCTGTTTTAGCACTGCCGGGGTGAGTTTATTCATAACGTCATTATATGACGAACGTTCGTTCGCTGTCAACAGGGTGCAGGAGAAATTATGCCGGAATTGTCGCCAGATGTTGCAGAACTTGGTGTTCAACTTATTCCCGGACGGCATACATCGCTCTCCTCTGGGGTATTCGCCGGTCCTGTACACGCCTTGTTCAAGCAAAACGCTTCACGCCAGGGCCGGTACCGTCCGGAGAGATTTTGCCGTCGGCTATTTGCCATTGCATTGTCTGATACTTTGCGGTAATGTGTCTGCATGAACAAAGGCGGCAACGCAATTTTCAGCAGGGAAACGTTTCGGGAAGACCCCAAAATTCATGAACATGAAAAACCGCTGGATAAGGTTCGGTGCCCGCGCTCAGGTCACAGCAAATACATAGCAGCCTGTATGCAGCATTGCCGGCGTTCCTTGAAGTGCCCTGCGGTACAACCCTCGCTTTTTTAGAATAACGCTGTTTGTGCCTCGATGCGAGAAACGCGGAGTTTCAGGGAAGTCCGACTCCGTCGACCGGAGTGTTGCAGGCGATGCAGAGACCGTTTCTGAGCTGAATGGCGCGGAGCGAGAAGCCGAAACGGGACAGCACGACTGCACCGCAGTGCGGGCAAAACGTATTCTCTCCGCCTTCTCCGGGTATATTCCCTTCATACACATATTTCAGGCCGGCAGCGAGGCCGATTTCACGAGCCCTTCGAAGTGTCGCAGCCGGAGTCCTCGGTTTGTCGAGCAGTTCATAGGTCGGATGAAACTGTGTTACATGCCACGGGATGGCAGGGTCAACAGATGCCAAGAACTCAGCCGCCCAGCGCAGGAATCCGTCCGAGTCGTTCCAGTCCGGGATAATGAGGGTGGTCACTTCGACCCAGACGCCGAGTTCCTTCATCAGCCGTATCGTATCGAGCACCGGCTGGAGCTTAGCCCCGACCAGCTTCTGGTAAAAAGAGTCGTCTCCCTTGAGGTCAATGTTGTTCGCATCAAGATGCGGCGCAATCATGTGGGTCGCTTCAGGACTGGTATACCCGTTGCTTACGAAGACATTTTTCAGCCCCCGTTTGCGGGCAAGCCGGGCGCAGTCGTAGGCAAACTCAAAGAAGATGGTCGGTTCTGTGTAGGTGTATGAGATACTGCTGCATCCGGAGTCGGCAGCAGCGTTCACAGTCTGTTCCGGGGTTGTCTCCTCTCCCTGAATGCTTTTATAAAGACGTGGCGCCTGAGAGATATCGGCATTTTGGCAATGTTTGCACCGGAAGTTGCATCCGACCGTCGCGATCGAAAAAGAACGCGAGCCTGGCTGGAAATGGTAAAGCGGCTTTTTTTCGACAGGGTCGATATGTGCAGCGATTATTTTGCCATATACACGCGAATACAGTGTTCCGCCATGATTTTCCCGTACTCCGCATATGCCGTGGTGTTCCGGAGTTATGGCGCAATAATGACAACAGAGGCGGCACTGCACCAAGCTGTCGCCTTTTCTCTCGTACAAAAGCGCTTCATGCATATACCAATTACATTTATGTGAGTTTTGGACCGGGTGTCTTCGGAGCGGCTGTTTTGGAGGATGTTTTTTTTGCTGCAGCCGGTTTTTTTTCAGCGGATGAGTTTTCAGGACTGCTTGTCTTCGGCTTTGCATCATCTTCGGCAGGCTTGAGGATTCCGGCGGTTAATGCTTCAATGGTGATGTATTTTGCAGCGACAATCCGCTCTGCTTCGCACCAGTCTTCGAATTCACGCCCCCCGATATATCCCCGCTTCTCGAAGAGTTCATATGCAATTAGTGCTATTTCGCCCTGTCTATTCGCGCTCATGGGCCCCTCCATGAAATGTTGTTCTAAAGAAATATAGCACGTTTTGCCTTGTTTGGCAAACATATGTCAAGGCAATATAGAAATGTCCGGTTTCTGCCGATGCCGGCAATGCCGGTTTTATGCATGATTTTGTTATCATAAACGCATGAAAAGATGTGGCGTATGAGCGGCATGGCTGTTTTTTTGCGCCTGGAGCGGGGGAGCTGCTTTTCTGCCTTTCATTTTTATTTTTCACGACGGAGTGCTTTTTCTATCGAAACATAGATGCGTTTTCGCCGTGTGAAGGCCTTTCGGCGGCAAAGAGGAGCATTAAGGCATGATATGCCTTTTCAACGATATTTGGAATGATAAAGCGATGTCCGCACTGTGGAAAGCTCCAGATGGTAAAGCGTGAACATCACCGGCCGGTCTGCAGGAAATGCGGTCGTTAGGTGACTGTTCAGCTCAGGAAACGAAAATCCGTGTGAAGATGAGGCAGCGACTGTAATGCATGAATATCTGCTTTTCATAGTTATTGTCTTCGGGGTATCGGCCATTGTCGTCTACCTGCTTGGCAGGATTCGTGTGCCGTCGATTGTGGGGTTCCTGTTTGCCGGCCTTATCGTCGGCCCTCACGGGATCGCCCTTGTGCATGACATCAAGGCGGTTGAGCTGGTTGCCGAGATTGGTGTCGTGCTGCTGATGTTCGTTATCGGACTGGAATTTTCGCTCAAGACCCTCATGCAGTTGAGAGGGCTTGTTGTCGTCGGGGGTTTTCTGCAGGGAGCCCTGACAATTCTTCTTGTTGCATTGATTGCCTCTTTTGGGTTTCGGCATGACGCAGGTGCGGCCGTGTTTTACGGCTTTCTCGTTGCGCTGAGCAGTACGGCAATCGCCATCAAGCTGCTCCAGGACCGCGGGGAGCTGAATGCTCCGCACGGCATGGCTTCACTCGGCATTCTTATCTTTCAGGATCTCTGCGTTGTGCCGTTCATGCTGTTGATTCCCATTCTTGCCGGAACCGGCGGGAGCGCCCAGGATGTCATCATCACCATCGGAAAGGCCGCGATTTTTGTAGCGGGAATTCTGCTGGCTTCACGCTGGGCGGTGCCCCAGATCCTGCACCAGGTGGTTCATACGAAAAGTCGGGAGCTCTTTGTTATTACGATTATCATGCTCTGCCTCGGGACCGCAGTGCTTACCGCTGAGCTTGGTCTTTCCCTTGCACTCGGAGCATTTCTTGCCGGTATCGTGATTTCCGAGTCCGAGTATTCTTCTCAGGCCGTCTCTGACATCCTCCCGCTCAAGGAGAGTTTCTCCGCGCTCTTTTTTATCTCAATCGGCATGCTGCTTGATTTGCGTTTTGCGATGAATAATGCGCCCATGGTCTGCGCAATAGTTCTGATAATTCTTCTTGTGAAAGTTTTTGCAACTGCTGTTGCCGCATATGGGGCAGGTCAGGCGCTGAGGCATTCCCTGCAGACCGGTTTTTGCCTCGCACAGGTAGGAGAGTTCTCGTTTGTTCTGGCGGCAGCCGGCAAGGCGGTCGGGCTCATTCCTTCTGATGAGATGTTCCAGCTTTTTCTATCCGCAGCGGTCTTTACCATGATGCTGACGCCCATGTTTGTTATCACGTCAGCACGACTTTCTGAGCGGATTGTCGGGCTGAGGCCGATGCGGTTTCTGGATAAATTACGGACGGCCCGGACGGCGGAGCATTACCCTGCAAAGCTGCTCGGGCATGTCATCATTGTCGGCTTCGGCCTGAACGGACGCAATCTTGCCCGCGTTCTCCGCGACGCGGATATCCCCTATGTTGTTCTTGAAATGAACAGCACAACGGTCAGAAAGATGCGCCGGGAAGGGGAGCCCATTTTTTTCGGGGACGCCACCAGCGCTGAAATACTGCATCAACTCCATGTGCATTCCGCCCGCATCCTTGTGATTGCCATTTCGGATGCCGCAGCAGCGCGCCGCGTGGTCCAGATTGCCCGCCATGAGAACCCGCAGCTTCGGATTATTGTGCGTACCCGTTATCTTGCTGAGATGGACGATCTGAAAGCCGCAGGGGCAAATGAGGTTATTCCTGAAGAGTTCGAGACATCAGTCGAGATATTCGCGCGGGTTCTTCATCACTATCATGTTCCGAAGAATGCCATTCATCGGCGTATTGAAGAGATCCGGGACGACAACTACACCATGCTGCGGGGCATTCGCCTGCCGGCGAAAGCCCTCTCGGAGCGCCATTCATTTCTCAAGGGGCTTCATACGGAAACCTATCAGATTCTGAAAGGAACGCCGGCGGACGGGGTATCAATCAAGACGCTCAGGTTGCGTGCTGAGACTGGTGCAACCATTCTGGCGGTTCAGCGGAATGACGAGGTGCATCAGAATCCGTCCCCGGACTTTCATCTGCACGCGGATGATCTGCTGCTCCTCATCGGAAACAGGGAAAGCGTTGAGAAGGCGGCCGAATATCTTGCGGGCTCAGGCTGACGGCGCGCGGCGCAACTATGAAAAGAGCTTCTGCTGTGCCGGTTTCGGTTTCAGCATGCGGAGGAGGTCGGGATACCCTATGACCGGAATTCCGAGAGTCCGGGCCTTCTGCAGCTTCGAGCTAGGATTTTCTCCTGCAAGAACATAGCGTGTCGATTTCGACACCGTCGACGACACGTGCCCGCCGTTTTGTTCGATCGCATCCTCGACTTCCGGACGGGACTTCGGCAACGTGCCGGTGATGACGAAGGTGAGTCCGTCAAGGGGCCGAACTGCATGCCGGTTTGCTGCAAATTCCGGATTTGAGAGCCTGAGTCCGAGTTCCATCATGCGGTCAAGCACACGGAGATTCCCCTCGTCCTGAAAAAATCCTGCAAGAGCGCCCGCGGTTTTTCCCCCGATTTGATGAATGGCGAGCAGTCGTGCTGGAGTCACGCGGTAAAGCGACTGCAAGGTCTCAAAGTTTCGGGCAATCAGCTTTGCCGCATATTCGCCGACCTGCGGAATCCCGAGTGCATAGAGGAAGCGGGAGAGCGTCGTATGCATGGAGGCGCGAATCGCATCGACAAGATTCCGCGCCGATTTCTCGCCGAACCGCGGAAGGCGCATCAGATCGTCTTTCGAGAGGGAATAAATATCGGCAAAATGCCGTATCAGGGCACGTTCATAAAGCAGCTCCACATTTTTTTCACCCAAGCCCTCGATGTCCATGCCGCCGCGCGACGCGAAGTGGATGATCTTCTCCTGCATCTGTGCCGGGCAGTCCAGTGCTAAGCATCGCACTGCAACCTCTCCCTCTTCACGCACCACAAATCCTCCGCATGCCGGACAGGTCTGCGGCACCGGAAAAATCTTTTCATCTCCCGACCGGCTCTCTTTGAGAACGGCTATAACATGCGGGATAACGTCGCCGGCGCGCTCGACGATAACCGTGTCGCCGATGCGGATATCTTTCCGCAAAACTTCATCCCAGTTGTGCAGCGATGAGTTAGAAACAATGACTCCGCCGATCTGAACCGGCTCCAGTTCGGCAACCGGCGTGATGACGCCGGTCCTGCCGACACGTGCGATGATCGCATTGATTCTGGTTGTGCCCCGCTGTGCTGCGAACTTGTAAGCTAGCGCCCAGCGCGGCTCGCGGGTTTTTGCCCCGAGAGTTCTTTGCAGGGCAAAATCATTCACCTTGATAACAGCGCCGTCTGCTTCAAAGCTGAATGTCGGGCGGCGTGCTTCGATCTCCGCCATGCCGGCAAGCGCTGCGTCGATGCCGGTTACTTTATGCATAAAAGCAGGGACAGGAAAGCGCGCTGCTTTGAGCCACTGGATAAAGGCACTCTGACTTGCAAATGAAGCGCCGCGACATGCACCGATACCGTAGCAGGCAAGATGGAGTTTTCGCCGGGCAGTGACAGCAGAGTCAAGCTGCCTCACAGAGCCGGCTGCCGCATTGCGCGGATTTGCAAATGGCTGCTCACCCGCCTGCTTCCGCTCCTTATTGAGCTCCTCGAACTCGGCAATGTCAATGTAGACTTCGCCGCGGATGTCAATCTCCTCCGGGATGCTTTCTGCGTGCTCAAGCCTCAGCGGAACCGCCCTGATGGTCCGTATGTTCCCGGTAACGTCCTCGCCCTCATAGCCGTCGCCTCGAGTTGATGCCCGCCAGAGAATGCCGTTACGGTAGGACAATTCAATTGCAAGGCCGTCGTATTTCGGCTCTACGGTGTATTCAATCTCGCCGTCTGTCCGGAGGAGACGTTTCAGTCGTCTGTCGAAATCAATGATCTCATCGCGTGAGAAGGCGTTCTCAAGAGAGAGCATCGGTTCGGCATGACGCACCTTGTCGAATTTTTCCAGCGGCGCAGCGCCGATGCGTTGCGTTGGCGAGTCAGGAAGAATAACGCCGTGCGTGGTTTCGAGGTCGAGCAGCCGGCGGTAGAGACGATCGTACTCCGCATCAGAAATAACCGGCGCATCGAGCACATGATAGCGGTGGCCGTGTTCGTTTAGTTCTCTGACGAGCTGCTGTATTTCGGTCTGTATTGCTTCAGGAAGTTTATCTGTCATCGGACGTTTCCTTATCAATTACCTCGGCAAGAAGGTTCAGCGCCGCCAGCGCGGCATCATGCTTGTTTGCGGCACGGTTCCCGCCAAGATGAAGCTCCCGAAAGTATACTCTCTTGGAAGAGCTGACCGCAACATAGACAAGCCCGCATTTTTTGCCCTCCAGAACATCAGGACCGAGATTGCCGGTTGTTGCAATTGCGTAATCAGCGTGCGCCAAGAAACGCATGCGGCCTGCCATCGTTACCGCGGTTTCCTTACTGATCAATCCGTGATTTTCAAGAATAGCCGCTGGCACGCCAAGGAGGTTGATCTTTGCGGCGCGTGAATACGCGATAACGCCGGCGGTAAAAACGGCACTGACCCCGGGAATATTTGTAATGAGATCCGCTACATGTCCGCCCGTGCATGACTCGGCAACAGCCAGAGTCGCGTTTCTTGAAATACAGCGTGCTATAAGCTCTGATATGGACATATCTGAATTATAATCGCAAAGCAGGGAAAAGACGAGGACAGCGCATTGAAGCACCTAAAATGTAACCGAGCGCGAGGTTATTGAATCATGGAAAATGTAACCCAGACCGACATGAGTAATGGGGGGGGGGCACGGAGGAGATGGACATGCGTTCACGGAAGCAGTATTTGAATACACTATTGGGGAAATATATCAATGCTGACCAGCAGGGCAAAGGTGATGCGCTGGATGAGTATTGTCGGAACACCGGTGAACCCTTATAAAAAACTCGTTCCCTTGGTTACTTCTTTTGTGATTCAACACGCACACGCTCGGTAACCGGGTGAAATGATTTGAAGCGTTTCTAAGCGCTAAGGGTATTTCCGGCTTTGCAAATCATTGATCCTCAAAATTATCCAAGAGGTCCTCTGTAAAACCCAGGCCCGATGCGGCTCTTTGTTCCTGATCGGTCAGGTCATTCCAGGCTTTATCGCTGCTTGGCGGCGGATCGTTCCTGTCCCATTTATCCTGTTGTCAGCCGAGAAGGCACCAGAGTTCCTGTTCCTTGCTCATATCTGCCCATGCCAATTGTTCCCAGATTCCCGGACTGCCATTCATGTCCCGAACGCTCATAACTGTCTCCTTTGCCATCCTGCATTAACACATGCCTCCATTATATCTGCAAGGACGTCCCCCCGAAAAACTGTGCCACTTGTAATTAGAGGTTGGTCGTGATACAACACTCTGAGCGAGGAGGCAGGCATGAAGAAGACGCGGTACACAGAGGAGCAGATCGTCGAGATTCTGAAGGAAGCTGAGGCGGG
>DATIKF010000207.1:0-3009 GCA_035477855.1 Dissulfurispiraceae bacterium
CGCAGACGGCATACAGTACCCACTCAGCAGGTGCGACTATTTCTCCCATACTTGGAACAGTAGTATACCCTGCCTGCCACTGTGGTTCACTTGTAGGCCAGGCCCGCATCATATTAAAGTTAACACCAATATTAACTACAATATTTACCGAAACACCATCAATAATAAATGTTGACCTATTCTTAGGACCTTGTCAATGCCGGTTTGAAAATGCACCAAATTTGCCGGTGTGAAAATGTACCACCTGCACATATGTTTTCTGGCATCACCTCCATTTGTGACTTGATGCTATGCGCCTGAAGCGTAACGCGTTACGCTTCAGGCAGTTGTCAGGAGATATCTGCGAGCGCTTCTGCTGTCTCTGATATTGCCTCCATCAGCTCGTTGAACTCTTCTGCCTTCTCGGACTCCTGCCAGGTTTCTGAGCGCTGGTCGTAGTAGATTTCCATCTCAGCTACTACCTGGTTGAGCAGGCTCATGGCTTGCTTTCGCATTTTCTCCCATCGGCGGTAGGCAGCCCCTGTTGAGGGTACAGCCTGTGGCGAACCACCTCTCTCTTTGCATCTAGTGCGATACGCGGCTTGCCTCTGAGCCGAGTTTTCATACTTTTTTGGTGCTGGCATAGGTCAAATACCCTCCGCCGGCAGCTTGCCCTTGAGCCGATAGCTGTTACCCTTGATATTGACCACGCAGCTATGATGCAACAGCCTGTCCAGAATCGCAGTTACGATCACCGAGTCGTGAAAGAGCTCCGACCATTCGTCGAATGCTTTGTTCGAGGTGATGATGGTACTCGCCTTCTCGTATCTCATGGCTACGAACTGGTAGAACAGGTTGCACTCTTCGCGGTCTATCGGTGTGTAGCCCACTTCATCTACCACTACCAGACTTGCACACTGGTAAGGCCGTCTGTTCTTCCCGATTCGTCCCATCTCTCGATCTATTCGGAGCTTGTAAATCAGGTCCGCCATTGTCGTGAAGTAGATGGTTCTTCCGCTCTGGCATGCCTTTATCGCAAGTGCCGCTGAAAGATGCGTCTTTCCGACCCCAGGCGGTCCGAGGAACAGCACGTTCTCTTTCCTATCCATAAACGTTAGGTCGAACAAGTTCATTACCTGCTGCCGGTTTACCCCCGACTGGAATGCAAAGTCGAACTCATCTATCGTCTTTATGTAAGGCAGTCCGGAGAGCTTGAGTGCGCTCTCGATTCGACGTTGGTCTTTCTGTCCTACTTCATCCTCAAAGAGTCTATCGAGGAGCGTAAGGTAGCTCCATGAGTCGGTCTCAGCAGCCTTTATCAGCTCAGGCAGTATCGCCCGCATCCTCGGCAGTTTTAGCCGGGTCAGGTTATCTGAGAGCCGCTCCAAGATCATCTGCTCAGGCATAGGATACACCTCCGCCTATCTGCCGGTAGATATCAAGCGATCTTCTCTCTACATCCACCTGATACTTGCCTAGCGCAGGACTAATGGTTGCTTTGCCTTTGCCTTTCTTTGGCTGCGTGTACTTCCGAGCGTTCATCTCCCAGTCAGCACGGATCGCTTCTGCTAGTCCGGGAAACCTGACCAACTTACCCTTCTGCTCTGATTCTGTAAGCGTTGCCATGAGAGTATCACCGTCGTAGACGCGAAGGATACCATCTTTCATTCGAATGACGATCTTCTTACCTACTAACTTGTGAGGCACTTCATATCCGCTGCCGTCTACGCTTATCGTGCAGTCTTTATGCACCTTGCGGTACAGTCTGAGCGATACATCACAAGGCGACGGAGGTAGCGACATCAGGAACTCCTTCTCACGCTCGTGCCGCTCCGATACCTTCTCCCTTGTTGTCCCGTGTATCCTCTCCGCTTTATCCGAAAGCCACTGGAGAAGATCCAAGTTTGCTGTCTTACAATCAGTGAAGACGTATCCCCTCCAGAAACCCTCCCGGATGAAGTCCATTGGTCGCTCGATCTTCCCTTTAACCCACGGAGAGTATGCCGGCGCTACCTCAGGCGTAAACCCGTAGTGGTTCGCAAGCGTCATCAATCCTTGCGTGAACTGCGCCTTCCCGGAGAGCTTTCTGATGAAGACGTTTCTCATTCGGTCATAGAGTATCTCCGCCGGAACACCGCCCAGGTGTCTGAATGCTCGCTGATGTGCATCAAGGAAGCTTACCATGTCACACTTATCGAGATACTCCGAGTATATCCCACGTGAATACCCCAACACCATGCTGAACAGGTAGTATGTCTTCTCGCTTCCATCCGGCATTACCACCTTGAAGTCGCCGAAATCCACCTGTCCCTGCCTGCCCGGGTCTGTCTCGAACCGTATATAGGCAATCCGTCTGTTCTCTTCCTTGAGAATCTGCACCAGGTCACTTACTATTGTTCGACCGCCACTGTATCCAAGCTTCCTCAGCCGATCCAGTATCCAGGACGCTTTGTACTTCGGATCATCCTCAAGCCAGTCCTCGATCTGAGACTTGAACTCATCCAGCTTGCTTGGGCGAGGCGCTGACTTACGCAGTTTGCCGATCAGTTCGGGGTTCTCCGCATACTTCTTCACCGTCCGACGATCATGCCCGAATTTCGCGCCCATCTCCCGATACGATAAACCCTGTCTGTTAAAATAACTGATGTCCACTTCTGTCTCCCGTGTTATCATATGTCTGACTCCTAATCCAAGTTGTGCTAACTTAGTATTCGGAGTCATCAGCCGGAGGATTTACTCCTCCGCCAAAACTACACCACGGGTGGTACATTTTCAAACCGGCATTTTTGGATCATTTTAACACCGGTATCGACAGTTGATGTTGCCTTGGGATACATGGATATTATGATATTGGCAATATCAGAGGCACTGAGCGTTTTATGTCTTACTATAAGCTCATCCTCATATTTATAACTGCAAATCAAATTCCATAATTCATCAGTAGGAATCACATTTAGTCTTTTGCCTATGAGTTCCCATATATCTGTTATTCTGTCGTCCATGGCCTTTTGTCTTGCGGCTTTTTCTTGT
>DATIKF010000208.1:0-1712 GCA_035477855.1 Dissulfurispiraceae bacterium
CGTGCAGATGGTGATTGATGGCGCGGAACCGCAGGTGCAGCGTCTGTTGATGCTCAACGGCACATCCGGCGCGTGGACGCTCCCCCTGAGCAGCCGGCAGAACGAAGTGATTTTGGTCATCTCCGCCCTGGCCCCGGTGACGACGGAAGTTGCGGCATACGAGATTTTATTAGAACCCGCGCCATAAAGTCAAACTACGCTAGAAAACCACTAAGGATCGCGAATTGATTAACTGTCTGATTGGCATATTGGCGTGTGGCGCTTGCATTTTAAGTCAACAGAATTAGGCTTAGGAATCAGTGCTGACCCAGTGAGAATATAAGCGAGGAGCGAGTTGATGCAAGCCTACAGTTCTGAAATTGAACAAACAATGCAGAAGTATTATGCCACCTTGACGGAAAAGGATCGCCGCCGCTATGCAGCGATCGAAGCGTTGAAACTGGGCAAAGGCGGGCAGAGTTACATTGCGCAGGTGCTGGGCTGTAGTGAAAAGACGATTAGCCGGGGAATGGCTGATTTGGCCGCCTTGCCGGAAAAGCCGCCACCCGACCCACGGATCCGCAAAGTGGGCGGCGGGCGGAAAGGGTATGCGGAGCACCATCCCGACATTGACGCGCAATTCTTGGCGGTGCTGCAAGAACATACGGCCGGGGACCCGATGGACGAACAGGTAGTGTGGACGGATTTGACGCCGCAACAGATTGCCGACTTGTTGGCGCACCAGAAGCAGGTGCAGGTAAGCAAGACGGTCGTGCGCAAGCTGCTGCACAAGCATCACTATCGGCGGCGGAAGGCGCAAAAGAAGCAAACGCTGAAGACGGTGGCGCACCGCGATGAGCAATTTGGCAAGATCGCGCAACTCAAAGCTGAGTTTCAGGCAGCGGGTAACCCCATTATCAGCTTTGATACCAAGAAAAAGGAGTATGTGGGCAACCTCTACCGCGACGGTCATCTTTACACCCTCCGCGAACTCCACACCTATGACCACGACTTCAACAGCCAAGCCGAGGGGGTGATCATTCCCCACGGGATTTATGACCTGCAGCAGAATCGCGGCTACCTGCATTTGGGTACCAGCAAAGACACCAGCGAGTTTGCCTGTGACTGCCTGCGCGCGTGGTGGGATCAATATGGACGCGCGGCCTATCCGCAGGCGACGGCGATTTTGGGCCTGTGTGATGGCGGTGGCAGTAACCACTCGCATCACTACATCTTCAAAGAAGACCTGCAAAAACTGGCCGATGAGTTGGGCATAGAAATTCGCATTGCTCACTACCCGCCGTATTGTTCCAAGTTCAACCCGATCGAGCATCGTTTGTTCCCCCACGTCACCCGTGCGTGTCAAGGCGTCATCTTTACCAGTGTCGCTCTGGTCAAAACGTTAATGGAAAAAACACAGACCAGCACCGGCCTTAGCGTCATCGTGCAGGTCATGGATAAAGCATATCAAACGGGACGCAAAGTCGCCGATGACTTCAAAGCCAATCTGCGTATTGTTTTTGACTCTGTCCTGCCGCAATGGAACTACCGTGCTTTGCCTACCCAGACAGTTGTTTAATTCTCATTCCTAAGGACACAAAGTACACCAAGGACTTGATGCAACCAATAAAAATACTTTGTGTCCTTGGTGTCCTTTGTGGTTACAAAAACCTTTTTCGGGAGAGTCAACAAATCATCACAGATGACTTGGCCCGTTCTCCAATGTCCCCTAT
>DATIKF010000209.1:0-2959 GCA_035477855.1 Dissulfurispiraceae bacterium
AGAAATAGCACAGGAGGGGAAAACATGGATGTCTTGGGAGTAGCCGCGGGCGCAGTGGTCGGCATGACCGCAACACTGGCCGGGGTGTTGCTTGGGGTGTGGTATGTCCGGCGGCTTGATATGCAGACAACAATGCCTACAATCATGCCGTCGCCTATTATGGCAGACTTAGAGCCGGATGCACCAGTGCGAAGCCCTGATTTGCGGGAAATGTGGCCACATAGCGAAAAAGAGTAGGAGCGCAAAAACATGGAAAATGAAAAAATCATCGGCCTTTTAGCTGAGCAATACCAATACGCCGCCGGCACGAAAGACCAACTCGGCATGTTGCGCTCATGGCAACTCGCAGAGCGTTTCTGGCAAGCTGACCAATGGCCTGCCGGCACTCCTGCGTCTTTCCCTAAGCCTGTGCTTAACATTGTGCATGAGCATGTTGAGCGCAAAGTCGCTGCTGTTACCGGCGCGAAACCGAAAATCACATACCACTCACGCCGCCTAGGAAGCGACCCGGAGATGAAGAAAGTCCTCGACCAAGCGGCAGACTACACTGCTGACCGCATCAGGCAGGCGGAACTACTCGATGACATAGCGCGGACGGCGGCGCTGATGGGGACTGGTATTGTCCAAACCAGCTACAATCCGGCTCTACGCGGGGGCAGCCATGCGTATCAAGACTTGTGGCAGGGTGACTTAGAGGCTAAAGAAATAGACCCGGAAAACTTCTTCCCAGGTGACGCAATCGAACGCGACGTGCAAAAGCAGCCGTATATCATCGTTGCAGATGAAATGCTTGTGCAAGACGCGGTTAGCGCATATCAAAAGTATGCCGCAAAGCAGGGCGTGAACATCGCGGAATTAGCGACTGATGGCAACGCAAGTAGCCGCACACGAAACTACCCGCAGGAAAATGTGCGCCGGCAGAATACAATCTATGTTGTGCGCTCATGGTGGCGCGAAAAAGGAAAATTGAACTATGCCGTAGCCGCACAAGGGAAACTGCTCCGTTTTACACCTGGGATATATGAGCATGGCAAGTACCCATTTGCGGCATTGCGTTGGTACAAAAGGCGCAAGTCGTTTTGGGGCTTGTCAGAATTTGCACAACTTTTGCCTAACCAGCAATCCATCAACCGGCTTATGGCATTTTTAATCCAGAGCGCGGAGCTTACCGGTATGCCGCAAAAAAGGGCAAAGGCAGGCGCAGTCAAGCCTGGCTCGTGGACAAACGAACCGGGGCTGATCCTCACCGACAGCAGCGGCGGCAGCGGCTGGGGCATCGATTACCTGCAGCCACCGAGTGCTCCACCGTACATGATGGCTATGGTAGATATGCTTATATCGAGCATACGCCGTCAGCAGGGGTTGGTAGACGCACTAAGCGGCCATGCGGCAGGCGGACAGCTCAATGCAACTGCTATCGCATATCTCCAGCAAGCGGCTATGGTGCTTATCCAGCCGATAATCGAGCGCACCCATACTTTGCTAGAGGACTTAGGGCGGCTATGGTTTGCATTTTGGACTGAACCAGAGTTGTTTTCAGCCGGACGCATCATAAGTGGCAGCGAATTCCGCGGGTCTATGTTTGTTGACGAAGAATACGATGTCAAAATCGAAAGCGGCGGTATGAATTTTTGGGACGAACAGCAGCAGATTGAAATCATCTTCAAGATGTTGCAGGCGAAACTCATCACGCCGGAAGAAGCACTGTTCGCCCTGCCGGAGAATGCCTTCCCGCAAAAAGAGATTATCCTAAGCCAGCGGCAAGAACAGCCTGCAATGCCGCCGGAAGAGGCCCTTCCTGCGGGTTCTCAGCCGCCAGATATAGGACAGCAAATGCCTGCCACAGAACAAGGGCAGATGCTGGCACAAGCGCTAGGGGGCATTGACCCTGCGGCCGCGCTTGGAGGTGGCGAAGTGGGCTAGAGAGGATTATGTTTAAAGATAACCAGCAATCAAACGATGACCTGCAAGACTAATCTTTCGGGCGCTAAACGAACTAGCCGCGTCGCCGGCGGCAAAAGGAGGATTTACAATGTCGGAAGAATACAATGTCGCCCCCCAGGACGCACAAACGGGCGTTGAGACTACACCTGTCGCCGAGGGTGCGGAGCCAAATGCGGGCGATACGCAAGCGGCTGGACCTGCCCAGCCACCGCAAGACGCAAGCGCGCCAACGGATACCGTTGAGAAAGCGTTTGCTGCACGTTTGAAGCAAGCGCAGGAAAAGTGGGAGCGCGAGAATGCGCAGTACCTGCAAACGGGGCGCGAGTTGGAGCAGCGCGGCTATGACCTGGAAACGCTGAGGAATCAAGCCAGACAGCAAAGCGTCACCGAATTGGTCCAGCAAGGATGGGATCAGTGGGCAGCACAGCAATACGTCCAGGAACAGGAGAGAGCCGCAAACGCAGAACGGCGGGCAAATGACGCTGCCTTGCAAGCCGAGTCAGCACGGCTGGCGGTAAAGTACGGCAAAGGCTACGACATCGACAGTGTACTAGCATTCGCGCAAGCCAGAGCAAATGAAACAGGCGAATCGCTCACACTTGAAACGGCATACCTCATAATGAATCACGAGAGTAGCCGCAACAACGCCCGCCGCCAGGGTGAGCAAGCTGTGTTGGCCGCACTCCAGGCTGGACAAACAAAAGGCACCGAAGCAGGAACAAAAGGTGCGGGACAAAAGAGCATAGCTGATATGTCGGATGCTGAAATCGAATCAATCAGTGACCGCGTACGGCGTGGCGAAAAGATAAAGTTCTAGCCACACAACATGAAAGGAGACTAAAGCAATGCCAACTCAAACTCTTAATGCGCTAACCGCGCAACAAAGAATCTTCTACGTCAAAAATCTGCTCAGGCGGTACACGCCTAACCTACAGTTTGCAAAGTATGCCACAAAGGACACCGTGGCACGGCGCCAGGGGTTGACTGTAAACTGGCGCAGATTTAGCGCTATGGC
>DATIKF010000210.1:0-14337 GCA_035477855.1 Dissulfurispiraceae bacterium
TGCAAACCGTGTTCCTTCTGTTGTTCAAATACCATCCGCACTGCCCGGTCCCGAACCCATGGAGAATACTTCGTTGTCTTTTCCATGACTCTCTCCTCTCAAATTGTAGAGCCTCCAGTATGCCCGGGGGGATTCAGTCGAATGTTCTTCTCGTGATCCGGATAAAGGTCAACCCGTTGCGCCGGTTCTTCCATCACCACCTGCTTCTCAAACCACGACAGCTTGTTTCACAAGATTCTTGTAAAAAGAGCTTTCTCGTCCCTCTCCATAGAATACTTCAACCCCTGCTTCTTATGTACTCCCATGAAAGAACACGGATGCGCCAGTTACTTATATACAGGGCTCTTTTGACCCTTTGAAAGGCAGCATGATAGAGTACTGACTAACTACGGAGAGAGGTCATCTTGCGCAATGAATATATACGAAATCTTTGCCAGTGTTCAAGGCGAATCAACACATGCCGGACGACCGTGCGTTTTTGTGCGTTTGACCGGATGCAACCTGCGCTGTACGTACTGCGACACGGTATATTCCTATGAAGAAGGACGTGAATTCTCAATCGCTGAAATCCTTGCGCAGGCGGCTGCGTTCGGCATTCAGCTTGTGGAAGTGACCGGCGGCGAACCACTCCTGCAGCCGGACAGCCCTGCCCTTGTGACCGCACTCTGCAATGACGGCTATGAAGTTCTCATCGAAACAAACGGCTCACAGAACATAGAGCATATCGACCCGCGCTCCAAAATCATTATGGACATAAAAACGCCCTCCAGCGGCATGGCAGAACGGATGCTTTGGAGTAATCTGGATGTTCTGAAGCCGCACGATGAGATCAAAATCGTGATTGCTTCGCCGGAAGATTATGCATGGGCGCGGCATCTGGTGATCAATGAAGACCTGGCCCCAATCTGTACGATACTCCTCTCGCCTGCGTATGGCATGATGCGACCGTCAGACCTGGTGGACTGGATACTGGAAGACCGCCTGCCCGTTCGACTGAATCTGCAACTGCACAAGTACATCTGGCCCCCCGACCAGCGGGGAGTCTGAAGCAATTTATCTACGAACCAGCATCAGCGCCTCAACAGGACAGGAGTTGCGGCAGAGTCCGCAGCCATAGCAGGCATTGGTATTGATGACAGCATAGTGGTTGCCCGATATTTCCTTATCGCTGATAGCCTGGAACTGGCAGGTCGCCTCGCACTGACCGCAGCCGATGCATTTTTCTTCATCTGCCGCTGCAACAAACTCGGCGCGAGCCATCGTCTCAACCTTGATGCCGGAAAGCGTGCGCATGGCAAGACAATCCGCCAGCGTGCAGTTGCAAATGGCGCCGATAAAAGGTGTCACCATCGTCCAGATCGTATGCACCGCGCCCTGTTCTTCCAAATGCTCCATCTGATGAACAGCCTCTTCACGATCGACCGACTCCAGTCCTTCATCCGGCAAGGGGCCGAACGTACTCATATCGACATGGCGATACCACTGCTCCGGCCCGATGCTGATGCCGTAACAGGCCCGCACTTCACCCTTGCCCATTGCCCAGCGGCATGCGCACGGCATGCGCACAACCGTTTCGGCCTTCATTACCAAATCCCGAATCTCTTCCATGGGCAGCACCTGTCCAAAGTGTTCATTTCGTGCGTTTTCTTCCATTGCTGTTCGCACACGCTCCGGCAAATCACCCCTCTTCCGGACAAGAGCTTCAAGCCTGCCGAGTTGAACAAATCCGTCCTGAATTGTTTCCTTTACAAACCGTTCGATATAGCCGCGGCGCTTCAGGTCGGAGACAAGATCTCCCGAAAAATTCTTCGCATTCTTATACCAGATCTGCCCATCACCATGTTTGGTGCAAAATTCACACATAGTTCACTCCTCATAAAGAAGACCAACAAGAGCGCCGGTCATTAATGTCGCCATGGTCCCGGCGACCAGCGACTTCATTCCAAGCGAGACAGTTTCGCCACGCCGCTCGGGAGCCATTACTCCAAGGCCGCTGATCATGATGCCGAGGCTGACGAAGTTCGCAAATCCGCAGAGCGCACATGTCATGACAATCCCCGATATTCTATGGGCTGCCTTGCTGAGCGGTCAAGACAGCATCACTTCTGACCTCTCACTTTGCCCCTTTAATCTGCTATTCTTTAATACAGTAAAAATTCAGTCTCAGGAGGCTACGCCATGTCAGATCTCAAGAAAATGTACAAAACCATAATGGACGACCATTTTCCGGAAGCAATGACTGTACAATTCGGCGACCAGACGCTGATCTACCGCAAGCGAACATGGAAAATTCCTGAGGAAAAGACTGGAGATATTGTCGAAAAAGGCCTCCGGTATGGAGAGAACCCGGATCAGGAAGCCGCAATGTACGAACTGGTCAACGGCAATCTGCTGCTCGGCAACTGCCAGTTTATCAATCCTGGCAACGGGCTGGTCAGCAGCATTTCCGAAGCGGACATGATACAGGCTGGCAAGCATCCCGGCAAGACGAACATGACCGATCTTGACAATGCGCTCAATATTTTGAAGTTTGTGACTGACCGTCCGGCAGCAGCAATCCTGAAGCATAACAACCCATGCGGCGTTGCATACGGAGCAACCATAGCCGAGGCTTATGACCGCGCCAACATGTCTGACCGCATTGCAGCGTTCGGCGGCTGCCTTGTGATAAGCCGGCCTATGGATAAAGCCACTGCAGAACTTGTCAGCTCCAATTATCTTGAAGTTGTCGCGGCGCCTGACTTTGAAGACGGAGTTGTCGAAATTATTGCCAGGCGGAAAAACCTCCGCATCGTCAAAGTTGCGCAGATCAACAGCCTTGAGAAATACCGCTCCGCTCGCTTCGTCGACTTTAAATGCCTGATCGACGGGGGCATAATTGTGCAGCAGTCTCCGGTGAACCGAATTCGGACGAAGAATGATTTCCTCCCGGCAAAGACTATCTGCAAGGGACAGGAATACAGCATCGAGCGCTTGCCGACTGAAGCAGAGTATGCCGACATGCTGTTCGGCTGGAGCGTCGAGCAGGGCATCACTTCAAACTCGGTAATCTATGTGAAGGACGGCTGTACCGTCGGCATCGGCACCGGGGAACAGGACCGCGTCGGCGTTGCCGAAATCGCCGTATTCAAGGCTTACACCAAGTATGCTGATGCGCTCTGCTTCAGGCAGTTTGGCGTTCCTTACAAGACTTATGATCTTGAAGCACACCAGGGCAAGCGCGACATCGCTGCGCTCAGGGAGATTGATGCGCAGACAAAAAAGGACAAGGGCGGACTTATCGGTTCTACGATGGTGTCGGATGCGTTCTTCCCGTTCCGCGATGGAGCTGACATCGGCATCCAGCAGGGAGTGCGTGCCATCGTCCAGCCCGGCGGCTCGGAGCGCGACTTCGAGACCATTCAGGCATGCAATGAAGCAACCCCCAAAGTGACGATGGTATTCACCGGCCAGCGGGCATTCAGACATTAGAAGAAAGGAGTTTTTCATGAAAAGGATTCTTTTTTGGTCTGTCGCCGTCATTCTGCTCATGGCAACCTGTGGGCACGCAGCTCCGAAAGGCAGTGCTGCACTTGATGCGCATTTATCGGATGTTGATAATGATGCCCTGCAGAACATGGACAGATTCATGATGAGAATGAATCAGGTGTATGGCGTGACCCGCTCTGTCGTTGAATCCATGATGCACACCCATCAATTCTCTCCGGGCGACGTCTATATGACCTGCTGGCTTTCTCAGCTCTCAAAGAAGCACCCTATATATGTAGCCGATTATTATAAGGCAAATCGGGGAAAGGGCTGGGGAGTCATTGCCAAGAGACTTGGCATCAAGCCCGGCTCGCCGGAGTTTCATGCCCTGAAGCGGGGAGACGGTCCGTTCAAGACAATTGATGGCCCGGGACAGGGAAAGGGAAAAAAGAAGAAAAAGCGGGAAGACTGACAGGATTGAGGCAATCGACGGTCAGGCATCGGATGCAGGTATCCACTGACAATAAAGAAAAGGCTGTTTCTGCCGCCCTTTCTTATTTTTGCGGTTTGTAATACTTCTTTTTCTCCGGCAGGTATTCCTGCTCAACCTGACCTCCGTAGGCGTGCGGATATTTATAGCCTTCCCCGTGACCAAGCTTCTTCGCCCCTGAATAGCTGGCGTCTTTGAGGTGATTCGGCACTTCAAGTGTCGTATTCTTCTCGATGTCGGCAAGAGCCGCGTCAATAGCTTCATAACTGGCATTGCTCTTTGGTGCGTTGGCAACATAGATGGCGGCCTGAGCCAACGGGATGCGGCCTTCAGGCATGCCGACAAACTCAACGGCGCGGAGAGCCGCGGTAGCAAGCACCAGAGCCATGGGGTCGGCATTCCCGACGTCCTCTGATGCACAGATGACAATGCGACGGGCGATAAAACGCGGGTCTTCTCCGGCATAAATCATCTTGGCCAGGTAATAAACAGTCGCATCCGGGTCTGAGCCGCGCATGCTCTTGATGAAGGCGGAAATCGTATCGTAGTGCTGGTCTCCATCTCGGTCATAGACGACCACCTTTTTCTGGATCGACTCTTCGGCTATCGGCAGCGTAACATGAACGGTGCCGTCAGCATCCGGAGGAGTAGTAAGGCAGGCGATTTCCAGTGCCGACAACGCCTTTCGGGCATCGCCGTCTGCAATCTTTGCAAGATGGAGCAACGCTGAATCATCAACCCGCAACGGCATGGCGCCAAGGCCCCGCTCAGTGTCATGCACTGCGCGGTTAAGAATGCGATAGAGATGGTCTTCACTTAACGATTTGAGTTCAAAAACCTGACTCCGCGACAGCAGCGCGGAGTTCACATAGAAAAACGGATTTTCAACCGTTGCCGCAATGAGAACAAGGTTGCCCTCTTCAACATCAGGCAGAAGTGCATCCTGTTGCAGTTTATTAAAGCGATGGATTTCATCAAGAAAAAGCACCGTCCGCACTCCCTGCTTTTTAAGCGTTCGCGCACGCTGCATCACTTTGCGCAGGTCATCCAGCCCTGCTGTTGCGGCGTTCAGCCACTCAAAACGAGACTTTGTCTGGTACGAGATGACGCGGGAAAGTCCTGTTTTGCCGGTTCCTGGAGGGCCGTAGAGGATGATGGACGATATGCGATCGGCCTCAATGGCGCGACGGAGAAGCTTCCCCTCGCTGATGATATGCTCCTGCCCGACATATTCATCAAGCGAGCGCGGGGCCATGCGATAGGCAAGCGGAGACGCGTCCGGCGCTGGTTCGGGCGATTCAGAAGAATCGACTGAGGATGAAAACAGATCCATTATTTTATCTTGCCGAGCATCCTGATAAAGATCTTCAGAAGTTCAGGGTCATAATCTCCGGTATCCTTGGCGATAACCGACAGTGCATAGAACGGCGTCATGGGAGCCTTATATGGACGTCGTGTTGTCAAAGCATCGTAACAGTCCGCTATCGCTGCAATGCGTCCGAACTGCTTGATGTCTTTCCCACTCAGTCCCCCCGGATACCCGCGCCCGGTCAGTTTCTCATGATGCTGGAGAGCAGCAGGAAGGGCTTCCGGCGGAAATTCAGCATTGGAACGGAGAATTTTTTCGCCCTCGACAACATGGTTCTTGATAAGCATATATTCCGTATCATCAAGCTTGCCCTGCTTGTTCAATATCTCCGGAGGCATGGCGCTTTTGCCGACATCATGCAGCATTGCCCCCATTCCGAGCAAAGCGGTCTGCGAGCGGTCGAGATTAACCGCGAGGCCCAGGCCGACAGAAAGAACTCCCACGTTGACCGAATGGGTATATGTGTAATAATCATATTGTTTGAGGGAAACAAGGTCATAAATGGTATCGCGGTTTTCGAGAATGGAGTCGATCATGTTATTGACGATTTGCCCGGTCTTTTTGATTGCCTGCCCGCTCCTCGGATCTTGAAGCAACTCCTTCATGATGACCTTGGCGTTCTCCTTGACCGCAAGCGTTTTCACCCGCGCGGCATCCTCCGCGGACTGGCTCTTCCCTCCGACAAGCGACTTGATATATTCGTGATACTTCGGAACATCGGCGCTCATGATACAGAGGTCTCCGACCGCCTGGAGAACGCTGTTGTCGATTTTGACAGGGATGGCGTCACTTGCCCGCGCAACCTCATGAAAACGCATACGTTCCTGTGCATAGATTGAAAAGGGAACAACCGTGTCTGCAACCAGCAATCCGCGTTCAATCTGGAAATATTTGTCTTTCGTATGGGAATAGTTCATGAATGCTACGGGATCTTCGAGTACCGACCCTTCCTTGAGAGCCGAATGGGCGACATAGCTGTCCATTGCGGCACTGCTCTCAGCAAGGATATAAACATCTGATACCCCCTTTTCCTGCAGCACTGAGTGGGCAATGCGGGAAAAGATCATGCCTTTGTTGAAGAGGGGTTTCACTACGCCGCCGTCCTTGATGTATACATCAAACGGCAAACGGGTTCCTACCTGAAGCTTTGCGATGCTCAGCGATACATGTCCGGCGCCAATCTCCCGATACCTGGTCGACACGCATTCTCCCGTTCTGTCCAAACAGCGGACTCCCCGCCAATACGGGAAGTTTGCTTTTTTACTATCGAAACGCTAAAGTAAAAACGGCACAAGAACCTGATATATGACTATTATAGCACCTTCGTTCCCTTACGAACCCAGGAAGCGCTGAAAACAGACTGATATCTCATTCATGTTCTATATCGTCACTGCGATTCTTCTTTGGAGTTCCCTCGGAGTCATTATCAAGCTGACCGGACTGCCTGTATTGTCGCTCATCTTTTTTCCCTGTGCAGTCTCGCTTCTGCCGCTCGGCGCGCTTCTTTTGTCCCGGAGAACGCAGTGGAAGACACCGGATTGCAACGATCTCGGTCTTCTCGTGCTGCTCTCAGTTACAGCATTAATAAATACCGGCACTTTCTTTTTCGCCTATCAATACACAAGTATCGCCAATGCTGTGCTGACGCACTATACTGCACCGGTCATAGTCGCCTTTTTAGCCCCCATTCTTTTGAAAGAACGCTTAACGTTCTCAATACTTGGTGCGGTCGCCATTGCGGCTGCGGGACTCTGGATTATGCTCGGTGCCTCTCCGACTCAGTTCGCATCGGCTCTTGTCTCAGGAGATCGGAACAGCATCGGCATCCTGTCCGGCCTTGTGTCAGGGATCGCCTATGCATTTGTCATTATTATTATTCGCGCCGGAGCCCGGCGCATCCACCCGGTGGTGATGACCTTCGGGCAGAACCTCTTTCTTGTGGTCATGCTCATGCCGTTCATTCACCCGCCCGCTCCCTTTTTCCCGGCAGGATGGATATTTCTGGTGATTGGAATTTTGCTCTCGACAGTTGCTCCCGTACTCTACTTCCGGGGAATGCGGGATGTAACTGCAAATAAGGCAGCCATCCTCGGATATCTTGAGCCGGTGGCAGCAATCCTGCTCGGGTACATCATGCTCAATGAGCCTGTCGGATTCAATACCGCCGTTGGAGGATGCATGATTCTTCTCTCCGGCTATCTGACACGACGCCTCTGATCTCTCGCGGCAATGTAGCTTTATGCAGAACGAATGATATCCACAGGCTGAATCTGCACCGCCTTGCGCGAGGGATAGATGCCTGCAAGAATACCCACCCCGATGGTGGCTGCAAAAGCAAGCATATGCCCGACCGGTGAAATGACAACCGGCAGGCCGGAAACCTTGAAGACAGCAAGACTTACCACAGCGCTGGCAATGACGCCCGCTGTGCCTCCCACGAACGAAATAAACGAAGACTCCACCAAAAACTGTGTCATAATGTCGCGTCTTCGAGATCCGACCGCTCTTCTGATGCCAATTTCGATGCGCCTCTCGTTGACAATGAGTATCATGATGGAAAGAATGCCGATGCCGCCGATGGTGAATGATACAAGAGCGGCCATGCGCCCAAGAACAGTAACCATCCCCGTCGCTTCGGACTTCAACTTCACCACATCTTTCAGATCAATAACGGTGAAATCGTCTTTTTTATCGCGACCGATCTTGTGCTGCCGACGCAGAATATCTTCAATTTGCGACTTTGCAAGCGGCAGTTGTGCCGTACTCACCGCCTGCACATAAATACTGTTGATGCTCTCACGGTTTACCAGGCTCCTCAGAAACATGTTCAGCGGAACAAATATCTGGTTGTCCTGATCGGCTCCCGATATGTCGACGCCCTTTTCTTCCATCACGCCGATGATTTGGCAGGGTACGCGCCAAATCATGACATACTGCCCGATTGGGTCACTGTCCCCAAACAGCTTGTCTGTCACACGTCTTCCGAGTACAGCAACTTTGCGGTTATTGATATGGTCATCTTCGGTGATAAAAGTGCCATCTTTCACCCTGAAGTTGCGAATTTCCGAAAACGAAGGGGTCACACCGGTCACAAGCACAGACGACAGCGTCCTGCTCCCGAACCGAATTGGAAACGTTTTGTTTGCCGTGGGAGAAACGTTGCGAACGGCACTTGCCCCCTCTGCCACCGCGACCGCATCTGCCGCCCGCAATGTAGCTGCATCGCTGATAAGCGACGTCCCGGGGCCGAACCTTCGGATAAGACCGCTGCGGACGATGAGAAGATCATTGCCGAGCGATTCGAGTTCAAGTTCGGTCTTCAGTTTAAGCGCTCCGGACAGATTGGAAACCAGAATCAGCGAAAAGGTTCCGAGGAAAACACCAAGTACCGCCAGCGCGGTCCTCACCTTGAACGCTTCGAGCGACCGCACGGCAATCCTCAGGTTCAGCAGGATTCTGGAAAGTTTCATGCTGCAATGCCTCTGATCGCGTCTATGGGCTTTAGGGTTGCAGCCCTTCGCGCTGGTTGCAGCCCGAAGGTCACACCGACAATCCATGACAGCATCATGCCCGCAACAAAAGCCTTCCATGAAAATATGAGTCGAAACTTCATAATCGGCTCAAGGAGTTCTCCGGAAACAACTCCGATAATCAGGCCGAGAATGCCGCCCGCCGTCGTCAGCAGCAGCGCCTCGGCAAGAAACTGGACAAGAATATCGGACCGACGCGCTCCCGTCGCACGGCGAATGCCGATTTCCGAGGTTCGCTCCCGTACCGAAAGCAGAAAAAGGTTCGCAAGCACGAAACCGGCAACAACGAGTGAAATCACCCCGGTTATGCCAAGGAATACAACCAGGGAGCCGGTCAGGGCAACGAGGAATTTGATAATTTCTTTAGGAGAGATGATGCGGAAATCATCCGGTTCAGTCGGTCCGAGCCGATGACGCTCCCGTAAAAAAAGACGCAGTTCTTCCACATAAAGGTCCAGGTTCTTCTGATCGCCGATACGTACGCGCATTGCGTCGACATAGGTTGTTTCGTTCTGAATTTTTCGCATGACCGTTGTGTACGGCATGACAACACGATCATCAAGATTGGCGCCACCAGGGGACGTTCCGCGCTCGGACAGGACGCCGACAATTTCGACCGGGATCCCCTTTATGAATATATATTTTCCGACCGGGTCTTCTGAGCCGAAAAGCTCTGAAACCACATACTGCCCAACCAAAGCACGGTTGCGAAGCCCCCTGACATCATCTTCGCTGAAATCACTCCCTTGGCTGACCGGCCAGCTCCACGACCTGCTGTAATCGCTCGACGAGCCGATGATCAGCGTCTGCGATTTCTTCTCACGGTATGCGATAGCGGCATTCGGAACTGTAGTCATGGGAATGACGAGACTGGCCGCCGGAAACGACTCCCGCACGGCATCGACGTCTGCAAGAGTAAGAGATTTCTGCCGCATACCGATAGCGCGAACCTCATCTCCGCCGCTGAAAACAAGGAGTGCATCGGGGCCGAACCTTTCGACAATCTCAAAAGCCTTGGCGTATGCCCCTTCGGTCGCACCGACAATGATAGTAATAGCGGCGATTCCGAGCGAAACGCTGGCAAGACAGAAAAATGTCCTGAGTTTAAACGCCCGGACTGCCATGGCGGACTGCTGTATAATGCCAAAAAGTCTTTCCATAGTACTCTGCAAAAGTGTATTTTATGTTACCATACGAAAAGGTACTTAATTTCCGGCGATTTCTGCCGATATAGTCTTACAGCCTTCTTTCAGGTTGTTGAATCTATTGCTAATTCGTTTGGCAGTTCCTATAATTGAATTACATTTTATCGGCTCCATGCTGTTTCGGGTACTGCCCGAAGGAAGGATTTATGCGACTGGATCCTGCTGCAGTGATTGGCATTTTTCTTGGCGTCGGCGCAATCGTCGGCGGCAACCTGATTGAAGGAGGCACCACCTCGCATCTGGTGCAGTTCGCTGCGGCACTCATCGTGTTCGGGGGAACGTTCGGTGCAACGCTGCTGAGCTTTTCGCTGCGTGATATCCGGCGGGCCCTTGCGTGTCTGCCTCTTATCTTCCAGTCGAAACAGCATAATCCTGACCAGATTATTGAGCAGGTACTCGAACTGCTGGTCAAGGCACGAAAAATGGGGTTGATTGCTCTTCAGCCGGAAATTATGAAGATCGAGAATCCATTCATGCGCAAAGGCCTGAATCTCGTCATCGACGGAATGAACCCCGCCATGATCCGCGATATTCTCTACCAGGAGATCACGACCTATGAAGACTCCTTGAAGCAGGCGTCTCGGGTCTATGAATCGGCGGGTGGGTATGCCCCGACCATAGGGATTCTCGGCGCAGTGCTCGGACTCATTACCGTCATGAAAAATGTAACAGATCCGTCCAGAATAGGAAGCGGCATTGCAGTCGCGTTCGTTGCGACGATTTATGGTGTCGGATCTGCAAATCTGATCTTTATTCCGATGTCCAAGAAAATCATCAACCGGATGCATGAAGAGGTGTTCATCCGGGAGTTGATTGTTGAAGGAGTGCTCGGAATCGAGAGCGGTGTTAATCCTTATTTCCTGCGAACCCGCCTGAACGCCTTTCTCGCCGATCGCGAGACTGTTGCATAACACGGAGACAATCATATGAGAATGCGCAAACGAAAGACTGACGATCACAACCCCGAACATCTGGATCGCTGGCTTATTTCCTACGCTGACTTTATTACGCTCATGTTCACCTTTTTTGTGGCACTCTATGCACTCTCCTCCATGGACGTCGTAAAAATGGAGAAATTCACGATCTCTCTCAGGCAGGTATTCAAGGTCATTGATGACCCTATCAAGCTTCATTATACGAAGACCGAGCGCTCCGTCACGGAAGAACTGAAAGCTATACTCAGAAACGAAGACAATATTGCCGTCAACAATGAGCCGCGCGGCATCGTCATAACCTTTGCAGACAATGCTCTGTTTGCTTCCGGCTCCGCAGACATCCGGCCGGAGGCAGTGGACGTCCTCGGCCGTATTGCCGACAAGCTCAAACAGATGCCCGGCCGACTGTATATTGAAGGTCATACCGATAATGTCCCAATCACCCCCGGCGGCAGGTTTCGCTCCAACTGGGAGCTTTCGGCAGCGCGCGCGTCAAGTGTATTGCATGCTTTCGTCGACAAAGGCCTTGATTCCTACCGATTCACGCTCTCTGGTTACGGCGAGTACCGACCGCTGGCAGCAAATGATACGCCGGAAGGCCGCGGGAAAAATCGCCGGGTTGAACTGGTGCTTATGCCGCCGGACTATCCGGTCTGTTACGCTGGGAATGGTATAATAACGCAAAATCAGATTTATGGAACACGATAAAAAAACAGCGAAACAAACACAGGAACACCGCGAATTCTCCCGGATAGACGCCGAGTTGCCCATGGCTATACGCCGTGTTCCGGTAGATGAAGAAGGCGCCGTGCATTCTCGTCTTGCATCTCCGTTGCTCGCGCTTGATGAGCCGCTGCCGCTTGAAGTGCGGGATCCCGCTCTTGCTGAATGGCTTCGGTTTCTGAATAAAAAAATGGATGCTGTGATTCGCATGCTTGCGGAGAGCGAAGACACCTCATCGGGGCTTCCCGTTCGGGCCGTCAATATAAGTGCAGGCGGACTCTGTTTTCAACCTCACGAATCGCTCTCTGTCGGCGACATGCTCGAGATGAAGGTCCGGCTGCCTCTGAATCCGCCGATTACGCTTTTTCTTTACGGGATTGTTGTCGAAACAGAGGCGGACTCGGTCTGCGTCCAATATGTTGATATCAAGGATGAAATACGGGATATCATTGTGCGTTTTGTTTTTCAGCAACAGCGCGAAATTCTCCGTTCCCAGCGAAAGGACTGACTTCAAATGTTTGCGTTGATTGGAGCCGTTATCGTGGTTGCTTGCATAGCATGGGGCTATAACCATGGAGGGGGGAATTTTCATGTTCTCTTCCAGATCGGCGAACTCGTTATTATCGGGGGCGCCGCCGCAGGAGCTTTCGTCATAGCGAACCCGATGAAGGTCATTAAAGCTACCGTGCAGGGATTCGTCAAAATTCTCTCGGCCAAATCATACGGGAAGAATGATTATTTGGAAGTATTGCTGCTTCTCAGTGAAGTTTTTACGAAGATCAGAAAAGAAGGGTTGGTCTCCATTGAGTCCGACGTCGACAAACCGGAAGAAAGCAAGATTTTCAGCAAATATCCGAAGTTTCTCAAGAATCATCACGCTGTTAACCTAGTCGCCGATACTCTGCGGACGGTCATGACGACCAGCATTGCGCCCCACGAACTTGAAGCACTGCTGGATAACGAACTTGAGTCTGTGCATGAAGAAGAGCTCGCTCCGTCAAAAGCCATTACGAATATTGCAGATGCCTTGCCAGCACTCGGTATTGTTGCCGCGGTTCTCGGCATTATCATCACGATGGGTAAAATGAAAGAGCCACCGGAGGTTCTTGGGCAAGCTATCGCCGCAGCGCTCGTTGGAACCTTTCTGGGCGTACTCCTCTGTTATGGCTTCGTTGGGCCTCTCGGCAAAAACCTTGAATATATCGTCCATGAAGACAAGGAATTCCTGAACGTGCTCAAGGTAGGCATCATTGCATTCGTCGGAGGCGCTGCCCCTCAAATTGCGGTTGAATTTGCACGCCGTGTCGTCCCGGGTCATGTGAAGCCGACATTCATCGAAGTCGAAGAAGCCATTCGCGCGCTGAAGAAGTAATCATGGCAGACAAATCCAAAACAATCATCATCAAGCGGGTCAAGAAGGGTCATGGCGGACACCACGGCGGCTCCTGGAAAGTAGCATACGCCGACTTCGTAACCGCAATGATGGCTTTCTTCCTCCTGCTCTGGCTTCTCTCCATGGTCGAACCGGTCAAGCGGGCTGCTCTTGCCAACTATTTCCGCAACTTCAACCTCTTCCAGCAGTCAGGCACTTCCTATATGGAAGGTTCCGAATCCATACAGAAAGAGGTGAAAACATCAGTTGCTGAATCAATCGGTGGAGAAACGCGCGCAGAAGACCTCAAGGATAAAATTAAACAGGCGGTCGAAAACAAACTCCAGTCGCTGAAAGACAATATTTATGTCGATACCGTCGAGGGGGGAGTGCGCATCCAGATTGTCGATACGGAGGGAGTTCCGATGTTTGCTTCCGGCAGTTCGGTGCCGAATGAGAAGGCAAAAGAGATTCTCCGGGTCATTGCAGAAAATATCAAGGATGATCCCTATAAAGTTGCCGTTGAGGGGCATACTGATGCTTCTCCATTTAAAAGCGGCCAGCGGACCAACTGGGAGCTTTCAACGGAGCGTGCTTCAGCAGCGCGCCGGGAACTTGAAAACATCGGCATTGATACAGACCGTGTTGCCCGCGTTGTTGGTTATGCAGACACAGATCTGTTGAACAAAGACAATCCAAAAGATGCACGGAACCGGCGAATAAGCCTGATTATGCTGATAGGGAAACAGCGCTCTGCGCAAATCCCTCAGGTTGTTCCTTCTCCCTTTGACCAAAAACGGGAGTTTGACCTTCAGCAGCCCGCATCGCAACAGCAGCCGATGCCGCCGCAGCCTCCTGCGCCGCCCGCACCGCAACAGCAGCAACCATCGGCACAACAGCAACAGAAAAAAACGGTTATAGACAGCGACATCGACTTCCGCCCGAAGCGACCGATTCAGCCGATTCCTGACATTCGCCGATAGTTTTTGTCGTTCGGATAGTCGCGGCAAATCTATTTCCGGCGATGCTGTTCCCGCAAGCAGACGAAAGCTGTCAGACCCGCAAAACGTTGCCTGATTCGGCTATAAGCAATTTTTATCTATAACCCCAGAATTGTCATTAGAGAAGTGAAGGGAAAGAAACGGGCAGGTTGAAAGACTTGGACTTGCCCCATAACCCTTCAAACCACTGACGACGTTTCATGGCAAGGCAGAGTTTCAGAATACGCCTATTGCCGTCTTTGAC
>DATIKF010000211.1:0-2181 GCA_035477855.1 Dissulfurispiraceae bacterium
TGTGCTGGTGTTGACTATATCATCCACGCCGCGGCATTGAAGCACGTTCCGATTTGTGAGTACAATCCAATCGAGGCGATACGCACAAACACCATAGGGGCGATAAACGTAATTGACGTGGCCATCGACCGCGGAGTGAAACAGGTAGTCGCGCTCTCGACAGACAAGGCCGTCAATCCTGTGAACCTCTACGGGGCTACAAAGCTCTGTTCAGACAAGCTTTTCATCGCCGGCAATTCATACTCTCCGCGCGGCGGTACTACATTCAGCGTGGTCAGATATGGAAATGTTGCGAATTCGCGCGGGTCTGTTATCCCATTATTCGAGCAGATGAAGCGCGACGGGGCTGCCGAACTGCCCGTGACTCATCCAGATATGACTCGGTTTTACATCACGCTCGACCAGGGCGTTGACCTTGTGTTCAAGGCTTTTTCCGACATGCGCGGCGGCGAGATATTCGTGGCTAAGATACCATCGTTCCGCATAGTTGACCTTGTGCGCTCAATGGGCTGCCGGCCTAATATCATAGGAATAAGGCCCGGCGAGAAGCTGCACGAGATCATGATAACAGCCGAGGACGCGCGTAACACCTATGAGTATCCAGAGCACTACATAATTTATCCCGCCTTTTCGTGGTGGACTAGTGATAAGTTCCACGACGGCGGTGTGCAGGTTCCAGAAGGGTTTACGTATTCGTCAGACAAAAATAGTGAGTGGCTATTCAAGTGAATACATTCTACCGCATATTGCTTGTATTGTTTTCGGCCTGTATCCTGTACGCCGCGCTTAGGATTTGCGAGTCCATATGAAGCCCTACGACATAGTAGCAGCACTAGAGGACCGCGTCGCAGAGTATTCCGGGGCACCATGCGCTGTTGCCGTGGACTCATGCACCAACGCTCTGTTGCTTTCCCTGCGATTGCACTTTATGGCAACCACTGAGCGAGAGGTTATTCTCCCGGCTTATACCTACGTCGGAGTGGCTTACTCAGTGCTTAACGCCGGCGGTTATTGCGGCTTCACAGACTACCGCTGGTCTGGTGCATACAGACTCGGAAAGACAAATATCATCGACTCCGCGAGGCGCTTCAGGAGGGGCATGTACGAGCCTGGAACGATGTACTGCCTTTCAGCCCATTGGGGCAAGCACTTAAAAATCGGTCGCGGTGGATTTATTTTACTTGACAATTACGATGACGCCGCTATGCTGCGTATCATGAGATTCGACGGTAGAACCGCTGGGGTACCGCCGGCGCAAGACATGTTTCACCTTCCGGGACAGCACTGTTATATGTTGCCCGAGGAAGCCGCGAGGGGGCTCATGCTCATGAACTACATGCCAGACGATAATCCCGATCTCCCGTGGGATGAATACCCAGACCTGCGGAAGTTTACAGTGTTCAAGAGGCCGCATGCATCTTGACGCGATGAGCCGCGAGAATGCTGAGACAGTGAGGCAGTGGCGCAATCTCGATATAGACATGTACCGGACTCCGTTTCCGCTGACAAAAGAGATGCAGGAGGACTTCTATTTTAACACAATTTCAAGTCGCGTTTCGCCTCACCGCTTTTGGGCTGTTTATAGCGATATGTCTTTTGTTGGCATGGTTGGCCTAGTCAATATATCGCTCGAAAACAGAAGCGCCGAAATATCGGTTGTCATTGATCCAGAAAGGCGCGGAGAAGGCATAGGAAGGCAGGCCGTGAACATGCTTATTTCCGAGGGGTTCAACCGTCTTAATCTTGACAATATTTACGGCGAGTGCTACGAGTGTAGTAAGGCAATAGGGTTTTGGCGATCGACCTGCAAGGAGCGTGGCGTCGTGACTCATAAGTTACCGCGCAGGAAGTACGTAGACGGCGTGTACTGGAATTCGATATACTTTAACTTTACACGCTCACACCAGGAGGTAGTATGATTATACTAGACTGTGGTTCCGGTAATACATGCAAAAACTCAATAGAGTACGCCTGTCGCATGGTGAAGGAGATCGCCGAGATCGGCTCCCGGCAGAACATTATTGTCAAGTGGCAGTTATTCAAACGCGCTGGAAACAACGCGCCGTTGTCACTTGAAGTCTTTGAACGCGCCTACCGCTACGCCGCTGCTATGGGCCTGCGAACTACCGCCAGCGTGTTCGACAAAGACAGCCTCGACTTTCTCTTGACCTATGACGTGCC
>DATIKF010000212.1:0-9288 GCA_035477855.1 Dissulfurispiraceae bacterium
CCTTCGCTCCTCTGAGCGGTGGAGACAAAGGCAACGGATCAAGAAAATGCCGTCGCTGCCTGATATCAGGCACCAGATCTCTAAGCTTCTGGTGAGGATATTGAAATGTTAAAAGAGCTTTATGTGTCGGAGTAGTATTAACTGCCGGAGCCTATTATTTAGCTGTTACTGTGCTCGATGCATCAAACATCGAAAGCGCGTATTCAAATGAAGTTGTAAAAACAGCGCAGTCCACAGCCGACACCACCGCGCCGGTCGTCTCCGCATTCTCTGCTCCGGCTACAGCAACCGCCCTGACCGTTACAGGTCTCAGCGTCACTGCTTCTGACAACGTCGGCGTCACAGGCTACCTCATCAATGATTCAGCTACCGCTCCTGCGGCTTCAGCTTCTGGCTGGGCCGCTTCGGCTCCGTCCTCCTACACGTTTGCAACCGCAGGCACCAAGACGCTCTATGCCTGGGCAAAGGACACAGCAGGCAACGTTTCGGCAGGCAGGTCGGCATCCATCACCATTACCTTGGCCGACACCACTGCGCCGGTCGTTACAGGCTTCTCGATTCCGGCTACGGCCTATTCTAAAACGGTATCGATATCATTACTGACCGCCACCGACAACGTGGCAGTCACCGGCTATCTCGTCAATGAATCCGCTGCCGCTCCTTCGGCTTCCGCTTCAGGCTGGTCCGCTTCTGCTCCGGCTTCCTACACATTTGCTGCCGCAGGCGCCAAGACGCTCTATGCCTGGGCAAAGGATGCTGCCGGTAACGTTTCGGCAAGCAGGAGCGCCAAGATAACGATCACCGTTTCGAAGCAAATTCTTGGATCTTTCCATAAGGGATCATGGAAGCTTTCTTTAAATCAAAGTAATTCAATGATGGCCGGGATTACAGCTGATGAAGCTTTTCAGTTTGGTATGGAAGGAGATATTCCGGTGGTAGGAGACTGGAATGGAGATGGGCAATCCAAAATAGGCGTTTACAGGGACGGAGCGTGGTATCTCGATTACAATAACAATGGACAATGGGATGGCTGTGGTGCGCCTCAAGATCCATCAAAGGATCTTTGTGCCGTCTATGGCATGAAAGATGACGTGCCTGTTGTTGGAAAGTGGGATGGCGGCATTACGGACATGATTGGTGTTTTCAGAAATGGCTCCTGGTTCCTTGACTATAAAGGCACAAAACAGTGGGTTGGCTGTGGTGCACCGGAGGACTCACAGAAAGATCTTTGCGCTGTCTACGGCAAGCGCGGCGACATTCCTGTTGCAGGCGACTGGAATGGTGACGGGATATCCAAAATCGGTGTTTTCAGAAACGGCTCCTGGTTCCTTGATTATAAAGGCACAAAACAGTGGATTGGCTGCGGGGCACCGGAGAATGCAAACAAAGATTTCTGTGCGGGGTACGGCATGAACGGTGATACTCCTGTTGTAGGCGACTGGAATGGTGACGGAATATCCAAAATCGGTGTTTTCAGAAACGGCTACGTATATTTGGACATGAACAATAACGGGATCTGGGATGGGCTGGCTGTTGACCACGGGGCAGGAATTCCCCAGAATGCGATGCAAGGCGTGCTTCCGATAGTTTTGCAATCTGCACCCCAGTAATACTCTCAACCACTTTTTAGCTCTTTTTTGACGGGAGGGGAAGAGAATCTTCCCCTCCCGTCATCTTCTGGAGAATACTTCGTTGTCTTTTTCATGACTCTATCCTCTCAAATTGTAGAGCCTCCAGTATGCCCGGGGGGATTCAGCAGTTCGATGATTGTGTCGAGCCGGACACGCATCTCCTTGAGGCGTTCATCGAAAGCCTTCCGAGCTTTCTCTTGATTCTCGGCGTTCTCAGGGTCGGAGCTCAAGATGCCATGCAGGTGCCGCTCAATGATGTCCTTATTACCGATGCGTATCTGATAATCAAACAAGCGGAAGGTCTCGCTCATCGCTCATCCTCCTTTGTTTTCGTCGTCTGCTTCCGCAGCATGATGAGGTTGTCGTCCAACCCGAGGCGGAGAAGATCGAGTCTGGATGACGCGGCCACGAGGTTTTCGGCGTGGACCGGCTTGATTCGGAACGGGAAGAAGCTCGGGCTGTCGATCAGATCTTTCAGCGGAGCCGAGCCGGTGGCGCGGGCGTGGAGGGATGCTTCGGCCAGCCATGCAATCAGTCGGGAATCATCGATGGCGAGCGTTGCCCCGGCGGAGTAAATGCCCTTTGCGCCGGCCTCCTGAAGCACGCCCCAGTCCAGGTACGAGCGCAGCACGCGGCGGACCGCTCGGGAAACAGTCTCCCGCTCGCCGTATTGCTCGCGAACCCGGCGCTGGACATGAGCCGCGGCAGCGGAGTCCTGAAGCCTCAGAAGACGGCCGGTCTGAGTGGCTACACCCGACCAGAATGGGTAAACAGCCATGAGCATTCCCCAATGAATGGCCAGGGGTTCGCGTCGCGGAATATGTTTGAGCAGTTCTATACCGTCAACCCGAAACGGTTCAAGTTCAACAGGAACTGTGAGCCATACTTTCATCAGGATGGTGATCGTCTTGTCTAACGACCCACGCACATCTGTCCTGCTCGAACGAAAAGATGCCTGCAAGTCATTCTGAAGAATTTTCTTAATGTCCCGTGCTTCGTTCCCGGTTAGCACGAGGGATGACGTTTTCTCCAGCCAGTCGAGACGCACAAGGCGATCAAGGCCAATCTGTGCAAACCTGTCTCCGCTCATTCGCCCCTCCTGTCAATTTGGATCAGAGGGACGATGAGTTCCTCGACTGAAACGCCGCCGTGGCTCACGGTGCGCTGCTTTTCCTGGACAAACGCCTGCCGAGCAGGGGCCAGCAGGGCGAGGTAGTCCTCCGGGAGACCAACGGTTCCCCATTCCAGCGCGGCGGGAAAGCGTTCCTTCACCTTGCTGCGAAGTGCTGCGTCGGGATAGATGCGGACCCGTTCGCCGCGCAGGTCCGCCACAGCCCCTTCGGATGGACAACCGCAACCTTCCGCCTCGAGGTTGCCATGATCAGAAGTCAGATAGACACGGAAGCCCCGATCCAAGAGCAGATCGAGGAGTGTGTTCAGGTACGGCTGATTGGCCCACTGGCGCACCTGGTTGTGCATTCCGGCGGTACCCATTTCCATCCCGTGCATGATCTTGTCGACCCTTGTCCACGACCAGCCCGGCGACTCTTGCCTTGGGATGAGAAAGCGCTTCAGAAACGGTTTCCAGACTGCCATCGCCCAGCCCCTTGATGTAGACGACCTCGTTTGGCGTAAGGCCCTGATCCGCCCAGAACTGTGCCCAGAAAGCGGGCTCCTTGTCCGTGGTCTGGATGCTGTTCGGGAAGAAGATGGGAGCCTTGCCGGCAAAGGTTGCCTGGCGCGAAACGGAGGTGAGCGAAGGAATCCAGGCAAAGACCGCCTGCTCCCGGAATCGCAGCCCGGGCTGTTTTGTGGCGAGTGCTTCGCGGACCACCAGCCATTGGTCCAAGGCAAGGCCGTCCACCACGATCAGTGCGATCTTGGCGGTGCGGTCTTCTCCCATTTGGCGGGCAAGAAATCGCGGGAGGTGATGCAACATGACCGGAGGAACCGGTGGCAGATTGACCAGGCCGGCATACCGCTTGAAGAGCCAGGCTGCGAAACCGGCATCCACCTGTGCCTGCAGGTTCTTGATGCGTTCGTCCGTCGGTTCAGAAATCGCTTCGGCCTGATCGTTCGCCAGCAGGATCGTTTCCGCCCATCCGCGGGCAAAATGGAACCAGTCCGTGTGCTTCGCGTCCTCGGCCGGAATGGATGCCTCCAGGCTATCGATGAGCTTGCCCAAGCGACGGGACCTGTCTTCGATGGGAGCGGTTCGAACGCCGATGCCTACCCAGGTCTTGGACAAGGTGTCCGCATGCTCGTGCGGAACTGAATGCAGCAACCCCTCGACGAACAGGTTATCGATGTAGACCCGGATGTCATGGTGGTCGAAGGGGAGTTCGATGGGTCCCTCAATGGACAGACCGTAGGGCTTCTCGTCCTCACGAACGCCGGACGTCCCTTTGGCTGCTTCACGGTCAAGGAAGATCGGCCAGCGTTCTTGCAGGAACGCGAAGAAGGCTTCTCTGTCCGCCACCAGCGTCTCGAGCGGCCAGTCTTCGAAGACGTTACTCTGGCGCAGAAGCTGGATGAACCGTCCGTCGAGGTCAGCCGGAATTCTTTGTCCGCGGTAGTGACGGCGCAGCAGCACCCGCAGGAGGTCCGATGGCTGTTTGACCAGCTCGGGCGCGATTTCAAAGACGTGCCGGAGGACGAACTCCTTGGTGGCGTTGTCGCCCAATTGACCGGGTGCATGTCTCTTCTGCGCCTCATACAAGGCATCGAGGTCCCCACGATCCAGGGCAGTCACGACCGGGTAGCTGAGGTTCGGGAAGATGTCGCCGAGGTTGAAGGAGAGTCTGCGACCGGCCTGGAGGAGATCATAGGGCAACCCACTGAGGTCGCTTGCTTGCGAGCGCAATACGACGACAAGGTCCGTGTGCCCGCCGCGGTCCCAGCGGGAGCGAAACTTCGACTCGTAGGCGTAACGGAACGCGATGTGGTCTTCAAACGGGATCAGCTCGAATCCACGCTCGCGGATGCCTTCAAGAATCCCTTCTTCAAGGAGAAGTCCGTCCGGATCGGCCACCAGGGTGAGTCGAGCGACCTTCGGGGTGAATTCCTTCAGGATTTGATCGCGCCAGCTACTCATGGCCACCGCCCTCCACCCGAATCACAAGCAGCGGCACCATTTCGGGATAGGCATGGGCTTTCTGATCGAGCTGTTCCTGGAAGCTCCGCTCTTCCTGCGAGAGGAGGTTCAGGCGATAGTTGCGGACCTGGGGCAGGCCAATCCGCTCGACGGTCTTGCGGCGCGCGGCAAATGCGTAGTCAGCCTTCTCGCGCTCGCGTGCGATGCGCCCCCGGTGCTCTTGCACGAGCGCTTCGTAGATGGGCTTCCCGTGTTCTTCCGCGGCGCTTTGCAGCTTCTCAAAGGCAGCTTGCGAGACCGAGGTCTCCATCACTGACCGGACGTGTGTGCTTGCCGCGAGGAGTTGGTCCCACACGTGTCTGGCCGTCGGCATATAGACCATGCCGTTGTCGGCCAGGAAGAGAGGCATGATCCTTCGACGGTTCCACTCCATGGAGGCAATCGCGATCCGCCACAAGGACCAGACGCCCTGAACTTCCTCAGAGAGACCTGGGATCGACACGATGGGGACCGGCTGGCCCGGCGCAAAACGTGGGAGCCGCATGGCCAGTCCGCGGACCTTCGGCTCTTCAAGGGTAAGATGCCGGGCGGCCGGAAGCCTCTCGGCTTCCTTGCCGGTGAAGACCACATTCTCATAGATCTCGCCGTCGGGCCAGGTGAGGTTCCAACTCTGGCTTCTCCTCTCGGCCTGGCCGCCATGCGCCTTCAGGTAGCTCACGGTCATGCGCTCGACCCAATGGGGCAAGGGGTGAGTCAAGAGCCGCTGGGCTTCGCCAGGTTCCAGGTCCTCGGTCGCGCCAAGTACCGATGCGGTCGTGCGCGCCTCGCGAGCCTGCTCCTGCAAGCGGGCAACCACGCTCTCGACGGAGTCCTCCACCTTTTCGGGGTTGAGGATCGCCTCGACATACATCTCGTCGAACATGTGGCCCGCCTGGGCCGAGTCGAGGACGTCGCCGGTCTTGTCAATGCCGAACTCCTCGAATATGACGGCGAGCTTCTGCTCCAGGACCTCACGGACCCGGTGCTCGACCGAGCCCTCGAAGACGAAGTTGACCGCGCGCACCGCATGGGCCTGGCCGATACGGTCCACCCGGCCGATCCGCTGTTCGAGACGCATCGGGTTCCAGGGTATGTCGTAGTTGATCACCACGTGGCAAAACTGGAGATTCAAGCCCTCCCCGCCGGCGTCGGTGGAGATGAGAATACGAACATCCTTGGCGAATGCCTCCTGGACCCGCTTACGCTCTTCCATGTCCATGGAGCCGTTTAGACAGACGACCGAAAACCCGCGCTCAGTCAGGAACCGACGCAACATCTCCTGGGTGGGAACGAACTCGGTGAACACCAGCGCCTTGAGCTCCGGGTCGCTCTCCTCGGACTGGAGGCGGTAGAGCCAATCGAGCAGCGCCTCGGCCTTGGCGTCCGGTCCCGCCTGCTCGCAACGGGCTGCGGCTTCCAACAGTAGCTTGACCTCGGCGCGCTCGTTCTTGAGCGCTTTGAAGCGGGTGCGAAGCAACACATCGATCTGCTCCTGGCCGTCCAAGTCATGGAAGTCATCAGGACTGAGGACTGAGGACTGAGAGATAGAATCCTCGCTGAGCAACTGCATTTGACTCAGTCCTGAGTCCTCATGCCTCAGCACTGCAAGGCGACGCTCCAGCGTCGTCTTGATGGCGCTTGTGCTGGAGACCACCAGGCGCTGCATCAGGATCATCAGAAAGCCGATGTAGCTCCGCTTCTCCCGCATGGCCTGGTTGTAACCTTCGCGGACGTATTCGGTGACCGCCTCGTAGAGGAGCTGCTGATTGCGGTGTCGCTCCTCCCATGAGACCGGAGCAAGCTGCGTGCGCCGGGGTTTGAACAGGGGCTTCCCATCGGCATCGATTGCGCGGCGCTTCTCGGTGCGGATGACATGCGGCTGGACCCGCTCGCGGGTGACGCTGCTGATGTCCGGGAACTCCTGGGCGTCGATCAGGGAAACCAGCCGATGAAAGGCGTCGGTCTTGCCTTGGTGCGGGGTGGCCGAAAGCATCAGGAAATATGGCGCGGCCTCGGAGAGTCCCTGGCCCAGTTTGAAGCGGGCCACCTGGTCGGTGCTGCCGCCGAGTCGGTGCGCTTCGTCCACGATGACCAGATCCCAGCCGGCGGAGATCAGGTCCTCGAACCGTTCGCGGTTGTGCTCGCTCACCTGAGCCGCGCTCCATCCGCGGCGCTTGTCCAGGGGCTTGACCGAATCCATCGGCACGACCACCTGGGAGAACATCTGCCAGGCGTTTGAGGGATGAGGACTGAGTGCTAAGGACTGAGTTTTTGTCTCTGCCTCGTCTTTACTCAGACCTGAGTCCTCATTACTCAGTCCTGCGGAAATGCGCCGTAACGTCCGAAGGTCTTCGGGCAGAATCAGGTTGAAGTTCTCGTGGAAGTGCAGGCGCATTTCCGCCACCCACTGGCTCACCAGCCCCTTCGGGGCGATGACCAGCGTTCGCTTGACCAGCCCGCGAAGTTTGAGCTCCCGCATGATGAGCCCGGCCTCGATGGTCTTGCCCAAACCGACCTCGTCCGCCAGGAGATAGCGCACCCGGTCGTTGGCGATGGCGCGGGATAGAGCACGAATCTGGTGCGGCAGCGGGATGACGGAGGACTCGATGGGCGCGAGCAGGACGTCCTGGGTCAGGGCGTCTGCTACGCGCGCGGCAGCAGCGATGTAGGCGATATCGTCCGGCGAGCCGGTACCCGCGCTCTCCAGGGACTTGAGCCTGGAAGCCGGGATGCGGACAACGGAGTCGCGGCCGGGCAGCCAGACGCGGCAGGTCGTCTCACCCCAGAGCGTCTGGGCTTCGATGACCTGACAAAGCTGCCCGTGGTCCGGGCTGTAGTACCAGCTATTTGCATCAATCCGCATTTCGACCAAATCCTCTATGCACCGGGCTCCTCTTTGGTTTGTTATCTTGGTTTCATTCTCTGCTGACTCATTGTTTCGATAAGACCTGCCGCCTTCATTACACACTCCAGACTGATGGGCGGGACATCCACCTCTTTTCCAACATAGCCGGAAAGGTATTGCTCAGATGGATTGTCAATATTAGATCGCGAGCAAACCAAGTACGCCACTGATTCCGCCTCAAATTCCCGCGTGCCGTGGCCGTGGTTCAACCCACGACGGTCCGGCCACCATTTATCATTCGGAGTCCCCAAATGGCCACAGTAGAGATGTGCCAGTTCATGTACGATAGTGACATACTGGGCTTCACGGCTTAGCTTTCCGTTAATAAGCAGGTCGTAGCAAACTGGAATGTCGGTAATTATGGGGTTCCGGTCTTTGTCAACACCCATTTGAAACTTCTGAGACACCCTAACATCTTTAGCAACGCGGCTAATCGACCCCGCGGACTGTGATCCTTCATGCGATTTCGTAATCCGAAGACCATCACGCTTGGCGTTTTCGATCACCCTCTCGAGCCCACATCCAACATGACCTTTTCTGACTTCAAACGGTTTGTCCACTTCAGGCGGAAGAGATTTAGCATTTTCTGTAGGTTCCGTATCGCTCACATCAAAGACAAACATCACCGGACCCATGGGTTGCAAGATAACCAATGGCCGAGCGCCAGCCCTTATACGTCGTCCAAAGTCACGCAGCCAGCGATGTGGCGAGGCCACATACCTGGCTCCTGGCATCTGCACATGCACTAACATGGCGTTGAATGGAGAATAGAAGCGGAAACGAGCAACAAATTGCATCAACTCATTGTAGGATTTACACGTCTTGTACTGACAGGTAAGCGTAAAGAGTTCATCGAGTGCGCGTTTCGCTGAGTCCTGCTCCCATATCAACGCCGGAGTTTTCTCAGTCTCTGCACTTTGCTCGTCGCCAAAAAGAGATAGGTAATCGCCTCCAGCCATAGTCATGCGTCCTCCCCCGAGCGGGTCAACGCCTGGTCGTACCACATGAGAAGTTTCGGGTCTTCCTGGAGGACGTTCTCGGGAATCTTGCGGGCCACGGTGATGATGGTGGAGTAGTCGCGCTCCTGCCACGCCTTCTTGAAACCGGCGCGGACCGCCTCAAGGCGGAACACCTTCAGGCACTTCTGGCTGGACGTCCGGTAGTCCTCGAACTCCTTGAGCAGGGACCGCTCGCGCAACTTCTCCAGGTCGCCGGCCTTGTTGGGGTCGGGCACATACCAGCGGTCCTTGCCCTTGGCGCGAAGGCTCTCGTCGTCCTTGGGCAGGTTCCGAAGCTCTTTGAAATTTGTGGAGAGGTAGCTGTGAATCTGGTTTGGCACTTCGCCCTTGCCGTCGTAACGGAGAAAGTTCTGCTCAAGCAGCTCCGACAGCTCCAGGGGTTTCTCGTGCTTCTGCCAGCCGCCAAGCTCTTTAATGAACAACGGATGGATGTCTTGAAATGTCTGCGGCTTGTCTTTGACCCGACTTTCGCCAATATTCTCGTTGTCGCGCGTAAGTTATTGAAAGAGCGAGCTAAATTCCCCTCTATTGCAACTACCTAAGCAACCCCACCCTATATAGCCCTTCAAGACCTGTAAAATAGCCATTCCATAAAACATG
>DATIKF010000213.1:0-3671 GCA_035477855.1 Dissulfurispiraceae bacterium
ACCATCATGGATTACATAGCACAGCACAACGACAACCCCAAGCCGTTCGTCTGGACGGCCAAGGCCGAAGAGATTCTCGCCAAGGTCGCCCGCGCGTGGGATACGCTTAATGTCGCATCAGAATAGAACACTACACTAGCGGAATACCCAGTGGCACGCTATAGGCAATAGAGGAATGATAGTACCTATCCAGAATAACGATACCGTCCTCTTCTAAACCAGGCTCTATAATGGTTTTCACCAGAACTCGACTATTCGCATACGACAAGAACAAATGAGCGTATGGATCATACGTCTTCGCATCAGCAAGCAATTCTCTCGTGACATGGTCAATAGGCTCATACCCTACAGACGACACATACACAACGTGGAAGCCTCGCTCTCGTAGCCAATCAACCAAGTGCGTCGCAAGCGTAGTCTTTCCCGAACCGTCTATGCCTTCAAAAGCAAGAAACACACCGCCCATCATCGTCCCTTCAGCAACGAAATGAATCTACGTATTCAGCAGATACTCTGGCATTGTCCTCTAAAGAGCACTCGTCATCGTTCTGAATTCTCAGTATTGACCGCCCTGCGAATAACGCGTCATACTGTCTACCTATCTCCATCTGCAATGCAAGATCTTCACCCGACATGGCGAGTGAGTCTCTTCTCTCCAACCTCGCCTTACTCGTGTCGACTTTGCATTCGATGTACACCACGCAATCACATACGGGGATTCTCCCAATCGAACACACCATATTGACAACTTGCCGTAAGTAGTCCCTCATGAGCGTGCTCTTCTCTGGCCGGTGTCGCACAATACGCGCGCCCTCGTATGCCAGAAAGGAATCCAAGTATCCATCAACTAGTACTATTTCTCCCTTTTCCATCGAGGGAATCATCAAAGATTCAATATCGTGCAGCATTTCGGCAAGCAGTAGATGTACCTCAGCCAACCAAGGCAATCCCACAAAGCGTGTGGTCGTTACGAGGTCCCTGCACAATGCGGTAATAGGAGATGAATATGGATGTACTTCAAAACCGCCCAGCAGAAGGACTTGTTCATTCAGCACCTCATAACGTTGTTTCATGGCATTGCACAAGGAAGTCTTCCCTGCACCGCTTATACCCTCAACACCTACCAGCACTCCTCTTTTGTTCTTCTTATTCGTCACGGTGTATCCCTTCCTCTCTAGCACCCCTACGTGTGACCCTAAGCTTCTCTTTGAGGCCTTCCAGCGAATTGCATAATTCCACCGAGTGATAGATCATAAGGTTGATATTACTTTGGGGATCATCTACACGTGTGTCATCGTACAATCCTATTACTCGGCATCTTCGCGCATGTGCATACCCTATCTCCCATGCCGTGCCCGAATCTATGCTAGAGCCGTTCAACACCGCTACGACCATGTCGACAGTATCTAGGTTCTCCTTATCTGCCACGTACAATGCACCACCGCCATCACCTGACGACGGACACAAACCAGCATCACGATGAGGCAGAAATGTGTCATATCCCATATCCCTACATACCTGGTCAACACACTCGAGATACCATCGTTCTCCCGCATTATACAGCGGGCCCGCAACGTAGATTCTATGAATGCCTGTTGTGCTCTCTGCCATAATAATCTCTCCAATAGGGTTACCCAATACTCTTCAGTGATAATCGACATCACTACCCATCGCGATCGCAACTCGCGTTGCCGCGGACTTCCTACAGAACTCGCACACTCCATGTGTAGCACTTATTGTTTCCATTACGCCCAGGATCTTCCCTTGACCGCTCAACGCCTCCTGCGTCCGTTCCATGCAACTCTCTTCACCACAATGCGAACTGAAGACAACACCTCTATAGCCTTGCTCACGAGCTGCTTTCATTGGCATCTCCGACAAGTGCTCGCACATTACACTGTGAGCCCGCTTACGAAGCCATTCTGTATGACTACCAATAGCAGCCTGGATACTCTCCACAAGATGCGACGCATGTGCGTGGATAGTCTTGCCATTACGACATGTGATTACGCCAGAGTCCGTGTTGACTGCGACCTCAAGGCAACCGCCTTGTCCGAACCATTTGTGCCGATTACACTTATCACATATCGACACACAGTCTGGGTTGACCACTTGCAGTGCGACTAACTTGTCAATCAGATCACGCCCCTTCCCTGTATGAGCCGGATGAGCGGTTGTGATCGCAATTTGGTATGGCGACGCAGCATAAGGTAAGACTACCCCTACTGCATCGCGATGCATTGACAGCATGCACCCAATCGCGCGTCCGCTTATGCCTGTTGACGTTTGCCAGATATAGGCCCCGCTATCCACCCGCACGTCAAATGCTCGCCCGAAACTATCGCCCAGATGATGTACCGTTGCGATCTGATATACACTCCCGTTTGGGAGTATGACATCGAACGCCATTGTATAACGTGCCTCGGGAAATGTATCATACATGGGCCGACGAGTGAGTAGATACGGAATACACATATTATCGAGTATCTTTTGATACAGTTGTGTTTCCGCCAACACCTGGGCATTTGCCCCTTCAACATTACTATATGCAGAGTACGACTCAATAAATGGCACGATTTCACGTGCGCGTAGCACGTGTCTCACTCGCGACGAGGCTTCGTGGCGAAACACTGTCACTATTTGGAAACACCGCAGTGGTAATCCGTACCGCGTCATCCAACCCCTGAAGAGATATGTGAAGGGCGTCTCTGATGTAGTACGAAGGAATAGTGCCGTACTCCCGTCTGATGACACTACGCTATACGTAAGCGGACGAAGCCCCTCATAATGTTGCACCTGACGCGTGTATATGTCGTGAGGGATAAGAGAGGGAAGTTCGACACGGTTGAACCCTCCAGCCGAGAACACCTCAGACACCATGCCGCAGAACGCATCCTTCACACGCACTCCGTTGCTCAACCAGACTACTCCACCGCTTGTCTCGAATGAATGACTATCAATGATGTTCCTGGCTTCTAGCCACGTATCAAAGTCGTCTTCACTTATGTTGTTCATCCGTATCATCCCATAGAACCCGCATACTGTTATGTCATAAGTACGAAACAGTAGTCCACGTCAGCGGAACCTTCTATCTAAATATGGTTCCCTTCGCCATATATATATGACAGCCCAACCACACCCACGTAGTTCTGTTCGACCATAGATCTATCCCTCCAGCCTGGCTCACCACCCCGAACGTGGGCAAAGGCAACCGCTGTCATGTCGATTACCCCGTACTATCCGTCACCCCCCAGTTCTTCAATGCTGCCTGCAAATTAAACGCACTCGTCCCCTTATCGCTCCACGCCACATAGGGGGCGGAACTCTCACTCGTTGGCTCGGGATCGGGCCGATCAATTTGGACACGAGAAGGGATATGGAACGCACTACCCACAACTACAGCTTCCCCCGCCCGCAGGATTGTTATCTGATCCAGCAATCTACGAGACTGGCTCGGCACGATACGGCGGAAGTGTTCAATGTCATCCGGGTTTTGTAGGCGATGTACAATAAAATTCGCGCACTGACTTAACTGGACAGTGCCAGGTTGGCCCTGCGGCGGTTATCCGACCAACCGCAATTCTGGCATCCTGGAGACGTCTGCGTTTTCGACGATGAATTTCTCGAGGTCATGGGATCCGTGCTGGACCACGAGAAATTGCGGAAGGGAG
>DATIKF010000214.1:0-3192 GCA_035477855.1 Dissulfurispiraceae bacterium
CCTTCGCTCCTCTGAGCGGTGGAGACAAAGGCAACGGATCAAGAAAATGCCGTCGCTGCCTGATATCAGGCACCAGATCTCTAAGCTTCTGGTGAGGATATTGAAATGTTAAAAGAGCTTTATGTGTCGGAGTAGTATTAAAAGCCTCCATGAAAAAGGTCTCTATAAAGTGGGGCTGTAACCGCCGCGCATCTGCGCGCTCCATGTCTTCCCGAATCTGCCGGACACGGGTTGAATCCATCGAGTCACGGGCAAGGGCGCGCTCTTCGACAAGCTGACGAAGCCTCTCATGGTCCAATGCGTTGTCTACAACCTGATTGATCCGGTCTCTGACATCGGGCCTGTCGCCGTAACGGATCGCCTCAATCAGGAGGTCCCTCAAAGGCCGGTTCTCGAAGGTGACTTTGCCTAAGATGTCGAATACCTGTCCGCCTAAAGACCTGCGCTCTTCCTCAATCTTTTCAAAAAGGCGGGTAAAGACCTCTCCCTCTCTGGTCTCGGCAGCAACAAGGTTCCATAGGTGACAGACCTCTGTCTGCCCGATCCTGTGGATACGTCCGAATCTCTGTTCCAGCCGGTTCGGGTTCCAAGGAAGGTCGTAATTCACCATAAGGTGTGCCCGCTGCAGGTTGATGCCTTCGCCGGCTGCATCCGTGGCAACAAGTATCTGCACTTCTTTGTCCTGAGTGAATGCCCCCTGAGCCTTCTTGCGCTCTTCCCGCCCCATGTTGCCCTGGATGTTGACAACTGACTCATGCCGACCGAGAAGCGCACGGATGCGCTCTGTAAGATAGTTGAGCGTGTCGCGGTGCTCTGTAAAGATTATGAGCTTGCGACGGTGGCCCCTTGAATCAAACATCTCTGCATTATTCTGTAGGAGCTTTGAGAGCTCTTCCCATTTCTTATCTGTACCTAATCTTTTGACGTTGAGTGCAAGGGCTTCCAGATTTTTGAGGGTGGCGATCTCTGCTTCGAGTTCTGCAATAGTCCGGGCAGCGGTCGCCTGATCAACAACCACTTCTTCAGTATTCTCTATCTCGACATCAGGTGCATCTTCGATATCCTCAAGATCATCTGTGGAAAGAGAGGGGGCTTCGGCTATGTGGGCTTCTGCGCCACGCTTCAACAACCTCTCTTCTTTGAGACGTGCTTCAAGTCGTTCGCGGCGTCTTCTCAAAGACTGATATATCGCCTCTGGTGATGAGGCAAGGCGGCGCTGAAGGATCGTCAAGGCAAAACCTACCGTGCCTCTCCGACCTTCGCTTTCGAGCGCATCTGCTCTGTTGAACTCCTGCCGGACGTAATCAGTGACCTGACTGTATAGGTGGGCCTCCTCGTCCGAAAGATTGTAGTTCACGGTATATGCAAGACGTTCAGGAAAAAGCGGGGTCCCGTCAAACTTGAGAAGCTGCTCCTTTACAAGACGCCGCATGATGTCCGATGTATCCATAACGTGCACACCGTCACGGAACTTGCCTTCAAAGCGATCGCCGTCAACTAAGGCCATGAAAAGCTGAAAGTCTTCTTCTTTCCCATTGTGAGGCGTTGCCGTCATCAGCAGGAAATGACGGGTGATCCGCGAAAGGAGCTGACCTAATCTGTAACGCTTTGTATATTTGACTTCTCCGCTGAAATAGGTCGCCGACATCTTATGTGCCTCGTCACACACAACGAGGTCCCAGTCTGTCTGCTCAAGCCTGGCCTGAAGGTCTTCATCCCTGCTCAATTTATCAAGGCGGCAGATCGCAAGAGAGTTCTCAAGAAACCAGTTGCCGGTGCGTGCCGACTCAAGCTTGTCATTCGTCATGATCTCGAAGGGAAGCCCAAAACGGCGGTCAAGCTCATCCTGCCATTGCTCAACAAGATTGCCGGGGCAGACAATGAGGCATCTATGGCTATCCCCACGGATCAAGAGTTCTTTGATCAGGAGTCCCGCCATGATCGTCTTGCCTGCGCCGGGATCATCGGCGAGCAAAAAGCGCAGCGGCTGCCTTGTGAGCATTTCTCCGTACACAGCGGTAATCTGATGGGGAAGCGGATCAACCAGCGACGTATGAACAGCAAGCAGAGGATCAAAGAGATAGGCAAGACGGATTCTGTAGGCCTCGGATACGAGCCTTAAAAGGCCGCCGTCACCGTCAAAGATCCAGTGCCTTCCGACAGAAACGATCTCGATAGTTGGTTCACGGTCACGATAGAGCAGTTCCTGTCCGAGACGACCGGAGACATCTTTATAGGTGAGTTCTACTACAGCAGAGCCATGCCATTTAACATCAACAACAGTAATGAGAGAGTCCGGAAGAATTCCTTTAACAGAGGCCCCGCGAGTCAGATCCTCAAGCCCGGCCATCTTAACGCATCCTGAAAATTATGTTGTTTTCTATATGGTTCATTCCCCTCACAGCATAAATTATCATCTGTAGCCGTAGTGAAAGTAAATAGTAGGGTAAGGGCGCCTGGCCGAGCATTGCCGAAGCTCCCGCTCCCTGCAAAGCGGGGGACAAGCTCGGAGGAGCGAAGGCATGTGCTTGCCCCTGGCATGTGCTTGAGGCGTGGTGTGGAGACGAAGGCGTTGCCGGAGCGGACCCTTGCCTGTGCCGGAATGTTCCGTGCGGAGTCACAGGACTGCAGGCTAAACATAGCGACTTAATTTATACCGCATAATCTTTTTAGAGTCTGGTTTGGTTTTTTCCACTGGTCGAAGCATGATTCGACGGCCTCCACCAACATGAACAGCGTTGCAAAGTATTGGTTGTGTGTTGCAATGCGCCTGGCGAGCTTCCATCTCGTTCGATTGGAGCAAGCAGCACTGCATGGTGGTATCGGGCGTTATCCAGGATGATCACCATTCGTTTGTCGCATGTTCGGTGGCGCAGTAATTTTTTCAGAAAAAGCTCGAATGTTTCCGCATTGAACTTGTCGCAGATAGTCCGAACGAACTTCCCCGTGTTCATGTTGACTGCTCCGAAGCACGCTGCCGATTTGCGCGTAGGCGCATGTTTCAATATCGGGTCTTTTGTTTCAGGTGGCGCCCACATTTGGCTTCGTATACCGTGCTGCTGGAAATGGCATTCGTCCAAACTCCATATCTCAATGTCCTTTTTTCTTGCCAAGCGCCGCAGTTTTTTTAAAACCATCGACCTTGACGGGATCGGCCTGGGCTACCTGAGGTCTTGGCTTACGCAGTCGAAA
>DATIKF010000215.1:0-1729 GCA_035477855.1 Dissulfurispiraceae bacterium
ATCCCTTCAAGTTTCATCACTTTTTGAAGTCCAAGACCGGGTTATAAAAAACAAGCTCGGCAACGGGATAATAATTTTTGAAGGTATGCAGAACCACAACAGCGACTCGATCAAATCACTTGAGGGCTTTGATCGTGCCTATGTCGAGGAAGCGCAGAACCTTTCACAGCGAAGTCTGGATCTACTCAGGCCAACTATACGCAAGCCTGACAGTGAACTTTGGTTTGCATGGAACCCCGGAGAGCAGACAGATCCTATAGACCAATTTCTCAGGTCGGACAATCCACCGCCCGGCTCAGTCGTTATTCCAGTCAACTATGACAACAATCCATGGTTCCCCGAAGTGCTGCGTATCGAGATGGAATACGACAAGCGGACGAACCCGGACAAGTACGCGCACGTCTGGCTGGGTCAGTACATCCAGAGTTCGGAACGAAGAGTCTTCAAGAACTGGAAGGTTGACGAGTTCGATACGCCAGCCGATTCAATATTCTACCTGGGTGCTGACTGGGGCTTTGCGCAGGACCCAAGTGTCCTTGTGCGATGCTACATTGTCGGAAGAAGCCTATACGTTGACCATGAAGCGTACCAGGTCGGGTGCGAGGTTGTCGATACTCCAAGCCTTTTCATGACGGTTCCCGATGCTGAGAAATGGCCGATAACCGCAGACTCTGCACGCCCGGAGACGATCAGCCACATGAGGAAACACGGCTTTGCCAAGATGTACCCGGCGGTGAAGGGCAAGAACTCAATCGAGGACGGCATAGAGTTCCTGAAATCGTATCAAATCATCGTGCATCCCCGTTGCGTACATCTTGCGGATGAGTTATCATTGTACAAGTACAAAGAAGATCCGCTGACCGGTAGGATACTGCCGATCCTTGAGGATAAAGACAATCACTGCATAGACGCATTGCGTTATGCCTTGGAAGGTGCACGGCGGGCGGCTCGCGTGACTAAACCCGTCGCAGCCAATCCCATGCCGATTGTGAACAGGTGGTGAAGATGAAAAAAAATATTAGCGTGGAAGAACCTAGATTCAGCGAGGAATCGCAACAGCGGCTTGATGACCTGTTCCTGCTAGGGGGCGATGGATGGGACTGGCAGGGGCTAGCAGCGGCGTTTGCGAGCAGACACGGGCCGTTTAGTATGGGAATATTTATTAGAGCGTTAATATCGGAGCTTGATAAAGAGCTCCTGGATTGAGGTACTAACATGGATGACGACGCCGAACTTAACTTCAGCTTCCGCGCTCAGGCCGCGTTCGACAATCTGAACGACGGCACAGACTGGACATGGGCAGGCATTGCGGCCGCCTTTGCGCGGCGGTACGGGCTCGACGATCTTCTGGAACTACAGGCGGCGATACAGGCCGAGATTGATATAAACTACGACTTCAATATCGAGGTGTTGAGATGACAGTACACAATAACGGATTCAAAGCCGCCCGCGACCGCGCCGTTTTAATCAATTCCTATCACGTCATGGTCAAGGATTTCCGCGTTCCAAAGGCCCGCCGATTGGATGATGCACGGCTTGCCAGCATGTCAAACGAGATGCTGTTCAAGGTCAACAAAGACCTTTATTCCCAAGCCACCGTCAAGCAGGCGCGAAAGTTGGCAATAAAGATGGGGCTGCTAGAATCGCCGTTACAGCGGCGGGTCAGGCACTTTACGTCCTGGTTCAAATACCTTTTTCACAAGCCCCGGATAATCCGACCCACAGAATA
>DATIKF010000216.1:0-1819 GCA_035477855.1 Dissulfurispiraceae bacterium
GCCATAAATTAAACTTTACCCCGGATTGCCGGTTTTGTCAAGCGCATAGTTGACTGAGGAACCGGCCAGCATGAAATACGGAGATACAGCGGCATATTGTGTTCCGGGTCTTTTGAACTGGGACGAATGATGCTCTTGTAACGCTTCATGCTGTAAACTTCCCTTCCCACTTCTTGATCATAGCGTGAAGGCTTGATTCAACCTTGAGGGCCAGTTCAACCCAGATCTCAAGTTCGTTGGCCAATCTGATTACATCCTCGCGGTCAAGCCCGCTTGTGCGGGCATTGGTGCATAGGGCCTTGCGTTGGGCTGAGTTCAAAAGTGACCCCCGGTGTACTGTTTCTTCCTCGGCTTGTACCCGTGCTTCTGTTCGTACTCGTCTGCCTTTTTTTGTCTGCACCAATCTCTGAACTCAAGGTACGCCGGGCCGAGAGCCAGGATAATCAGGACGGTGAACAGGACAGCCAAGGGTGTGTAGATGATGATGTATTTCAGGATGTTCATTCGGGTTTTCTCCTGTAGCAAGAGCAGGAATGGGTGCGCCCGGGAGGGCTGACAAAATGGTCTTTCGTACGCGGGCCTAATCGTAGCCTGGTGCATTTGTCGCAAAGGGAATTGGACACTACACCCTGACAAAGTGACTCCGGCGTATATCGCGGGGTCTGGATAGTCAGATCGATGTAGAACATAAACAACTCCTTGTAGTCAAAAAAATGCCGGGAGCATCCAACGGATTATCCCCCGGCGACTATACTATAGTGCTGTCTTTCCAGCTGCCAGCCCGCCATAGCACCGGGCAGATGTTTCCAGTCCATACGGACAAGGATCTAGCCACCACGAGGAATCGAACCCCGTCCATCCGGTTACAGGCCGGTTGCTCTACCAAGTGAGCTATGATGGCAAGATGAAGGCGGCGGGAGTCGAATCCGCACTGTGTGTACCGTATCCAATCGCCTGCACGTGCGTTGATGACGCACCCCATAGCCTTCAGTGGCTAGTCAGCGTAGGCGCTACCCATACCGAGTGCTCGGTATAACACGTCCCCCAGTATAAACCATCCCACCAATCTGTCAAGCATTATTTTTGACTGCAGCCAGAGCCTCATCGACCGACCGGACAAGAGCGTACTGGTGGCCGAGCCCTTCCACGATTGACTGGAAGTTTTTCTGAGCCGGTGATTGTCTGCCGGTCGTGGTTTTGACTTCCAGGAAAATGACCCGACCGGGCAGGACGACGACCAGATCCGATACACCAGACCTCAACCCCATGGCTTTGAATATAGCCATCTTGCGGGCCGCGCCACGGGAATTGCCTAGCAGCTCATTGGAGACGGCAAAGCAATAGATCCGGTGCAGGGATAGGGCTTGAACTATTTGGGATTGCAGGATGGATTCGTCGTGGTTCATTTTACGTATTCCAGGTGATAACCCTTTACGGTATGTTTTCTATTTTTAAGAACAGCCTGGACCATACCGATAGTTACCCCTACTATTTTTGCATAGTCAGTTTGTGAATCGTAAACAACTCCGGTTTCAACGCACCTTATTTTTTTACATCTTGCAGCCCTTACCGCATCTAGATGTTTTTTTATTACAGCTGGATTTTCAACAGCCGCTTTCCATCTGGCCTTCTGTTCCTCTTGCGTCATGTGGGTCCTCCTACCGTATATAATACCGCATAGTATTATATACTGTCAAGTTGATTCTATTTTCCGTATTCATTTGTTTTCATCTTCCCAAGCACTTACCCGGAAAATAGCGTGTCTTTATAGACACGCTATATCATTTTCCGTGTGCGTTATGCTTCAATTTCCTTTTTC
>DATIKF010000217.1:0-1581 GCA_035477855.1 Dissulfurispiraceae bacterium
ATATTCCTTTCCGAGTATTTTGTCGGAGGGCTCCGCCGTCTTGCTTTCGCGCCACGGCGCCTCCCAAGCTACGAGGCCTGAGTCTTTTAGCCTCGGTCGGTCTTTCACCGACTGGATGATGTGTCCTTGTCTGGACACGCCAATGCCCCACCGCTGATGGTACAGAGCAGCCAGTTCGTCGGCGGGCGCCTTTTCCGGGTCAAGTATTGTTGTTACAAGGCGATAGATCGGTTCCGCATCCTTTACGCCTTCCAGACAGTACTCGATAACGCGGACTGCGATTCCATTGCGCTTTCGCCTCCAATCCGATGTGCCGGCATAGATGCGGCTTAAATAGGAACCGTCCGGCAGGCGTGCGTCTATATCCAGCCTCAAATTCTTACGGCCACGCCAGAGCAGGTCGGCACCTGTAGCCCTGGCGCTTTCCCAGAGCTCGTAACCGAGAAAGTATCGATCCGCCAGGCACAACATATCTTTTTTTAGAAATGGTATGAGTTTGCAGGTCAGTGCAATCTCGCTGGAGTGACAGCCATCCATGTGGGCGGCAAATAAAACCCGGGTTCCATTTTCCATCAGAGCGGCAAATCTGATCTGGGGAAAGGCGCTGGATCCTCGACTCGCCGCAGGACGCCGGAAAAAGGATTCGTTCTCTGCGTTGTCTGCGACATCGAGTGTGCTGCCATCCAAACTCACCACACGCCATTGCCTGTACCATGCCCCTTTGGTTTGTTTTGTGGCAATTGGCACGGCTACTGCTTCAAAAAGCCGCTTGAGCGGCTCCCAGCCCAAACGGGTTCGCGCCTGGGAAATCCCGGATTTTCCTGCAACCTTCACGGGGGATACAGGGTCTCGCAGCCACTGGATCCCTTCAAGGAGACAGCGCAGGACTTCCCGATAAGAGGACTGCATATACAGTGCCAGCGCTATAACGTAATACACAACGACATGCGCCGGCAGATCCCTTTGACGAATGCTGGTCTTTCCGGAATCAGAAAGAATTTCGTTAACTTTCCTGATCGGGAAATACCTGGCAATAACACCCAGACTAATATAGTCCGTGATGCGGCTTCCGGGCGGCAATTCAGCAACTGTGCGGGCCATAAGAATTCCTCCTGGCCCAAAATCCTAACATAAATGCAACAATAAATATACTTAAGTGAACAGTATTGGGGTTAAAGCATTAAAAGATTCTTTGTTGGAAAGTGAGGTTCGCTGGTCATATTGATGCCGAGTTTCCTGAGACCGGCCTCATCACCCGGTGTCGGGATATGGGTCATATGCGCCTCACAATATCTCAGATCCTTGAGTTTCTCCATCGCAAGCTGGGCGGCGGGATTCGTAGCCGCGCTTATGCTTAAAGCTATAAGCGTTTCATCGAGATCCAGGCTCACTGATCCTTCGTTCAAAATATCGGTTTTGAGGTTCCGGACCGAATCGGTTATGGACCCGGACAGCAGCTTGATTTTGTCCGGGATGCCTGCAAGGTATTTCACGGCGTTCAGCACCAGGCTCGAAGCCGCGTGCATCAGGGGTGAATTGTTGCCGGTGATGATGACGCCATCCCTGAGTTCAATCGCTGCA
>DATIKF010000218.1:0-2753 GCA_035477855.1 Dissulfurispiraceae bacterium
TCTGCTTTTTGGCCTACTACCTGGTGCAGCAGATGGAGCTTGAGCTGCGGGCCCTGGGCGAGCAACGAGAGGTGGAACTCCTGCTCCGTCGCTGGGACCAGTTGAAGGTAAGTCGGGTTTGGATCGAGCTGGGCGAAGAGCACCGCACCGAATGGCAGTGGACCTTGGGCGAGGTGGGCCAGGGCATTCAGAAGGAGCTACAACAGGTCGGTTGGTGGCACTCGGTGGAAGGCTATCGTCGTAGTCTCATCGAAATGTTGGCCGCATAGGTGAAAAGCCGCTCCCCGCAGGGATTTCCGAAGCTTTGCGGAAAATCACGGAGGGGGAAGTTGAGCTAATGCGAAGGGCTGATCCAACGGCCGTTACAGGTGAGCCGCTGGACGTTAGGCAGACCGGAGGAAAAAGGCATCGTGAGCGCCACACCCATTGCGTGCATCTTCTGCGGGAATCGCGACCAGGCAAGAGGTGTCGCGCATATCGTCCCGGAATCGCTCGGCGGCCCCCAATCGCCCGTCGCGCCTGCGGAGATCACCTGCGATCGCTGCAATCAATACTTCGGTCGGAAGCTCGAGGCAGTTGCGCTACGCAGCTTCCCCTTCTCCGAATTCCGACTCCTCGCCAGCATTCCCACAAAGAAGGGGCGCTACATCGCGGTGCCATCTATGATAGGAACGCTAAGCCCCGTCGGGCCCCCAAGACTTCTTGAGCTGCGTCAGTGCAGCGACGCAGTTGCCGCTGGCATCCTCTCAGGAGAGGTCTCCCAGGTTCCCCTCCTGGCAGAAGTAACCGAACCACTCGCAGTCTGGCGGCTCCTTCTTAAGATCGGCTTGGAGATGCTCGCCAAGCATTTCTATGACGTAGCCACCTCCGATAGAGCTGCCGATACCCGCGCTTTCGCGCGTCAGCCGAGCCGCGGATCGCGTTGGTGGTGCATACTGCACTCAAAGCCCTCCGCCCTGATGGCGAATCAAGACGAGGCGGATTGGTCCGTTGAGATCATCGAGTGCAGTCAGAGCCTAACCTCAGTCCTTAGACTCCCAGGAGTGAGATGCCTTGTAACGCTCGAATCCGAAGTCTTACCTCCGGAGCCGGGAACCTTGGAGGAGCCTGAGTACCGAATCGTCTGGGGTGTCTGCTGATGCGAAGCGCGTGAACGCCTTCTGGGCGTTTAACCGCAACGAAGTCTTTGGCAACGTAGAGGAAGGCTACATTGAAACCCAACGGTGTTGGCGGAGGGGATTGAGAAGCACGCTGCCTAACCCGCCGTTTGACCTGACAGTCGCCTTCGACTCCTGCAGGTCAACGGCATAGCGTTAGGCAGAGCCTCACAGGAGGAGTGCTATGGGTAGAGATTCTGATGATGCACTGGCCGGCCTTGAGGTACTCCTTGACACCGATCAACTGAGGGCGGCCTTCCTGACCATGCGAAGTATCGGAAGCCGGAGCAGGAAGAGCTTTGGTGACAGCATGAGCCTATAAGGGCAGGACACTGAGGTTCCCCATCTTATGCGATCCGACCATTTGTGGTTAGGTCGCACGAAGCGAGGCGCCAACTGTGGACCCGAGGAAGCTCTTCGCAGATGAGCGGTTTGCAGTCTGTGTATACTGCGGTAGAGAACCGACCACCCGCGACCATGTGCCCTCACGAGTCCTATTGGACGAACCCTACCCGGACAACTTGCCTGTAGTGGGGGCGTGCAGTCCCTGTAACAGCAGTTTCTCGAAAGACGAGAGCTACCTTGCCTACCTCATCGAGTCCGCCCTGGTCGGCTCGACCGACCCCGACTCCTTTCTCCGACCAAAGATTCGGCGCATCTTCGCCAATGAACCGTCAATCAGGGCTCTCATTCAGTCTTCTCGACAGGAAAATGGTGTCATGTGGAAAGCCGACGTGGCCCGTGTCCGGAACGTGGTTCTCAAGCTCGCTCGCGGCCACGCTGCCTTTGAATGCAGTGAGCCTATGCTCCAAGAGCCTTCACTCGTATCGTTTGTCCCACGAAACCTGCTGTCTGAGGAAGAACTGAGTTCTTTCGAGACTGCTCCCGTTGAAACTGTGTTCCCTGAACTAGGAAGTCTAGCCTTCCTCAAGAGCGTGGTGGTCGACACAAGAGTCTTCCTAAGCGATGGATGGCATGTCGTCCAGCCGGGGCGGTACAGGTACCTAGTATCCTGGTCCGGACCGTTCATAGTCCGGTGTGTCCTAAGCGAGTATCTGTTTTGTGAAGTTGCCTGGTAATGCCACAGATCTTCGCGGTGGATGAACATGGCGGACCAGCTCCACATGCTGTGCCTGGAGATCGACTCCCTTCGCCCTACAGTGTCAACCGCTATATGCAATTTTAGGGGGCAGTTGCACTCCCTGTTTTCGAAGGTATTCCCGCATGGTCTCGGCATCTTTGAGGTACCGGGTGATGACGTCAAGGTACTCGTTGACCAAGTACTCCCCACGCCGGAGCACGGTGGCCATCAGTACAGGGTCCATCCCATAGAGGTGCAGGATCAGGACTCCGTCGAACGCCTTGAGGTACGAGTCGACGGACCGGGGGGCGTGGTGGGTCTGCCGGGCGATCTCAAGGACGTCTCGCGGCCGGTCGTAGAATGACCCAGTAGAGCCGGTGGAAAGGTGACCCACCCCTACTAGCGAAACCGTCCTCATACCAGACCAATGGAGTGAGGGCCGGTTGCTGAGAGGCGGGCCAGTGATGGATATTGTTCGTCTGCACGCCGAATGCCTGTCGATCCGAGAAATTTCT
>DATIKF010000219.1:0-9818 GCA_035477855.1 Dissulfurispiraceae bacterium
ACATATCGAAGTGTTTTACAACCGGCAGCGCATACAGGCTCAGCTTGGCTACCTGTCGCCGGCTGCCTATGAGAGACAGTTCTATAAAGAGCTGCTCGCAGCCTGATGGCTTTGGGGTCTACTATTGACAGCAGGGGGCACGGCGGTTCACCGCAGATCGGCTCGACCCCATACTCCGCCCGGTGTTCATCAATAAACGACGCCTCTATCTCCGTCCGCGGTCAAGCTCCGCTTGGGCGAAAAAAGCCGACGCCTTGCGCAATATCTCATTGGCGAGCTTCAGCTCACGATTCTCACGCTCCGTGCTGGTGAGACCGCCCCGAATCCCTTGGTCGACATCTGCGCGTCGTACCCACATCCGCAAGGTCTCCGCAGTACAGCCAATCTTGCCGGCTATTGACTCGATAGTTGACCATTGCGAACCGTGTTCCTTTTGTTGTTCAAATACCATCCGCACTGCCCGGTCCCGAACCTCTGGGGAATACTTCGTTGTCTTTTTCATGGCTCTATCCTCTCAAATTGTAAAGCCTCCAGTAAACCCGGGGGGATTCACTTTTTTTACCCTGCCCGTTTCTTTCCCTTCGCTTCTCTAATGACAATTTTGGGTTAAATCCTGATCATGTTTGGTAAGTGAATGCTCCCCGGTCTAAAGCACGGAGAGCGTTCACTGCTTCCCACGCAGAGCCCGGTCCACCGTTTTTATGGCGCAGAATTCTCCGCACATGCTGCAGACTTCCTTCACGCTCGGAGGCAGCTGTTTCCGCCATTCACGGACCATGTCAGGATTGAAGCTGAGGGCAGCCTGCCCTTCCCAGTCAAGATGCTTGCGACATTGAGCCATTTTCCTGTCTTTTTCGATCGCACCCGGAATTCCCTTCGCAATATCGGCAGCGTGTGCGGCGATCTTCGATGCGATAACGCCGTCGCGCACATCATCGAGATTCGGCAGGCGAATGTGTTCGGCAGGAGTCACATAGCAGAGGAAGTCAGCTCCTGCAGCACCTGCGATAGCGCCCCCGATGGCCGACGTAATGTGGTCATATCCCATGCCGAGGTCTGTGACCAAAGGACCGAGCACATAGAACGGCGCTCCCTTGCATATTTCTTTCTGAAGTTTGATGTTCAGTTCAACCTGATTGAGCGGAACATGGCCCGGTCCCTCAACAATTGCCTGCACTCCGGCATCAAGCGCGGTCTGGCAGAGCTCGCCGAGTGTCAGGAGTTCTTCAATCTGACTGCGGTCGGTCGCATCGGCAAGGCAGCCAGGACGAAAGCCGTCGCCGAGGCTCAGGGTCATATCATATTTTTTCGCAATGCCGACAAGGCGATCATACTGCTCAAGAAGGGGGTTTTCACGTTCGTTGAAGATAATCCACTCCAGCATGAATGCGCCGCCACGGCTGACAACATCCAGTATCCGTCCCTCTTTTTTCAGTCGCTCAATCGCTCTCATCGTAACACCGCAATGAACGGTAACAAAGTCCACTCCGCTGGCAGCATGGTCCTCAATCACTTCAAAAAGGTCATCAGGTGTCATTTTTGCGATGCGGCCATACCGTTCGACAACCTTAACGATTGCCTCATACACCGGCACAGTCCCGATAGACACAGGCGATTTCTTAATCATCTCATTTCTGAGATCGCGAATAGCTCCACCGGTGGAAAGGTCCATCACGGCATCCGCGCCAAACTTCACGAGGACTTCAAGTTTCTTCATCTCATCGTCATAGGAAACCTTATCTTTCGATGTTCCGATATTAGCATTGACCTTGGTTCTCATGCCCCGGCCAATGCCGAGCGGCTCAATATTCCGCAGGGTATTCCGGGAAATGACTGATACGCCCAGTGCGATATCCTGCGCAAGTCGCTCAGCAGAAAGACCCTCGACAGCCGCTACCAGTTTCATTTCGTCAGTAATAATGCCCCGCTTTGCCTGTTCTATCCGTGTCATTGATCTTCTCCTGTCAGTTTGAGATATTCCAGAGTTGACGCCCGTGAATCGGATGCAGCCAAAATGCCGCTGATAAGAGCAATACCGCATGCTCCGGCTTCAAGAACCTCCTGAGCATTGTGTGTCTTTATCCCGCCGATGCCGTACACCGGTAAGCTTACTGCGGTGATGATGTCGCGCAGCACGGAAAGACCGACCGGCTTGCCGTATTGGGACTTTGACGGGGTATTGAAGATTGGACCAATCGTGATAAAATCGGCCCCTTCGTCTTCCGCACACAGGGCTTCCGCCACGCTGTGCGTCGAAGATCCGACGAGAAGACGCCCGGAAACCGACTTCGCGGCAAAGGGAGGAATGCCCGTCTTGCCAAGATGCACACCGTCGGCATCAACGGCAATTGCAATATCAACGCGGTCATTGACAAAAAGACGGGCTCCATACCGCTGGGTCAACACCCGCATTTTTTCGGCGCGGGCCAGATAATCTCTCACCGGCAGACCTTTCTCGCGCAGCTGAACAGCTCGCACACCGGCATCCAGCGCTGCTTCCACTGAACGGCAGAGAGCTTCAAAGCCGCCGCAGAGCGACGTGTCGGTAATGAGGTACAGGCGAAAATCAGTTGCCCGGGAAAGTCTCACCGAATTATCCGCCGCCCACAAAGTTCACAATCTCCACAGCATCTCCATCATTGAGCTGAAAGCGGTCGAACTCGACGCGCCGTATTATCGCAAGATTGACTTCAACAGCCACCCTCTCCGGCTGTATTGCCAATTCCGCCAGCAGCCCGTTGACGGTTTTCTGCGAAGTTTCGTGCGGCTCACCATTTAATATCAATTTCATATATACGAACTCCTCAATAAAAAACCTCTATCCCCGGAAAAGGAATAGAGGCATGCCGCCTGTCCGTCTTTCCCGTTCCCTACGCCAGTATTACCTGAATCAGGTTCGCGGGGTCTTTCCCGATACCGGGAAACTCTCAGGCCGTAACCTCCCCCAGGGACGTACTACTTTAAAATGCTCTGTTTTTAAAAGTCAATCAGCGCAATGAAATCAGCGCGGAAGCCGGACGTTCAAAAGGAACGAAAAAATATTTCTTCCAGTTTCGCTCTGACAATTGACTTATACATCTTTATGCGTCCGAGCTACCTTCTGACGGTCTCCTGCCCTCTTTCTTCAGCCTGCCGCACGCGAACCCGTTTGCCTTTGACCATGATCTCGTTGAGCGAGCCGATAATGAGATCCGCAATTTCGGCAGGAACTTCGACAAAGGTGAATTTATCAAATACCTTGATTGAACCGATTTTTGAAGACGGCACCTTCGCCTCGTGCGCAATGGACTGGACAATGTCAGGAATGCGGATATTATCCTTGCGTCCGATAGTCATGAACAGTCTTACCTTGCCGCGCTCAGAACCGCGGTCAAATGATGAAATCTCTTCGGAAGTCCGGGGTTCGCCGTATGCAGTGAAGAGAGCTGCCGCCGCAATATCAGCAAAACTGAACTCTTCAGTCAGGGACTCCACGACAGAAACAAAGCTCTGATGGCGATTCTCTCGTATTACCTCGGCAAGTTCCGTTGCAACGCTCTTTTCCCGCGCACGAAGAGCATCTTGAAGGGAGGGCAGTTTTTTCCTGCTGATAGTCGTTTTTGCAGATCGCTCGATTAACCGCAGGGAGTTATATTCTCGCGGCGTCACAAACGTGATGGCGATTCCCGATTTGCCGGCGCGGCCCGTGCGGCCGATACGGTGTACATAACTCTCAGGATTCTGCGGGATGCTGTAGTTGATTACATGGCTGACATTCTGAATGTCCAGTCCGCGGGCCGCGACATCAGTGGCGACCAGGATGTCGATCTTGCCCTTTCTGAACTTGTCCATCACTTCATCACGCCGGGCCTGCGTGTAATCACCGTGCAGGGCGCTGGCATTATAGCCTATCTGCTGAAGTTTTCCGCAGAGCTCGTCAACGTCCTTCTTGGTGTGACAGAAGATGAGGGTGAGCTCAGTGTCTTCCACATCGAGCAGGCGGGCGAGCGCCTCAATCTTCTCATGCATCCTCACTTCATAAAAAACCTGCTTGATTTCCGGAACGACCATGTCTTTAGGGCTGAGGCGGATCTTCTCCGGAGTACGCATGTGGCGCTTTGCAATATCGAATATCGGTTCAGGCATGGTGGCCGAAAAGAGCAGCGTCTGGCGCTCGGTCGGCGTCGCCTTCAGGATTTCCTTGATGTCATCGATAAAGCCCATGTCGAGCATCTCGTCGGATTCATCGAGAACCGCCATTTTCACATCTGAAAGGTCGAGAGTGCCGCGCCCGATATGGTCAAGTACCCGCCCTGGTGTGCCGACAATAACGTCAACGCCACGACGCATCGCCTTAATCTGGTTCAGGATTGATGCCCCTCCATAAACGGGCAGCGCCAAAATTCGCTTGTATTTCCCTATCTTGTTTATTTCCTCCGCCACCTGCATCGCAAGCTCGCGGGTAGGTTCGAGAATGAGTGCAAACGGCTTTTTCCCTTTCATGCAACGATCAACAATCGGAATGCCGAACGCTGCAGTCTTTCCGGTGCCGGTCTGCGCCTGACCAATAACATCTTTCCCCTGGAGGATTGGCGGAATGGTCCCGGCCTGAATCGGCGTCGGCTCTTCAAACCCCATCGCCACAACGGACTTCAGGGTTTCCTTCGATAAACCTAACTCTTCAAACGTCATTTACTGCTTCCTTTCTCTGCTCAAAAATGGAACCGGACTGCGTTGAATAGAGATTATCCGATTCACTGATAGCTTTTATAATAGCTTCTTTTCAGATGCTACTGCAAATCGGTTTGACAAAGGACCGGATTATTAGATAATATGAGTGCTCACTTTTGAGCGGGTATGCGCCGAGTCGCAGCGGAAAAAACACAGGGAATTCATGTACTTTCAGGATATCATCACAAAGCTCAACGATTATTGGGCAAAGAGGGGTTGTCTTCTGCTCCACCCGTACGACCTTGAGGTCGGTGCGGGAACATTTCATCCAGCCACTTTTTTCAGGGTTATCGGTCCGGAGCCGTGGAAAGTCGCCTATGTTGAACCCTGCAGACGCCCGACCGACGGCCGTTACGGTGAAAATCCGAACCGCCTTCAGCATTACTATCAGTATCAGGTTATTCTGAAGCCATCTCCGCTGGAAAGCCAGGAGTTGTACCTGGAAAGCCTTTCGGCGCTCGGTCTTGAGGCAACCAGGCACGATATCCGGTTCGTTGAAGATGACTGGGAGTCGCCAACGCTTGGCGCATGGGGTCTTGGCTGGGAAGTCTGGCTGGACGGCATGGAAGTCACCCAGTTTACGTATTTTCAGCAGGTCGGCGGCATCGATCTGAAGCCGATCTCGGTTGAGCTGACCTACGGACTTGAGCGCATTGCCATGTACCTGCAGGATATTGACACTATCTTCGAAATCGAATGGGCAAAGGGCATAAAGTACGGTGAAGTGCACAAGCAGGAGGAAATTGAATTTTCGCGTTTCAATTTTGACGAATCCAACGTTGATTTGCTCATCAAACAGTTTGACTGGTACGAAAAAGAGGCACGCCGCCTGAATGCAGTCGGGCTCGTCATGCCATCGTATGAATACTGCATCAAGTGCTCGCACACCTTCAATCTGCTTGATGCACGCGGAGTTATCTCGGTTACGGAACGGACGAAATATATCGGACGTGTCAGAGGACTCGCAAAACTCTGTGCGGAGGCATATCTGAAACAGCGCGAAGATATGGGATTCCCTATGCTCTTGACAAGTGAATAGACAACAATGACAACCGCACCTGAACAGACATATCCCTGGCTTCTGTTTGAAATCGGCACCGAAGATATTCCTGCTCGTTTTCTGCCTCATGCCATTGATTGTCTCAAGAAACTTTCCGGATCCCTCTTCAGCGAATACCGCATTCCCTGCGGACGGTTGCGCGCATATGCGACACCGCGCCGCCTGGCTCTCATTGCGGAGCTTGCGCCGTGCCAAACCGAAAATGACAAGGAGTCCTGGGGCCCGCCTGTGAGTGTCGCCTTCGATGCTAACGGCAATCCGACAAAGGCAGCGGAAGCATTTGCCCGTTCAGCAGGGATTGAAGTCTCCCAGCTTGAGCGCAGGGAAAAAGGGAAAGGATCCTATCTCTTTGCACAGGTAAAAGAGGCGGCCAATCCGACCGCCGGACTGCTGCCGGAACTCCTGCCGAAGATTGTTCTCGCGCTGAACTTCCCGAAGTCCATGAGGTGGGGGTCTGGTGACATGCGTTTCGCTCGGCCGATTCATTGGATTCTCGCGATGTATCAGAATGAGCGGGTCAGGTTTGAGATCGAAGGCATCAAAAGCAAGACGCTCACAAGAGGGCATCGCTTCCTCTCGCCGGCTTCGTTCGAACTGAGAGAAGATCGCACCTATGTCAATCTCCTCAGAAACAATCTGGTCATCGTCGATCCTGAGGAACGGAAAAAGATGATTCTTGAGGGATCGCAGAAGCTGGTTCAGAGTGTTGATGCCGCTCTGGTAGAAGACGACGCGTTGTTAAATCATGTTGTCTTTCTGGTCGAATATCCGCTGCCGGTGCTCGGTACTTTTGATCCTCAGTATCTTGCATTGCCGGAAGAACTGCTTATTACCGTCATGAAAGACCACCAGAAATACTTCGCGGTCCGCGGGAAAGACCGCAAGCTGACCAACCACTTTATCGTCGTCAGCAATACCCGATCGGACAATGCCGACATAGTCAAAAAAGGTGCTGAGAAAGTACTGCATGCCCGCTTTGAAGATGCGCGCTTTTACTATAAATCCGACAGAAATACGACGATAGCGGAACGACAGGAAAAACTGAAAAGTGTAACCTTTCATGCAAAACTGGGAACCGTTCATGAAAAGGCGCTGCGTATTGCTTCGCTCGCCCGCTTCATTGCCGAAAAATGCTCCCCTTCAAAAGCACCTGAAGCAGAACGTGCCGCGCTCATCTCAAAAAACGACCTTGTCTCCGGAGTTGTCTTTGAGTTTCCGGAGCTGCAGGGGATCATGGCAAGCTACTATGCGGCTGAAACAGCCGAATATAGCGCGGAAGCCGTTCAGTCACTGCGAGAACAATATCTGCCTGCATTTTCGGGTGACCACCTTCCTGAGACAGACCTTGGTGCCGTTCTGAGCCTCGCCGACAAGTTTGACAATGTCGCATCATTCTTCATGATCGGCCTTACTCCAAGCGGCACTGAAGACCCCTTTGCGCTTCGCAGGCAGGTTATCGGAATTGTCGCAATCCTCTCGCAGATTGATTGCAACCTGCGTGTTGCGGATATTCTCGAAAAGGCTCTCCAGCCATATCCGGGGTGTGACAAGGCAAAAATTATTGACGACGTGCTGAAGTTCTTTGAGCAGCGGCTGGACCCGCTGCTTCAGTCACACGGCTATGCGTATGATATAGTCGCAGCAGTTACCGGGTTCGTGCGCACTGAACCGGTATCCGCAATCCGCGCGCGGATAGATGCGCTTGTTGAACTCAAAACAGCTGATGACTATCAGACATTCCATCAACTTATGAAACGGGTGAACAACATCGCTTCCAAGAGGCGGATGCCCAGGGTCAATACGGCACTGTTTATTCAGGACGAGGAAAAACACCTCTGGTCTGAGTTCCTGCTGGCAAAACCGTCTATCGATGCGGCGGTCGCCGCATCGAAATATGCCCAAGCGATAGAGCTCATCAAAATCCTGGCTACACCTATCAATACCTTTTTTGATAAAGTACTGGTCATGGATAAAGACGAACAGATCAAGGAGAATCGTCTCGCCCTGATTCAGGCACTTCAGGAAACAGCTTTTTCCGTTGCCGACTTTTCAAAGCTGGTCTGAGGCTACGGAATCTTCTTGATGCCGTGCAGAACATACCATGCTCCCTGTTCTGAATGATGCCCGGCTGACGATCTTCTTCCGCATTTTTCTTGTCTGCTACGCCATTGTTGCGGTCCTTTTTGCCTTTGCCTTTATTGAAAGCATTCTTGCGATCAGCAGGGGAGGCGATGTTCGCGGGTACATAGAAGACCTGCTCAGCTTTCCTCTCTATCTGCTCATTATATGGGGACTGAGACGGAGTTGGGTTCGTCCGCTGATTTGCGGCATTGCCTGTTTTTCGGTGCTCCAGATGCTGCTTGCCACGGTATCCGGGGGGGCTGCTGAAAACTGCCGCAAATCCGGTGGCTGTTGTATTTATCTATCTGTTCAACGGCCTGTTCATCCTTTTCTATGCGTGCCAGCTTTATTTCTTTTCACGAAGTGATGTAAAAAAGTTCTGCAAAAAGGATCTGGCTGCATCATCCCGCTCATGACCGCCGCTCATCAGGCAGTGCGCATCCTCCTTTGACGGACCACAAGATTCCTCCTTTCTTCGGTCAGGACAATCAATACACTGAAGGCAAACAGCATAAGCCCAATTCACGCATCAACGGGAACCGTGGAGAAAAAAAAGAGTCCAGCTGAAAAAAGCGGCCACCTAACAGGCTGCTGAAAAACTCGCATTTTTACGCACAACTGGCTCAGTGAGCTAACCGACCATGGATTTGAGGGCAACATGTGCGGAGCTGCCGTCTGATTTTGCCTCCCTGATATGCTCATCAGGGTTTGGGATGCTGCAGGTAGGGGCTTTGGCCTCATGGAGTTGCCGCTTGCAACGTCAGCAGTCGGGATATCCTGACCAGATTGTATGCAGCTCCAACAAACAGTCCCTGTAATTCCGTCCGCTGGGCGCCCTTGAACCGTGTTCGCCGGAATCCTCCGACGACTTTCAGCCATCCGAAGATCTCTTCCACTTTCTTTCTGAGTCTCTGGCTGATTGCATACCCTGCGTGTCTGGAGGTTCTGCCATCTATGGCCGATCCTCCTCGTCGTTTATCATTCATGGCAACATGCGGTGTGATCTTCCGATCTCTGAGTTCCTTGATAAAGTCTCTGGTGTCGTAGCCCTTGTCCGCGCCGACCGTCTTGGGCCGCAGTCCTTTGAGTTTCTGCCGGTCAAGCATGATTGGCACTGCTATGCGCTCGCTATCACCGGTTGCCGGGGTAACAATAAAGTCCACCAGAATACCATTACGGTTCTCCATCAGGGCATGAGCTCCAAAACATAGCTTTGCTTCTTTGCCTTTGCCCTTCTTCATCAGAAGCGCTTCAGGATCAGTCGTGCTTCGGTGCGTTTCATTGCAGCGCCTTTCCCCGTGGAAATCTACCGATGGATTGCTTCTATCGTTATCGGTCTTGGGCCGATTGCTCGGGTCTTCGTCTTTGGGACGAAAGCTCTTCATGCTTGCCCATGCTTCTATCAGTGTGCCGTCAACGGTAAAGTGTTCATCGCTGAGCAGCTGCTTTGCTTTGGCTACCTTCACAACTGCTTCAAAAAACTGCCGGGCTACATCATGTTCAAGCAGACGATCACGGTTCTTGGTGAATGTGCTGGCATCCCACGATGCTTCTTCAAGGTTCATGTCCAGAAACCATCGATACAGTATGTTGTAGTCCAGCATTTCGCAAAACAGACGGTCAGATCTGATGCTGAACAGGGCTATCAGGAGTTGGGCTTTCAAAAGGCGTTCAGGTGGTACAGAGGGGCGGCCCGTCGTGCTGTACATCTGCTCAAATACTTCGCTCAGATCGTTCAAAATGGCATCGGTATGCTCTTTAACTGTACGCAGTGGATGGTCTTGCGGCACTCTGCTGTCCAGGCTGAAACAATGAAACATGACCCCTTGTGGTTCGTTGATGCCTCGCACGTATCCTCCTTGATATTTGGCGTCCTTTAACTATACCGCACTGAGCTTCCTCCTTTGAAGAGTTTTTCAGCAACCTG
>DATIKF010000220.1:0-39194 GCA_035477855.1 Dissulfurispiraceae bacterium
AATGGGCAGGCGGAGCGTACGGCATTTTCGACGGCGTAATCCGCATTCCGGTGCGTGGCGCGGAAGGACAGGAAAAAGAGCTGCGCCGCGTTCTCTTCCATGAATACACCCACGCGCTTGTTCACACACTTGCGGCGTCCCCGCCTCTGTGGTTAAACGAAGGACTTGCCGAATATTTTTCGGGCGGATGGCCTCAGCGTACCGGCCAGCACATTCCCCTTACCGCACTGCATGACAACGGATCTTTCGCTCGCCTTGGCGATATCCGGCTGGTCGGCCTCGCATACTGGCAGAGCTATTCTGCCGTGGCATATCTGATTGACCGCTATGGTATCAACCGTGTAACGCAGCTGCTCAAAAAACTCGGACAGACGGGCGACCCGGACCAGGCATTTCGTGACGCGCTCGGCATCTCATACCGCGAGCTGGTTGAAATATGGGAGCCGGAGTGGAAAAAGACACGGCAGTAATCGGCGCGTCGCTTCATGATGCAAAGGAGGTATAATAGCAGCATGAAACGTTACGTTCTCGCCATCACCGGAGCAAGCGGGTCAGTGCTCGGCATACGCCTGCTTGAAGAGCTTGTCAGGGAGGCTGAAGTGCATCTTCTCATTTCGCGGAATACCTTTCCGATTATCAGGTGTGAGACCGGAATCGACTGGGCCGATAATACGGAGCAGGCTATCCGCACACAGTTCGGGACAGATCGAGTGTATTTTTTTGAAGACGTCCAGATGAATGCGCCGGTTGCCAGCGGTTCGTTCAGGACCGACGGAATGTTCGTCGTCCCCTGTTCCATGAAAACCCTGGCAGGAATTTCGTGCGGTTATGCAAACAACCTCATTGAGAGAGCTGCCGACGTGACGATGAAAGAAGGGCGCCCCCTTGTGCTCGCCCCGCGGGAAATGCCTTTCAGCGCAATCCACCTTGAGAATATGCTGAAACTTGCACGCATCGGCGTAAAGATTGCACCACCTGTCCCTGCCTTTTATCAGGAGCCGAAGTCACTCGACCAGATGGTGGACTTCCTTGTCGGGAAGATCCTTGATGCCATGGGGATTGATCACGACTTATTCAGACGCTGGGGAGCATAAGCAATGCGGGAAAGCTGTCCCGGCAGCCGGGAAATCCGCACTCCGTATCCTGAAGATATTTCCTGTCCCTTCTGTTATGAGAAAAATGAGATCTGGAGCGACGAGTCCGATATGGCTTGCAAGGAGTGCAGGCAGATCATAACCCGCGACATGCTGCCGTCCTGCATTGAATGGTGCCCGTCAGCGCGTGAGTGCGTGGGGCAGCAGAAATATATGCGCATCATGAAGAAACGATCTCAGCAGCAGACGGAATCGTCAAAAAGCCCCGATTTGTCCATATGAAATGCACCTGAATGTTCGGGAAGAGCAGGAGTCCAAAGCTGTGGTCCAAGAGTTTCGAGGGCTTGAACAAGAAGCGCTATCATGTCAATCTTCGCTTGACCCGCCATGGTTGCGGGAAGCACTGAAACAGTCGAATCATGTATATTAATAACGCTCAATCTGTGAGCGTACTGCAGACAGTTTTGACGCTGAAATACACTTCATGATACTGTAGGCTTGTTAGAAGTAACTGATAAATAGAGAATATCTTGCTCACGCCGGAGTGGTGGAATGGCAGACACAAGGGACTTAAAATCCCTCGGGGGCAACCCTGTACGAGTTCGAGTCTCGTCTCCGGCATTTTTCGTGCTAAAATAAAGTAACCCATGAAAAAGATACGGAAAACAGTGCTTCCTGCCGCAGGACTCGGCACGCGCTTTCTGCCGGCGACGAAAGCGTCGCCCAAGGAGATGTTGCCGCTCGTCGACAAGCCGCTGATTCAGTATGCGGTGGAGGAGTCGATGTGTGCCGGGCTTGATGAATTCATCATCATTACCGGCAAGGACAAGCGGGCGATTGAGGACCATTTCGACAGCGCCTTTGTGCTGGAAGATCGTCTCCGTTCATCGGGCAAGAGCAAGATGCTCGAGTCGATAAATCGCCTGAATCATCTGAAGTTTGCATACATTCGCCAGCGGCAGGCGCTCGGGCTCGGCCATGCCATCTGGTGCGCCGAGCCGTTTGTGGGAGATGAGGCGTTTGCGGTCATTCTGAGTGACGACGTGATTGATCCTGATTATCCGCTGCTGAAAAAAATGATCGCTCTGCACGAAAAGACAAAGGCTCCGGTCATTGCATTGGAAGAGGTTCCGCGAGACCGGGTCAACAGATACGGGATTGTCGATGCAGTGTCGGTTGATGGGGTCATCGAAATCCGCAACATGGTGGAGAAGCCGCCGCTGGATAAAACGCCGTCGAATCTGGCGATTATCGGGCGCTATATCCTGACGAATGATATATTTGAGCATCTCGCAAAAGTGAAGCCGGGGGCGGGCGGCGAGATTCAGCTGACTGACGCACTGCGTTCTCTGGTGAAGAAACGACCCATTTACGGCATTCCGACCAAAGGGAAGCGTTTTGATGCCGGGGAGAAACTCGGGTACCTTCAGGCTACGGTGGAGCTGGCGCTCAGGAACCAGGAACTGGGGGCTGACTTCGCGGAATATCTTCGCAAGCGTGTTTCCTTGATGAAGTGAGACGCATGGCATTCTGCTCGATGGAGCTGTACAACAACCCGGTGTCGTGTCCTCTTGCGGACCTCTATGAGACGGAGACAGAACTGGTCTTCAAAATCGAACTTCCCGGCATTGAGCCGGAATGTGTTTCGCTTCAGGTCATAGAAAACTTTCTGATTATTGAAAACAAGCCGCAGAAGAACCTGAGCGCTCCTGTGCATGAAGGGAGCAGGTTTCTCTGCATGGAGCGCCAGACACGGGCGTTCAGGCGGATTATGAATATTCCGATTGCCGTTGACAGCACAAAAGGGACGGCACGGTATCGGAATGGCGTGATTACGGTTCGATTCCCGAAACTGAAGGGAAAATGGATCACCATTCCGATCGAGCAGCAATGACTGAACTGGGAGGACAATTTCATGAGTGAAACAGAAAAACCGGACAACGGGAGCGCAGTTGAGCAGCCGATGGAGATTCCTTCGTCGCTGCCGGTTCTGCCGGTGCGCGACATCGTTGTATTTCCCTATATGATTATCCCGCTTTTTGTCGGGCGGGAGCTCTCGATTAAGGCAATTGATCATGCGCTGAACACCAACCGGCTCATCATGCTGCTGAGCCAGAAGGATATCAGCGTCGAGAATCCGGAGCCGGCCGATCTCTATGCCGTCGGCACGATCTGTATGATTATGCGCATGCTGAAACTGCCGGACGGCAGAGTGAAAATTCTGGTTCAGGGGCTTACCAAGGCACGCGCAACTGCTGTCAATAAGAACGAAACTTTTTTTGTCGGCGATATCGAAAAACTGCCGGAAGAGAAACAGCCGGACATGAGTATTGAACATGAAGCGCTGCTGCGGAACGTGAAGGAGCAGCTCGACAAGGTTGTTTCGCTCGGCAAGTCAATTCTTCCCGATGTCATGGTAGTTATCGAAAATCTCGATGATCCGGGCCGACTTGCCGACCTCGTAGCCTCCAACCTTTCGCTCAGGACGGACGCGGCGCAGGAGATTCTTGAAATGACCGATCCTATCGGTCGTCTGAAAAAGGTCGGCGAGATTCTGACGCGCGAGATTCAGCTGATGACCATTCAGCAGAAGATTCAGACGGAAGCGCGGGGAGAAATCGACAAGACCCAGCGGGAGTATTTCCTTCGCGAGCAGCTGAAAGCCATTCAGCGGGAACTGGGCGATATTGATGAGCGCGCCGAAGAGGTGCGCGAGTTCAAGAGAAAGATTGAAGAAGCAAAGATGCCGGAAAAGGTGTTGAAAGAGGCTGAGAAACAGCTTCGCCGCCTGGAGAAGATGCATCCGGACAGCGCTGAAGCAGGCACGATTCGGACGTATCTGGAGTGGCTGACAGAGATTCCTTGGTCAAAGAGCACAAAGGATCAGATAGACATCAAGACGGCGCAGAAGATTCTGAATGCAGACCATTATGACCTCGAAAAAGTAAAGGAGCGCATTCTCGAGTACCTCGCCGTGCGCAAGCTGAAAGAAAAAATGAAGGGGCCCATTCTTTGCTTCATCGGTCCTCCGGGCGTCGGAAAAACGTCGCTTGGCCGATCCATAGCGAAGGCGCTCGGACGCGAGTTCATGCGGCTGTCACTGGGCGGGGTCCGCGACGAAGCCGAGATTCGGGGACATCGCCGCACGTATGTCGGCGCCTTGCCGGGCCGCATCATGCAGGGCATCAAGCAGACAGGCACCAATAATCCGGTTATCGTGCTGGACGAGATTGACAAGATCGGCTCCGATTTCCGGGGCGACCCGTCGTCCGCTCTTCTGGAAGTGCTCGATCCGGAGCAGAACAACACGTTCTCGGATCACTATCTTGCGGTGCCGTTTGATCTCTCAAACGTCATGTTCGTAACAACCGGCAACAGGACGGATACCATTCCGGGGCCGCTGCGCGACCGGATGGAGATTATCTATCTCTCCGGCTATACGGATGAGGAGAAGTTGCAGATTGCGAAGAAGTACCTCGTGCCGAAGCAGAGGGAAGAAAACGGGGTTACGTCGAAAATGCTGGAATTTGAGGATTCTGCAATCCGCCAGGTGATTTCTCATTACACCCGTGAGGCGGGAGTGCGCAGTCTCGAGCGCGAGATTGCGAACCTTTGTAGAAAGGTGGCGAAGCAGGTTGCCGAGGGCAAGCTGGATAAGGTGACCATCGTTGCAGAAACCGTGCATAAATATCTCGGGGTTCCAAAATTTCTTCCGGAAGAAGAGATGAAGAAGAACGAAGTTGGCGTTGCTACAGGTCTTGCGTGGACCGAGGCGGGCGGCGATATTATTTTCATCGAGGCGACCGTCATGAAAGGCAAGGGAGTTCTGACACTGACCGGCCAGCTTGGCGACGTCATGAAGGAGTCGGCGCAGGCTGCACTCAGCTATGTGCGTTCGCAGGGCAGGGAGCTCGGCATCAGCGAAGATACCTTCTCAACGGTTGATCTGCATATTCATGTGCCTGCCGGAGCGATTCCGAAGGACGGCCCTTCAGCCGGCATTACCATGGCGACCGCCATTGCGTCGGCGCTGACCGGCAAGCCGGTGCGGCGCGATGTGGCGATGACGGGCGAAGTAACGCTCCGGGGCAGGGTCCTGGCTATCGGCGGCCTGAAGGAGAAGACGCTTGCTGCCAAACGGGTGGGAGTGCGGACGGTGGTCGTGCCGCACCGGAACAAGAAAGACGTTGATGATTTGCCGAAGTATGTAAAACAGGGAATGCATTTTGTGCTGGCCGAAACAATGGATGATGTGCTGAAGACCGCGTTCTGCACACTTGCGCGTGTGGCAAAAGCAAAAGCTCCGGCCGAAAGCCTGCCCGACAAGAAAAACTCCGGCGCGCCTAGGGCATCGACACCGGCGCAGAAAGGTTCCGGACGTGCAGCTGCACCGCGTCGGCGAACTGGCGCTTCTCAAGGCAGTAAGAAAAAGGTTTAGCACTGCACTGCAGCGTGACCGGTCGGTACTGGTGCCGATCGGCGACGATGCGGCTGTGTTTGCCTCGGAGGCTTCGCGCCTTGTGGTCACGACCGACCTTATGGCCGAAGGCGTGCATTTTGATCTTGCGTATACATCTCCGTTTGCCCTCGGGTTTAAACTTGTTTCGGTCAATGTGAGCGATATCATGGCAATGGGCGTTCGCGCCCGTTATCTGTTGCTGAACGTCGGGATGAAGCAGGAATCCGACGAGGCTTTTTTTGAGGAGTTTTATGACGGAATCGCCTCCGCATGCGAATACTATCGCATATCCCTTATCGGCGGAGACATGTCGGGGGTGCGGAATGACCTCTTTTTGTCAGCCACTGTTATCGGGGAGGGAGAAACCTTTGTCACTCGCCGGGGAGCGCGGCCCGGCGATCGTATTTATGTGACCGGCACGCTCGGTGATTCGGCATGCGGTCTTGCGCTCCTGAAGCTGATTTCCGCTGCCGGACACGCAGTGGTGCGACGCCGTATTTCTGGTATGCCTCCTGATTCAGGCGCGGGGGAAGCTCTGCGCGTGAATGAAAAAATGCTGGCATGGGAGGTTGCAGATCATGTGCTGAGGCGGCATCTGCTGCCGCTGGCCCGGACGGCGGAGAGCATTGCACCTTGCGCAACGGCCATGATAGACGTGAGCGACGGCCTTTTCATCGATCTTTCGCGGCTGTGCGATGAAAGCGAAGTCGGAGCGACAATCTATCTGGATCGTCTGCCGCGTTCATCAGCGATGGAGCAGGTTGGCGCGCTCATCGGGTGCGATGCGATGGCGTGGGCTGCCGCCGGAGGCGAAGACTATGAACTGCTGTTTACCGCTCCTGAGCTGCCGGATTCGAAGCCGGCCGGAACCGAAGGCATTCCGGTAACCTGTATCGGAGAGATCACCGAAGGCAATCGTATTGTTGTCGGCGTTGACGGCATACAAAGCCCTCTTCAGCCGCAAGGGTATGAGCATTTTGCCAGAAACGGTGAACAGTGAACGGTGAGCAGAGAACAGCATGAAAAAAGAAAGAAATAGGGGCATGACGACTGTTTCAATTGTGACTCTCGGGTGTCCGAAAAATGTGACCGATTCCCGCCACCTTGCCGAGCAGCTTGCGGCGCAGGGCATTACTGTTATTGACGATGCGGGGGCAGCAGATGCCATCCTGGTGAATACCTGCGGGTTTATCAAGGATGCGAAGGAAGAGTCGATTGAAGAGATCCTGAAACTCAGCCAGACGAAAAAGCCGGAACAGAAGCTGGTCGCGTTCGGCTGTCTGATGCAGCGCTACCGGAAAGAGCTTGAAACGGAGATTCCCGAAATAGACGCCATTTTCGGGCTCGGCGAGTCTGACAGGATTGCCGGGTTCTGCAGATCGCTGAAAATAACGGATGGCGTTGCTCTGCCTCAGGATACCGCGCAGCTATACGGCTATTTGCAGGAGACGGCGCTCTGGCAGCCGTCATACACGTATCTGAAAATCTCCGATGGCTGCAACAAGCGCTGCACGTTTTGCGTCATCCCGTCGATTCGCGGGCGCTTCCGCAGCCTGCCGGGCGAGCTGATTGTACGCGAGGCCCGTGCTTTCATCGAGCGCGGTGCGCGTGAACTGATTCTTGTCGCTCAGGATATTTCTCAGTATGGCCGAGAATGGGGGGGCGGTTCTCTGCTTTCGCTGCTGAAGGAACTGGTCGCCATTGAGGGCGATTTCCGCATACGTCTGCTGTATCTCTACCCGACGGAGATTCCGGAAGAGCTTCTTGCGTATGTCGCTGCCGAGGAGAAGATTCTCAAGTATCTGGATATTCCGCTCCAGCACTCCGAAGACCGTATCCTTCGCCTGATGGGCCGCCGCGGAACCCGCAGGGAGTATCTGAAGCTGATTCGGACAATCCGGCGCTTGATTCCGGGAGTGACGCTCCGCACAAGTTTCATTGCGGGATTTCCGGGTGAAACGGAAGATGACTTTCATGGACTTGTCGATTTCATCGAAGAGGTTCGATTTGACCGGCTCGGTGTTTTCAGGTACTCACGCGAAGAGGGAACTCCTGCCGCAAAGCTTCCGGGGCAGGTGCCGGCCAGGATCAAGGATCTCCGGTTTGATGAAATGATGAAACGGCAGGCGCTCATCTCTCTCGAGAAAAACCGGGACCTCGTCGGCAAAACTCTGCGCGCTGTCGTTGATGAGACTGACGACGATATTATCATTGCCCGGCTCGACTCCCAGGCGCCGGAAATAGACGGAGTCGTCATTATTGAAAGAAAGGAAGAACTCAAGAGTGGAAGATCGGAAGTAAAAAACAGCAGGAAAACCGGGCTTCCGCGCTCACGAACTTCCGGACTGAGACAGGGCAGTGTCATTGAAGTCGAGATAACCGCTGCCTATGACTATGACCTCAAGGGCGCTCTTGCCGGCGTCAAAGCGGTCTGAGCACCTTCATGTCCAGAATCCCGCACGTACACATTGTTCTCTTCTGTATAACATGTCTTACGACGCTCACTGCCGGTGCGCTCCTGAGCGGCGCAAATCTGCTGGCAGATCCTGCCGGGATTTTTGCGGGCGTGCCGTTTGCAGGAACACTCATGACGATCCTTTTATGCCATGAGTTCGGCCACTATTTCGCAGCCCGGCGGCACAACACATCGGCGACGCTCCCGTATTTCATTCCTGCGCCTCCCATCCCGCCGCTGGTTATCGGCACCTTCGGCGCATTTATCAAGATGAAATCGCCGATTATGACCAGAGAAGCGCTTATCGACATCGGGGCATCCGGGCCGGTTGCCGGATTTCTGGTTTCTGTCGTTGCGTGCATCATCGGACTCGGGCTGTCGCCGGTTATTTCGCTTGAGCAGGCAGAGGGGATGATCACCCTCGGTGATTCGCTGCTGTTTACGTTTCTATCGTGGCTTGTTGTCGGCACGTTGCCTGCCAATACCGATATCCTTCTCCATCCGGTGGCATTTGCCGGATGGATTGGTCTGTTCATCACCGCCATGAACCTTATCCCAATCGGCCAACTCGACGGCGGCCATATCCTGTATGCACTGTTCGGCAAACGGCATGGGACGATTTCCGCCATGCTGGTCGGCGTTCTCGGAGCACTCGGGACGGCTGCATTTCTGTGGGATGTCGGCTGGCCGGGCTGGGGAGTCTGGGCCATTCTCATGCTTATTCTCGGGATTGATCATCCTCCGGTATATCATTGGAACGAGCGTCTTGAAAACAGTCGCCGCCTGCTCGGTATCTTTGCGCTGATCATATTCTTACTGACCTTCGTTCCGACGCCGATTCAGATTCATTGGGAGTAGGCATGCAGACGGGACGCATCACCAGTTCATCAAACCCGCTTATCAAGGATGCCGTCAGAATCCGCGACGGGCATGCGAAGTCAGAAGGACTTGACTTCTTTATTGAAGGACCGCACCTTTTTGAAGCCATGCTTGCTGCGAAGCATAGTTCACTCAGACAGGTCTTTTTCACGGAAGCATTCGCGTGCAGTTCCGGGGGAATCGCAATTCTGAAGCGCGTGCAGTTCGTTGGGGCGGGGAGCCGCTGTTTTCAGGTCGCGGATTCGGTGATGGCCAGGCTGAGCGATACCGAGACTCCGCAGGGCATCGCAGCAATCGTCTCCCGTTCTCAGGTGCGACTCGACGAGGTAAGGTTTTCCGATGCGCCGCTGCTTGTCGTGTGCGACCGCATTCAGGACCCCGGCAACATGGGCGCTCTTGTCCGTCTTGCTGATGCCGTCGGCGCCGATGCTCTTATTGTGATGCCCGGAAGCGCCAATCCGTTTATGCCGAAAGCAGTGCGGAGCAGCGCGGGGAGCATTTTTCATGTTCCGGTGGTGTTCGCAGGAGCAGCCGAGTTCACGTCTTATTCAGCCCGGCGAGCCCTCGCCCTGGTTGCTGCAGACGCATATGCTGAGCAGGACTGCTTTTCTTCAGACCTCTGCCGTCCGCTGGCGATAGTTCTCGGCAACGAGGCACACGGCATCGGAGAAGAGCTCAGGCCGCATATCGCTGCGGCTCTCCGCATTCCCATATACGGGCATGCCGAAAGCCTGAATGTGGCGACAGCGGCTGCGGTTTTGCTTTATGAAGTTGTGCGGCAAAGGGGTGAAAAAAACCGCGGTCATTGATTTCGCCGGTTGCATCCTTTCTATGGATTCTTTGCGCCTGATTCAGGTAAACTAATTTCTCTATATTTTCCCGGATGCGAAAGGAGTATGCCACAGATGAACGTTATTCTTCAGGAGAACGTCAAAAACCTCGGCAAGATGGGCGAGGTTGTTTCGGTAAAGGAAGGATATGCCCGTAATTTCCTGTTCCCGAGAAAGCTGGCGGTTGAGGCAAATGAGAGGAATGTAAAGGCGTTTGATCACACTAAACGCCAGATTATGGACCGTGCAGGCAAGATCAGGACGGATGCGGAGTCCGTTGCCGCCAGGTTTGCGGGCAAGACCCTTACGATTATGGCCAAGGCGGGGGAAGAGAACAAGCTGTTCGGTTCCGTCACTGCCATGGATATTGCTGAGGCCCTGAAAAAGGACGGCATCGAGGTTGACAAGAAGAAGATTCACCTCGAAGAGGCTATCCGCCGGCTTGGCACCTATACGGTTTCGGTCAAGGTGCACCCTGAAGTTACCGCCGAACTGAACATTCAGGTCGTCGCAGAATAATCAGCATGCTTCAGGGGGCAGGCCGGCGTTCAAGCCGTCCTGTCTTTTTCATTTCCGATTCGGAGGCGACCGCAATGCAGAGGGACGTAGCAATCGATAAACTCCCCCCCCAGAATCTCGAGGCGGAGGAGTCGGTGCTGGGCGCTGTCATTTTTGACAATGAGGCGTTTCCGAAAGCGGTCGAGCATGTCAGTCTTGAAGACTTTTACAAAGGATCTCACCAGAAGATTTTCCGTGCTATGATTGATCTCTTTGAGCGTAATGAACCTATTGACATTATTACGCTCAGCGATGCCCTCCGTAAAAACGGTGATCTTGAAATAATCGGCGGTGTTCCCTATCTTTCGCATCTTGCCAACAGCATTCCCACCTCCGCAAATGTCAGATACCATGCCAAACTTGTCCGCGAAAAGGCACTGCTGCGCGGGCTGATCCGGACGTCGACCGAGATTGTCGCCAAGGTGTATGAAGACACGCAGGATGCGGAAGAGATGGTCGATCAGGCGGAGAAGATGATCTTCGATATCGCGGAAAAGCGAACGAAAGTGTCGTTTGTCAGCCTGAAAGAGGTGATCAAGGATACGTTTAAGACCATCGAGAACTTGTACGGCAAAAAAGAAGCGATTACCGGCGTTCCTTCCGGATACAAAGACCTTGATGAGATGACGGCGGGGTTTCAGCAGAGCGACCTGATTATCGTCGGCGGACGTCCCGGTATGGGCAAGACCGCGTTTGCGCTGAATATCGCTCAGCATGTTGCGATTGAAAGCAAGGAGCCGGTGGCAATATTCAGTCTCGAAATGTCGAAAGAACAGCTTGCCATGCGTATGCTCTGCTCCGAGAGTGAGGTTGACTCCTCGCGTGTGCGCAAGGGGTTTATCGGCCGCCAGGACTGGCCAAAGCTGACGAATGCAGCGGGCCGGCTGGCTGAAGCGCCGATTTTTATCGACGACTCTGCCGGAGTGACGGTGCTGGAAGTCCGCGCCAAGTCACGCCGCCTCAAGATGGAGCATGGCGGACTTGGTCTGATTGTGGTCGACTACCTCCAGCTCATGCGTGGCCGGGGCAACGCAGAGCGGCGCGAACAGGAAATTTCCGAGATTTCGCGCGGCCTGAAGGCGCTCGCAAAGGAATTGCGGGTGCCGGTCATTGCGCTCAGCCAGCTGAACCGCGGGGTTGAAAGCAGAACGGACAAACGGCCGAGCCTTGCGGATCTGCGCGAGTCGGGCGCCATTGAGCAGGATGCCGACGTTATCATTTTCCTCTACCGGGATGAACTCTATAACAAAACAACCCAACATAAGGGCAGGGCGGAAATCATCATCTCGAAACAGAGAAACGGTCCGACCGGAACGGTGAATCTCACTTTCATGGCGCATTGCACGAAGTACGCGGATCACACCGATATCCCGTATGAACCCGAAGAGAGTTACGCGGAATGAATCGCCGACCGGTAGTGGCGGGGCAATTCTACTCTGCTTCGCAGCTCGGCCTGAAGCGGCAGGTGCAACAGTATCTTGATCCGACAGCGGCCAGGGAGCTGGCGATAGGCATTGTTGCTCCGCATGCCGGGTTCATGTATTCGGGCGCAGTGGCCGGTGCGGTGTATTCGGCAATAACAGCGCCGAAGACCTTTGTGCTGCTTGGACCGAATCATACGGGAATGGGAGCCCCTGTTGCCCTGTATGAAGAGGGCGCGTGGGAGATTCCGACGGCAACGTTCCCTGTTGATGGAGCCCTCGCGAAACTGCTTCTGGCGGAGTGCCGTCTCATTCAGTCCGATACGGCTGCCCATATGAGGGAGCATTCGCTCGAGGTGCAACTTCCGTTTCTTGCGGAGACAGCGAAAGACGCTGCAATCGTGCCGATTGCCGTCATGCATGCTTCTTTGGAGGCCTGTAAGTCGGTAGGAGAGGCGATTGCCGCTGCAATCAGGCAGACTCCTTATGAAGTGACGATGGTTGCGAGCACTGACATGAGCCACTATGTCAGTGATAAAACCGCCCGTCGGATGGACCACCTTGCGCTGGAGCACATTGCGGCGCTCAACCCGGAGGGTCTGTATAAAACGGTGCATGAACAGCGCATTTCGATGTGCGGCGTCTATCCCTCCACGATTATGCTGTTTGCCGCAAGGGCTCTCGGGGCACAACGGGTACGGCAGGTGCGGTATGCCACTTCGGGCGAGGTGAGCGGCGATTTTGAACAGGTTGTCGGTTATGCCGGCCTGATTGTCCTATGAGCAGTGTCCGTACCGCGGTGATCCTTGCAGGCGGTCAGAACACTCGTTACCCGTCCCTAAAGTCTTTTATCGAACTCGGCGGAGTTTGCATCATAGAGCGAACGGTCGGTCTCCTGCGGAAGAGATTCCCGACTGTGCTTCTCAGCACGAACCAGCCTGAGCGCTATTTTCACCTTGGTATCCCGATGATTGGCGACGTCCTGCCCTCAAGGGGTCCTATGAGCGGCATGCATGCTGCCCTGCTCCATGCAGACGGGGACGCCTCTTTCTTTCTGGCGTGCGACATGCCGTTTGCGGCTGATGACGTTGTTGCATGCATCTGTGAACACTATGGCCGTGCAGCCGCTGAGGGGCCCGTGGACGCGGTTGTTCCGGTTTTTCATGGCAGGCCGCAGCCGCTGATTGCGGTGTATGCAAAAAGCGTTCTGCCTGCGCTTGGAGTTGCCGTCTGTGCCGACAAGGTTGCGCTGCTCCGGTTTTTTGAAGAGGTGCGTACCGCATTCGTTGCCGAAGCGGTATTGAAAAAAATCGACTCTGGGGGGAGGAGTTTTGTTAATATAAATACGGTTGACGATTATGCTGCTGCGGTTGCCTCTCTGGAGCAATCACGCGTGTCCGCATGATTGACCTTTCGTATGTCTAAATGAGGAGGGATACTATGCTTGGTCTCGGTATGCAGGAACTGGTCATCATTCTCATAATTGTGATTATTCTTTTTGGCGCATCGCGCCTCGGGCAGATAGGCAAAGGCATGGGAGATGCCATCCGCAATTTCAAAAAGGCTACAAGCGAACCTGACAGTATAGACGTGACTCCCAAGAAGGACGCCAGCGACAAAAAGGACTCTCCCGAAGCAGAAAAGAAAGCCTAATGGCGTGAGCAGCGGTCTTCGGGCCGGGATTGATCTTCCGGCTCTTTCCCATAATTTCGGAGCTGTCCGACGTTTCGCACACAACCGACCTGTCATTGCCGTGGTTAAGGCCGATGCCTACGGGCACGGAGCTCCTGAAATTGCAAGTACTCTTGTTGCAGAGGGGGCAGCGCTGCTTGGCGTCGCATATTGCGATGAGGCGGCCCAGCTTCGTGAAGAAGGCATTACAGCCCCGATTCTTGTTTTTTTCGACCCCGATGTCGACGCTGTTTTTCAGGACAATCTGACTCCGGTCGTTTTTGATTACCCAAAGGCAGAGGCACTTTCCCGTGAGGCGGAGAGACGTGGCCGGCTGCTGCGCATCCATGTGAAGGTCGATACCGGCATGGGCAGGCTCGGTCTGCAGGGCGACGCTGCTGCCGATATTCTCAAGATTGCCCGGCTGCCGGGGCTTGAAGTAGAAGGAGTCATGAGCCACTTTTCGGAGGCGGATCTGCGCGATCCGTCATTTGCAACATTGCAGATTGAGCAGTTCCGCAGCCTTCGGGAATCGCTTACCACCGCTGGCCTGCGCCCTCGGTGCTTTCATATTGCCAACAGCTCGGCGGTCATGAGCAAGCCAGAGGCGCATTTTGACGTAGTGCGTCCCGGGATTATGCTGTATGGCTATTCCCCGCTTGAATCCGATGAAGCGGTATCAGGGACAATCGTCCTGAAGCCCGTCATGACCGTTACGACGCGGTTTGTCTCTATTCGGACGGTGGATGCAGGCAACCCGATAAGTTACGGCAGAACCTGGCACACAACGCGCCGAAGCGTAATAGGTGTGCTGGCGACCGGGTATGCGGACGGTTTTTTCCGCTGTTTCTCCAATAACGGCGAAGTGCTGGTCAAAGGAAATCGTGCGCCAGTTGTTGGCCGTGTCTGCATGGACCTCGCCATGGTTGACCTGACCGATATCCCCGGGGTAGATGAATCAGACGACGTGGTTATTATCGGAACGCAGGGCGGGCAGACCATTACGGCAGCCGACTGGGCCGAACGCGCCGGAACTATCCCTTACGAAATACTGCTTGCCATGGGACGGCGCGCAAAACGGCACCTTGTCCGGGAATAGCCCCGGAAGAGCTTGGTGCGAGCAGAGTCTGAAGCGATGATTACTGTTATAATATTCACGTCGTTGCAATGCAGCGGTCATTCCTGTCCGCCGGAGTCTGATGTTGCGGAAAGATTCCGGACGTGTCGGATAACACATCCTGCGCGATAGATAAATTCGAAGGAGGAATTATTATGCTGTCAGAAAGAGTACGCAACATCAAGCCCTCTCCGACCCTTGCCATGGATGCCAAGGCGAAGGGAATGAAAGCACAGGGAATTGATGTTGTCAATTTTGGCGCAGGGGAACCGGACTTTGATACTCCTGAACATATCAAGGAAGCCGCCGTCAAAGCTCTCAGGGACGGCTTTACAAAATACACGCCGGTCGGAGGCATTGAGGAGCTGAAGGACGCGATTATTGCCAAGCTCTCAGCCGACAACGACCTTACATACGAGAAGGATCAGATCATCGTTTCCTGCGGCGCAAAGCATAGTCTTTACAACATAGCGCAGGCGCTCTATGGGCCGGGCGATGAAGTTATTATTCCGGCGCCATACTGGGTTTCGTATCCGGATCAGGTGCTGCTGAATGATGCCAGGCCGGTGATTGTCGAAACGCATGAAGATGACCAGTTTATGCTCCGTCCGGAGGCGCTCGCTGCTAAAATTACGCAGAAAACCAAGGCGATTATTCTCAACTCGCCGTCCAATCCGACCGGATGTTCCTATGACAAGGCTGCGCTTGCAGCGGTTGCCGAACTTGCCGTGAAGCACAATCTGTATGTCATTTCTGACGAAATCTATGAAAAGCTGATCTACGACGGCATGCAGCACTACAGCGTTGCGGCGCTCAGCCCGGAGGTCAAAGACCGGACTATTGTTGTGAATGGTCTTTCCAAGTCACATGCCATGACCGGCTGGCGTATCGGCTATGCTGCCGGACCGAAGGATGTGATTAAGGCGATGACGAATATCCAGAGCCAGTCAACCTCCAACCCCGCCTCGATTTCCCAGAAAGCTGCTGTTGCGGCGCTCAAGGGACCGCAGGACTTTGTTGCCATGTTGCATACCGAGTTTGACAAGCGCAGAGTCTATCTCGTCGATGCGCTCAATGCAATTCCCGGTTTCAAATGCATGAAACCGACCGGCGCATTTTATGCATTCCCGAACGTTTCGGCACACTACGGCAAAAAGGCCGGTACTCGTGTGATCAGCGGATCCCTCGACTTTGCCCTTTACCTGCTTGAGGATGCCAATGTCGCTCTCGTACACGGCGAAGCCTTCGGCAATGACAAGTGTATCCGCCTTTCTTACGCTGCTTCCATGGAAATTCTGAAAAAGGGTGTTGAGAGAATTGCGGCTGCGGTCGCAAAGCTTTCCTGATATGTGATTGCATGACAGCATTCCGCTGCGGATATGTCTCGCTGATAGGAAGGCCGAATGTCGGCAAATCGACGCTTCTGAACGTTCTGCTCGGTGAGAAGGTGGCCATTGTCAGCCCGAAGCCCCAGACGACCCGAAATCGCATCGCCGGCATCAAGAATGTGCCTGAAGCGCAGATAGTATTTCTCGATACGCCCGGCATCCACAAGCCGCGCCATAAGCTTGGCGAACGTATGGTGCGTGAGGCATCAGACACATTTCATGACGTGGATGTAGTACTCTTTCTTGTTGAGCCATCGCAACCTGCTGTCGGAGACAAGGCGATTCTCGAGTCGCTTGCCGATTTCCCGAAGCCGGTCTTTCTGGTTATCAACAAGGTGGACACTATCAAGAAACCGGAACTGTTGCCGGTTATCGATGTCTATACGAAGCTCTATGCGTTCAGGGAGGTCATTCCAATCTCGGCGCTTGAAGGTGACGGCATAGATCGTCTGCTCACGTCGCTGCTGCCGCTCCTGCCTGAGGGGCCGGGACTCTATCCGGATGATATTCTGACGGATCAGGCCGAGCGATTTATGGCTGCGGAAGCGATTCGTGAAAAGATTATGCAGCAGACCGACGACGAACTCCCGTATTCCGTCGCCGTGGAGATTCTGACCTGGAAGGAAAAGAAGGACGGCCTTGTAGCTATCCAGGCGAACATATATGTTGAAAGAGATAGCCAGAAGGGTATTATAATAGGGAAACATGGCGCACGCCTGAAGGAAATCGGCACAGCTGCCCGCGGAGATATTGAACAACTTCTCGGTGCCAGAGTCTTTCTGGAGCTCTGGGTAAAGGTCCGGAAGAACTGGCGGAACGATGAGCGGGCGCTGAAAGATCTGGGGTTCGAGTAATGCATCTGCAAATGAAGGTTGAAGGGCTCCTTTTTGATCCGCGAAGCGGTATGTACATTCTTCTTCTGCAGCAGGTTGACGGTCTCCAGACACTTCCTATCTGGATAGGCAAGCCTGAAGCCGATGCTATTGCCCTCGCGCTCGGCAAGGTTATTACTCCCCGCCCCCTGACGCACGACCTCATCAAAAATGTATTTGAGGGGCTGAATGTTTCCATCACCAAAATCGTAATAACCGAAATCATCGATAACACCTACTACGCACTCATTCATGGGACTGACGGGAAGCGGGACATTGCTGTGGATTCGCGGCCATCCGATGCAGTTGCCGTTGCGCTCCGGGTTCATGCTCCTATTTTCGTGGAGGAGAATGTTCTTGAAGTGCGCAAGACGGATGAACTTGACGAGTGGCTGAAGAACCTCAAGCCTGAAGATTTCGGCACTATGATGTAACGGGATCGCCGTTGACGCCTTTTCTTACTACTCATGCCGTACACTGCCGGCAGCAGTGTGCTTTATGCTGACCCGAACGGAAGGCATTGTTCTGAGGACTGCGGTTTTTGGCGAAGCGGATCTTATCGTTACCTATCTGACGTGCGACCATGGCATTCTTAAGGCTTTTGCGAAAAGCCCCCGCAAGATCAGGAGCCGTTTCGGCAGCTCTCTGGAGCCGCTGACGCACTCTCGCATTGCGGTGATGGGCCGTGAAGATGCGCAATTGCCGCGGCTGACCCAGTCGGATATTCTCAGGCCGTTTCAGACGCTTCGTGAGGACTATGCAACGTTTGTCCGCGCCTCTCAGCTGCTTGAGATGAATCTTCGTTTTCTGCCGGAGCGGGAGCCCAATCAGGGTGCTTTCCGACTGATGATACAGGCGCTTGCAAAGCTGGAGAGCGGACGGAAGAACCTGTATTTTCTGTACTATAAAATGCGCTTTCTCCAGATATGCGGATATTTGCCGGGGCTGGAGATGTGCGGCCGGTGCGGCGGATCTTCATCGGACAGGAGTCCGCAGCACTTTTATCTTGCTCACGGTTCGATTCTGTGTGAGCATTGTTCGGCGGTCCGGGATGAGGCCCGTGAGCTTTCAGCCGGGGCTCTCCGGGTTTTTCGCGGCATGCTGAACTGGCGCTTTGCTACCATCGACCGCTTCCTGGTCGGCGATCATCTCATTGCTGAGCTTGATGCCCTGCTCGAGGCTCACATTGCTTATGTGTTGGCCCGACCGCTTCGGGCAACTATATTTACTGCATGAAAAGGACCAGCCGACCTGTCGGTTTGCTTGACAGAAGTGTTTACTGTAATTTATAAAAATATGTTTGTAGTTAGTATAAGCTTCAGTTACGAATGGAGCGTGCGAACCGGTTTTTTGGCAGCTGAAAACTCAGAGAGAAAAAGAGGACAGGAGACATAAAGAGCATGGGGAAGGTGCGTATTGCCGTTGTTGGTGTTGGAAACTGTGCGAGTTCTCTGATTCAGGGCATTGAGTACTATAAAGCATTACCTGCCGACAGTCCGGACCGCGCTCTCGGTCTTATGCATCATGATCTTGGAGGATATGCTCCCGCCGACATTGAGGTTGTAGCGGCATTCGATGTTGATGTTCGCAAGGTCGGCCGTCCTCTCAGGGAGGCGCTTTTTGCTAAGCCGAACTGTACCAGGGTTTTTTTTCCGAATCTGCCTGACTTTCCGGTGACGGTCCGGATGGGGCCGGTCCTTGATGGCATCTCCCGGCACATGGCGAACTATCCTGACGATCGCCGGTTTATCGCCTCAGATATGCAGCCGTGTGATGTTGTTGCGACTTTGAAAGAGAGCGGCGCTGACATGGCAGTAAGCTATATGCCGGTCGGCTCGGAGGAGGCGACGCGGTTTTATGCGCAGGCCTGCCTTGATGCCGGAGTCGGTTTCGTGAACTGCGTTCCGGTCTTTATTGCGTCGGATGACGCGTGGATAAAGAAGTTTGAAGAGCGGAACGTCCCTCTCGTCGGCGACGACGTCAAGTCCCAGATTGGTGCGACGATTATCCACCGCATGCTGGCAAAGCTCTTCATGGACCGCGGTGTAAAAATCAGCCATACCTACCAGCTCAATGTCGGAGGCAACACTGACTTTCTGAACATGCTCAACCAAGAACGCCTGAAGAGCAAAAAGATTTCCAAGACCGAGGCGGTCTCCTCACAGGTGAACCATTCTCTGAGCAATGACGATATTCACATCGGCCCGTCGGACTATGTGCCGTGGATGAATGACAACAAGGTCTGCTTTCTCCGTATGGAAGGATATGAATTCGGCAATGTTCCGATGCATGTCGAACTCCGGCTCTCTGTGGAGGATTCCCCGAACAGCAGCGGCGTTGTCATTGATGCTATCCGGTGCTGCAAGGTCGCAAAGGACAGAGGCGTCGGCGGTCTGCTCATTTCTCCCTCTGCTTATTTCATGAAGCATCCGAGAACGCAGTATGCGGACGAAGAAGCGCGCGAAATGGTCGAAGCATTTATCCAGAATCGGCGCGAAAGGTAATGGTGCGGTTTTGATTAGTGCCAGGCTCGGACATTTTCTCGACAAACCGCTTGAGCCGTATGTCAGAAAAGTCTCGATCAGTCCGAATGTAATAACAGTTGCCGGTTTCTGCATTACGGTACTGGCTGCGGTTGTTCTCCCCCAGCAGCTGCAGGCAGGAGGAATCCTTATTCTGCTTGGCGGCCTGTTCGACATGCTTGATGGCGTTGTCGCCCGCACGAATGGAAAAGCGTCCAAATTCGGCGCTCTGCTGGATTCCACTCTTGACCGTTATTCTGATGCGGCGCTTCTGCTGGGAGCTGCCGCATATTTCTACGGAGTTGACCATATTGCAGGCGCTGTACTTTCACTCGGAACACTGGTGGGGGCGCTGCTGGTGAGTTATGTGAGGGCTCGTGCCGAGGGGCTTGGCATTGCCTGCCACGTCGGCATCATGGAACGCCCTGAACGCATCGTATTGCTGGCATTTGGATGTCTTACGGGGTGGATGTTCCCGGTCATGATAGTCCTTTTCGTATTGAGCCATGTAACCGTTCTGCAGCGAATTCTTCACGTCTTTCGTCACCGCTGACTCATTCAATGCCGAACGTGCTGAAAATATGCTATACTTTTGCCTAAGGAGGGCATATGGAAAGCAATTCATGGCTGATTATTCTGAGTATCTGCTTTTTCATCATGACGCTCACGTTCGTTGCCGTCATTGTCTTTATTCTGTTTGCGGCAATTGAACTCAGAAAGGCTTCGGTTGCGCTCCGCGAGTTTCTGAAAAGAACAGAGGACAAGATGCAGCCGGTGCTGGAGCAAACTGAACTTACACTCGCCAGCCTGCGCAAAGTGAGCGAAGACGTCAAGGGTGTTACCGGCAATGTCCGGTATGTTTCCGATTCCGTGAGCGAGTTTGCAGTCAATATCCGTGCGGCAAATGCGCTTGTCGGTGAACTTCAGCAGTCGCTGACCAGCCGTGCATCGGGACTGCGGGCCGGTCTGAGCACTGCGCTTGCGGTTTTTATGGGACAATCAAGAGGGAGGTAATGATATGAGACATGAAGATTGTGGCTACAATGCAGGTTCCGTTTTTCTTGCATTCCTTCTTGGCGGTGCGGTCGGCGCAGGTGTTGCGCTTCTGCTTGCACCCCAGTCGGGGCTTGAAACCCGGCGGAAGATTCGCGAATTTTCGGATGATGTGAGAGACCGGGCTACCGAGTACGCCGAACAGGCCAAGGAAACCGCGAATACCTATTATGGCCAGGCTCGTGAAACCGTCACAACAACGGTCGACAAGGCAAAGCATGTTGTCGATGAACAGAAAGCCGCTATCGTGTCTGCTATTGATGCAGGCAAGGAGGCCTACGCAAAAGAAGTAACCAAAGAAAATGCATGAGGTCTCGATTGCGGAGAGCCTGCTCGATGTCGCTGTCGACAACTGCAGGCAGAGCGGGCACACAAAAATAACCAGCATACAGGTTCTTATCGGAAAGGCCTCCGGCGTGATGCCGGAGGCCCTTCTTTTTGCGTTTGACTCGATGAAAGAAGATACTATCGCTAAGGACGCTGTCCTAGATATTGTCGAAGTTCCGTTGCGCGGCCACTGCAATGAGTGCGGAAAGGACTTTGAGGTCGAAGACCGCTATGTACTGGCGTGTCCGAGTTGCGGCGGCCTGCAGTATACCGTTTCGAGCGGACGGGAGTTGACGATAGCCGAAATGGAGGTTGAGTAAATGAAGCTGAAAGTTACCACAAACATCCTTACGGCAAATGAAAAAATCGCGGAGGGGAACCAGAAGATATTTGCCGACGCCGGTGTATTTGTGCTGAACCTCATGAGTTCGCCCGGAGCCGGAAAGACAACACTCCTTGAAGAGACAATCAAGCGCATCAGGGATCGCGTCAAAGTCGGCGTCATCGAAGGAGATATCGCCGGAGAGGATGATGCACTCCGTATTGACGCGCTGAACGTGCCGGTTGTTCAGATTAACACCGGAGGTGCCTGTCATCTCGATGCGAACATGATCAGCTCGGTGCTCGACGACCTTCCGATCGGCGACCTCGATCTGCTGGTCATCGAAAATGTCGGCAATCTGGTCTGTCCGGCTGAGTTTAAGCTCGGCGAGCAGATGAAGGTTGCAGTGCTGAGCATTACCGAAGGACATGACAAGCCGCTCAAGTATCCGGTCATGTTTCAGGAGTCCGGCGCACTCGTGATCAACAAGATTGATCTGAAACCGTTCCTTGATGTCGACGTTGAGAAGATACGGCGTGATGCAGTTTCGCTGAATCCGTCCATCAGGATTTTTGAAGTCTCATGCAAGACCGGGGAAGGACTCGATGCATGGGTGGCGTGGCTTCTGACGACTATTTTATAAGGCTCGCCCTGAAAGAGGCTGAAAAGGCCCGCCAGAAAGAAGAAGTGCCGGTCGGCGCCGTGCTTGTCATAAACAGCAGAGTTGTCGGCCGGGCTCACAACATCCGCGAATCGAAGTTCGACCCGACCGGTCATGCAGAGACCATAGTTATTCGTTGTGCAGCCATGCGTCTCAAACGCTGGCGCCTGAATGACGCAACGCTCTACGTTACCAAGGAGCCCTGTGTAATGTGCGCGGGGGTCATGATCAATGCGCGCCTCGGCCGTCTCGTCTACGGGTGCAGTGATACGAAAGGCGGAGCGCAGACGCTTTTTCAGATTCTGTCTGATCGGCGACTGAACCATACGGTTTCCGTGAGTGCGGGTGTGTGCGAAGATGAGTGCTCAGGTTTGCTCAGGCGGTTCTTTTCGGAGCGGAGAAAAAAGGCGAAGGAGGGTGTTGAATGAGCGTCATCAGGACGGTGCAGACGGTTTTCAAGATATCGTCCTTTCTGTTGCGCAGCACATTGGGCGGAGCTGCTGTCGCGGTAGCCGTGGCAGCGCTCATGATGAAGAAACAGAGCGCAAGCAGAAAGAAGTGATCACACTGTGCAGGGGGAGAGCGTATTGCAGAGGTGCTGCAAAGAGTTGATTAACGCTTCGCTCCTGAAATCCACGAAAGCAGTATGCTGATAATGCTCACAATTATTGCCCCCCAGCAGGCGGGCCAGAACCCGGCAATAGAAAACCCCAGATCCAGAGGATTCGACAGATATGCTGTCAGCATGAGCATCAGGGCGTTGACAACAATGGTGAAAATGCCGAGAGTCAGCACAATGAGCGGTAATGAGAAGAATGTCACGACAGGCTTGATGAGCGTGTTGATAACGCCGAACACAAGCCCAACAATGATGATTTTCCACCACTCGCCGGTGAATTCTATGCCGTTAACCAGTCTGACCGCAGCGGCGATAGCGAGCGCATTTATCATGATATGCAAAATAAAGTTCGTCATCCGGGGACCTCTGCTTTTCTCACGCGAGATTCGACAGTCCTATGGTAGCACAGTCGCTCCGGACCGATCACGAACCGAAGCGGATACGTCGGATGAAATGCAGGACAATCCGGATTGCTCCCGCCGTGCAGCGCGCTCACGCAGCAACAGTGCCCGCAGAAAATCCGGGATTAATACAGATACCCGCGATCATGTCGCTGACTGTCGCATACTTCCCGGATCTGGTCTTTCACGAGCCGGTCACCTTCATAGACTCGTTCACGCACTTTCTTGCAGCGGGTTGAAGCGTTGGGATCATTGTACGGTTCTGCCTGATACGTGTAGTTACCCTGATCAGAGCGATATTGTACCGGCTTATTCGCTGCTGCGGACTCCTGTGAAGCGCGCGTTGATACATCGGCAAGCGATGCGCCGAGAATTGCGCCAAGCCCGGCGCCGTAAACGCCTCCCCGCCATCCGTTTTTCCTATCAAGCAGCGCCCCGGCCACACCTCCTGCAAGAGCTCCTGCGCCGGCTCCCTGCGCGTGATACTGTGTGCATGAAGTGACGAAAAGCAGCACCGCAGCAAGCCCGACAGCAATCAATTGTTTCATTTTCATAATTGTTCCTCCAGAGATTCTCTTTGCTCATAGACATAGCAATGGATATGCCAGGAGTGAATGACGAATAAATATATTGAAAATAAAGATTAATTTGAGCAGCAGCAGGACGGCAGGCGCCCTCATTTCGGGAACATTTTCTCAAGAGGGGAAGTGTGTCATCCGACGTCCTTTCTGCAGACTTCAGAATGAATCGAACTCTTGCAGAGCGCGGACTTTTCTTACAATGCCTTGCAGCACGGCAATGAATCTGTCGATTTCACCCTCGGTCGTCATGCGTCCCAGCGTGATGCGCAGCGAGCTCGCAACGTGCGAATGCGGCATGTGAAGCGCAGTAAGAACGTGCGACGGGCCGGAGCGTGATGCGCTGCACGCGGAACTTGTCGAGCAGGCAATGCCTTCTTCGTCAAGCTCCCGCAGCATCAGTTCCCCTTCAGCTTTCGGAAACGACATGTGCACGTTGCCCGGAAGCCGATGCACCGGGTGGCCATTCAGGAAAGCCTTTTTGATAGTATTGGTAAGACCTTCGATCAGGCGAAGGCGAAGCCGGGTCAGCAGAGCGATTTCATCGAGCATTGACACCCGGGCAAGTCGAACGGCAGCTCCAAACCCTATGATGCCGGAAACGTTCAGTGTCGAAGCCCTCAACCCGTTTTCCTGGGCTCCGCCATGAAGGAGCGGCTGAATCCGGCTGCCGCTTCGCACATAAAGCATGCCGACTCCTTTCGGTCCATACAGCTTGTGGGCCGAAGCAGAGAGATAATCTACCTGCAGCTCATCCACCAGCACCGGAAGATGGCCGAACGACTGAACGGCATCTGTATGCACCGGAACGCCATACTCGCGACCGATGCGCCCTATCTCCGCAATCGGCTGTATGGTGCCAATCTCATTGTTTGCATGCATGACGGAGATAAGAATTGTTCTGGACGTTATAGCTCGCTTAACATCATCCGGATCAACCCGTCCGTGGCTGTCGACCGGCAGACAGGTAATCTTGAACCCATCCCGCTCAAGAAAGGCGCAGGTATCGAGTACCGAACGGTGCTCAATCGCGGTTGTCAGTATGTGATTTCCCCTGCCTCGCAATGATGCAGCAACCCCCTTGAGAACGGTGTTGTTGCTTTCTGTTGCACTGCTGGTAAAGACGATTTCCGAAGGCTTTGCGCCGATGAGCGAGGAGACAGCACCACGGGACGACTCAATGGCACTCTTCGCGTCTCTGCCAAATGAGTGGCTGCTCGAGGGGTTGCCGAAGAGTGTGCAGAAATATGGATCCATCGCCCTGAAGACTTCTGGGGCGACCGGGGTTGTTGCTGCATGGTCAAGATAAATACGGCCGGCGTGTTTAACAGTCGTCATTTTTCAAGATTATCAGGAGTGGCGCCGGAATTGCAAAAAGACTCCGGCCCATGCAGAAAGTGCTTCAGCAATGCTATAATCAACTTTTCGCGCCGTAGACAGATGCAGCTGGAGAGGTGGCTGAGCGGTTGAAAGCGGCGGTCTCGAAAACCGTTGTAGGGGTAACCTTACCGGGGGTTCGAATCCCCCCCTCTCCGCCATGATGCTTTTGATTTAAAAGCCATTATTTCTGATCCGTTTGTTCCGGCTTTGTTCCGGTCTTCAGTCTGATTACCTTGCCCCTGTTTTCGACAATATTTGAAAGCTTTGCAACACTCCGGTGGTTGTATGCCTGGGTGCTTTTAATGCTTTGGTGCCTCAAAAGTATCTGAGCCTGTGACAGTTCAGCCCCGCCATCAAGGATCTGAGTACAGAACGAATGACGCATGGCTTCATAGAGGGTAACCTTTGCGGTAACCTTGCGCCACTGTACGCGGAGAAATTCGGTCGAATAGCGTTTTTTGGTGCTGGGATTCAGAAAAAGAAAATCATCGGCAAATCTGCCTTCTGCGCGCCTTCTGGCTATATCCATTGCCGTACTGCTTAACGGTATCGGCATTTTATTCTTTGCCTTCGTTGTCTCTCGCACAACTCCGCATGATATGGTTCTCTGGATCGTAGCGATTCCGCCCAGGGAGATATCACGAATCTTCAGGGCGCAGAGTTCACCCGGGCGCAGCCCTGTTTCAAAGCCGAAAGTGTAAATATCGCGGTGTTGTTCAGGCAGCAGCTCAAGAAATGCGGACTGCTCTGCATATTCAAGAGCAATGCGCGGTGTCGCGTCGTCGCCGTCGATGGACGGGAAGGGCGGGACGGCTAAAATAACGCCTTGCTTCCATGTCCATACCAGGAAAGCATGAAGCGCATTCATGATATTGCGCCGGGTCTTGATCTTGATGCTTTGGCCGGCAAGGGCGTTTTTGAATTTTTCAAGTTTGTCATAATCCAGCGACTTGCAGTCGATATCTCCCAGCACGGCCTTGATGTACTGGCTGAAATATGCGCGATAATGCCGGTACGTGCTGATTGCAAGCTCTCCGGCTTTCACATCCTGCTCACGCTGATCGAGCCAAAGGGTATACTGGTTAGCTACGCTGCGCATTTTTATATGTCCATGGTGATAGTCAAGCGGGTCAAAAGTGCCTTCGTCGATTGCATTCCGCATGGAGGTAAGAACGCGGGAAGCCCGGTCATAGTAGTATACGAATCCTTCTTTGTCGCGCCGGAACTTGTAGCGCTGGCCTTTCCAGTAGACGGAAATAAAACAACGGGCGGATCGGCATTTCGGACATACTTCAGACTTCATGGCGGAATCGCAGCGGGCGCAAAAGATATGGCCTACCATGGACAACACCCCCAACGCTCTTTTGGGGGTATATTGCGCTATGCCTGCCGAATGGGTCAACTGTTCACCAACTCTTCACCCAGGATTGACCTGGACCGCGGGAAATGACACGGCGTCTTCTTTGGGGGAAGGGAGCGGGTTTTTTGATAATTTCTACTGGGGGCTGATTTTCGGGCACTGTCCGCATATTGACCTTCTGGAGCCGCTGGCGCACATTTCTCAGCACCCGAAGACCGCCCTGACATTCGACATCGGCAAGGGCGAATGCTATAACCGTTGCATCGAGAAGGTGGTTATTGTTCGATATTTTCACCCACTCGTACAGGCCCTTCCGGTTGCGCCGTTTTTCTTCGGCGTGAAGGTGCTTCATGTAGTCTTCACCGGTCCCATGGTGAAAGGTGAAGCGGCCAGAGTGGGCGGGCTCGATTTCCAGGCGGAAATGGATAGCTTCTTTCACGGACGGGGTATCGACCAACAGCAGTGACAGGCCGCCCGGTATGGGTTTGTTAGCGGGTGTTTTGTCGATTTTCGATATATGCATGCGGCGACCGCTCTTGATGCGGCCCGAAGCGCCCTTGAAGCCGAAGACACGGCCCCGGCCAAACTGGCGAAGCCATGCATAGGCGGCTTCGGTCTGGGTCATGTCGTCGCCTTCGTACCGGCTGCCGCCCGTGTCGATCGCGGAGCGCCATATTTTCATGTACAGCATTTCGCCCTCGTCGTTTTCTTCCTCGCCTTCGATCTGATAGGTGTTCTCCCATACAAGCTTGGTCAGGTCTTCCCATGCTGTCAGAAATCCGTAATGCACAAGATGACAGGTCATGTCGCGCTGCCATGCAATGACCGTGAACCAGAAGCCTCTCTGACCCTGATCTATGCCGCAGGTAAGGGCGATGCTATCACGCGGGCAAGTAAGCTGCTCCAAGGGGCTGACGTTTTCCTGCAGCTGCATGATCGTTTTCGTTTCAACACGTTCTGACCAGACTTCAGCCATCCACGAGTTCCGCCAGTTCATGAGGCGCTCGGGGTGTGATTTGGAATCGAGAAATTCAGCGGCCACGGCGCCGAAGCTGTGCTGCACGGAATAGAGCCTGCTGAGCTGAAAGCCGACGCGGCGCGGCTGGTTTTCGCGCATGCACTCTTCGTATTTCAGACTTGAATTGATATCGACCCACTCGCCGCGCAGTACCATGTCGCGCTTGGAGTCATTGTAAATCTGGCCGGCGCAGCTTTCGCATTCGTACCAGGCGATGCGTTCGACTATTCTGGAATCGCGCTCAGTGCCGAACATGACGTTCTTGAAATCGAACATCTGCCGATGACCGCAATGAGGGCAAGGGACGAAATACCGAAACCGGGCGGCGCAGGTGCTTTCGCCCTGGTAGATGTATTTTGTCTCGGTTGTCGGCGTGCTCATGTAGACGATCTTTCGAGAAAGGCGATAGGATTCCGTGCGTTCTTTGGCGAGCGAAAGCGGGCTGGCTTCATCGCCGGTAAAGGCCGGGTATTTGTCGATCTCATCGAGAAAGAGGTATCGGATAGGGCGGGAAGCGAGCGCGGTCGGTGATCCGGCCCATGCGAAATAGACGGTCATTCCGGAGAAGGTCTTTTTGAGTTTGATATTTTCGCCTTCGATGGTGCTCAGCATAGCCTTCATGCGGTCGCAATCGTCAACCATGAGGTCAAAGCGGTCGGTTGCTATTTCTCGGGCAAGGTCTTCAGTCGGCAGGACGACAAGTGAATCTCCGCAGTCCTGCAGCACTGCATAGAGAAGCATATTCAGCAGCGCTTCGGTGCCGCCTACCTGTGACGGCTTCATGAACCAGATTTCCTCAACTGACGGAACGGCGAAGGCGTCCATGATGCCGCGAAGAAAGGGCTGGAAGTCGGTTTCCCATTGGCCTGACTTGGCCGAACGTCTGAGTACGCGGTATTTATCGGCACATTCTGAAACGGTAAGCGCTTCGGGCGGCTGCCATGCGAGCCGTTCTTCCGGAGCCCAGAGCTTATTGGATACGATGGCTGTCATTCTGCTGAGAACCTCTTCAGGATCGTCTCGACGTGCTTGAATATGACTGAGGACCATTCACGCTTGTCTTTGCCGTCCAGTGCCGGGGGAAGCTGCTTCGGCAGGGTCAGCAAGGAGGCTTTGACAACGTTGATCTGCCGCGTTGAACGGGCGATTACCTCATCGCGCGATATCAGTGACCCTTCAAGCTGTGCCAGTTCAATTTCAGCCACTCTGGCTTTATGCTCTTTTGTGCGCACTTCAGCGCTCAGCTTTCGTTCGTTGAATTCTTGCCCGCCGGTTATGGTCATGCGCCATTGATAGACCGCCTTGAGGTCATACAGACCATTCCCGGTAATGGCTGAAGGCGGGAAGGTCGGCTGCTCTTTCCAGTTGTTCAGCGTCTCCCGTGAAATGGTGAAGAAGTCGCAGACCATCTTTGACTGAAAAAGGAAGTTACCGTTTTCTACCTGGAAAAGGTTGTCTGTCAAGGCGTTTGCAGTTATCATTGCGCTGTTATTTCAGTTCCTTTCGTGCGCTTTCTTTGCTATGTTGACTGTCAAGGCTTTTTCAGATTTCATAAGCTCTCGATTCCCGCGCTGCTTTGCCCACCGTATGCAAAGAGGTCGGGGAAGGACCCGTTCAATCCTCTCAAGGAAAGGGCAGACCTCGTAAGGTAGAGGCTTGGCAGTGGAAGCTGTCTGAAGTGTTCGAGAGTTCCCGACAAAAGGTCTTTATTCTTTTTCTGTAATCTGTTATCTGTTATCTGTAATCTGAGGGCGTTGCTTTGACGTTGCAGAAACAGAAATACAACGTTGCATTCATGTTGCTTTAACGTTGCTTTGCTGACACAAAAGCACACCTGCAACGTTCCCATTCCTGACCGTGCGATACTCAAGCAACGTTGCAATGTTGTTGCAACGTACCGATCATGCAGCGTTGCAATGCTATCTCTTTTATCACGGTCATGGCTCATTTCATTTCCCCTTGCCCGCACGATTGATCTCATGCGCTATGTTGCCGGGCCACTGCTCAGCTATTCGCCTGCGGGCTGCATCCATTACATTGTGACTGCCGAACATCTGCGGCGAGCCGATAGTCACCTTCTCCCTGATCGGAAGGCGTTTGTTGCCGACCCGCTTGAATACGCCGATGTGTTGCCCCGTGCCGACGCTGGTAATGAATGCGCCCTTGATAACCTTTCGCTGGCCACGGATGATTTCAACAGAGACCCCGCCAGTGCTTGCGCCCCTGAAGCGTCCGCCTCGCCGCACGGTCCCTGCCTGCCGGTTATACTTCACGCCCTGCTGCCGTGCATCGAACTGTATAAGGGGGGTTCGCTTTCCCTGCGTATAAATCACAACCTCGAGTTCAGACGGCTTCGCATGCACCCCTACCTGCTCACTCAAATCTTTCAGCTTGAGGTTGTATATCCGCCGTATCTCTTTCTGAATTGCAACCTTGCCCTGCTGCGCGGTCTTATCAAGCGCCCTGGCAAGGATTTTCTGTGTCCGGGCAGGATCCAGCTTGTTCTTGAATGCCTCAAGTCCGTCGAGCTTAATCGATATGTTCAGCATGCCTTTTCCTGTGCATCGCGCCTGATGTCGTTGATCTGCTGCACGGCGTCGCGAATCTCGTCGCCGGGACGGAATCGGATTTGAGCGCCAAGGGGAGCCTGAAGAGGTTTCAGTACCTCAATCAAGGCATTACCTGCCTGCTCCATCTTCTCGTTCAGTTCCCGCAGTGAGCGCATCAGTTCAGCCACTGCCGGGGCGGATTGATCAATAACAGTCTTGAGATGCGTTATCTGCTCCATAGTTGCCTGCAATTTTTTCGGTGTCATATTTACGCCTGCGCCTCCCTGATGTAGTTCATGATTATTCGTTTTCCGGCGCGGCTTCCCAGTGCCTTATGCAGCAACGATTCATCAAGTACGTTGACAATGGTTACGTCCTGCGCTGCTGCCAGTGTTCCGGGAACTTTCCCGGTTTTATTGATCTCCCCGAGCGTATCCGCGCCGACCGACTGCACGGCCTTCCGCTGCAGAACAAACTCCCCGGTCTGCAATACGGCAGGGCGCTCATCACCCGAGAGCCCGCCGACATGGAAGCGCGGCACGAGTCCGCCTGAGTGCATAACCAAGCCGCCCCGGTGCGCTGTAAGCCCCTCAAACCCTAGCGCTCCGAACAGTCCGGTTATCGCCTTGTTCATGAGCATCTTGCTGAGCATGTTCGCAATATCGCTGAAGACTTTATACGAGAGCTGTCTGAAGTTAAGGAAATTCTCAGACGCTGAATTGAAAAAGTCAGAGAACGCATTGGTCATGGCGTCGGCCACACCCTGCGCCAGTTCCCGCCCTTCCTGAAACGCTGTCTTTGCATTTGCCATAACGCGGGCAACGCCTTCAGCGAAGCCTTCTCCGAACGATCCGTCCATCTCCTGCCGTACACGTTCAGCCTGCTCCGCAAGCGCATCAAGACTGATTGTCAGATCATCGATTTCGGCCTTGAAAGATGTCCGCTCCGGGCTGTCGACAGGGGCCTTGTTATAGGACTCCTGCACATTGCCGAGCCGTTTCTTGATGCGCTCTTCATCAAGCGCAAGCTCTGACTGCCGTGCCTGCAGCGGGGTTATCTCGCCACGACCCTGACGCAAGCCGATAAGCTGCTTTTGCAGCGCAATCTTTGCTTCCAGAACCTTCAGTTCACCGTCGCGCTCTGCCTGTTCAAGTCTCTTCGATGACTCGATTTTCTGCTTATCTCCATCGAGGATAATGCCGTTCAGTTGAATCGTCTTTTTCTCGATGTCGTTCTGCAGCTTCTGGATGGCCTGATTTTTTTCTTCTTCGGCCTTGACGCGTTCCTTCGCATCATTGCCGTACAGGGCCTTCTTTCTTTCCCATTCGGTCTCATAATGCTGAATCAGCATCTCATCAACGGCAATGGAAATTGCCGCGCCGTCCCGCTGGATGCGCAGCTTTTCGTCCTGAAATGCCTGTTCACCCATCAAACCTTGCGCAACTCTCAGGTCAGCGGCCTTTTCTTCCTCTTTGGCAAGCTCTGCGGCCACTTCAAGTCGCTGTTTCAGATATTCCCTGTCTGCCTTCGCCAGCTGCTCAGCACGCTCAAGAGCGGCCTTTCTGGCGTCCTTGTCACCGGTGCGGTCCTTGAAGCCTGAGAACGGCTTGCTGCTGCCGAGCTTCAGGGCTTCTTTCGGAGCGGTTGCGATTTCCCAATCCTTGAGCGATTCACCGGCAAGATTGATAGATGCTTCATTGGCCGCTTCCTGATCCGCCTTGAGTTCCGCAAGCCATTGCCGCCCCTCTTCGCGTACTTTTTTGGTTACTCCGGCATGCGCCATGACATAAGCGAACGCCTTCGGAATTTCGAGAAGGTACCGGTACAGATTCAGCGCTCCGGCTGCCAATGCGTTCATGGCAGCAGACATGCCCGCATAAACGCGCAGCGCAATGAATCCCATTTCAAGGTGTTTGTCACGGATTCTTACTAAAAACATTTCCATTTTGTCTGCGGAAGATGTTCCGCTTTCTGCCATGCGCTCTTCAGCCTCTTTGACCTTCTCCATGACAACAGCGAGCATTTCCGCCTGCTTGCGTGTTTCGCTCCATGATTCCATACTCTCGCCGAAACGTGCCTTCAGGTCAAGAACGCCGGCTGCCATCTTCAAGGTTTTTTCCTTGCCGCTCGCTATCGCGTCAGCAGTCTTTGCAACAGCTTCCGGAATCGATGTCCGCATCAGAATAGAAAGCGTCTTGCCGTGCTCGATCAGCTCGTTCATGGTGTCCAGGCTTACATTCTTGCCCATGGTCGAGAGGCCTATTTCAACCAGGTCGGCCTTCCCGATCATGCCCTTGCTCAGCTCCTGCCACTTCGCCAGCACTTCATCAGCCGTCTTGCCGTAGATCGAGGTCAGGCCGTTCAGCAGTTCCATGTTCTCCTGAAACTTTGCTGCATCGAGAGCCATTTCCCATCCTTTTTTGAACATCGCCTGGGCGACATAGATAGCCGCCGATATCTCAAGCCACTTTGCCTTGATCCCGGCAAGACTGCCCTTCATGCCGGTTTCCATGGCCTTCACGCTCTCAGTGATTTTGTTAATATTCTGGGTGATGCTCTGCATTGCGGCCTTGGTATCGTCAGTAGCCGTAAGGCGCAAGCTTGATACTTCTTCTTTTCCCATGCTTTTAGGCTCCTTTGCTATGCGGTTGAGGTTTATACAGGCCGGACATTCCGCGTACAGTTCCGGCAGTCCGGTTCCGCATTGATCCGGCCTGCAGACTTCCGACAGAGAGCGCATTGGTCAGCGCTTTCGCTCTTTTCTTCGCCGCCGGTGAAAAATGCGATTACGCACTCCCGGAAAAGCATTTCACGTTTGCGGACTTCAATGAACGGCTCACACTCAGCCAGCGTGAAGCCCCACAGTAACTCATCGCGCCCGCGCGGATCGCCGCCGAGCAGCCCGGCGACTAGTTCGCCGATTCCGCCGTCTGCGGTGTCAGGCCCGTCATTTTCCCCATTAACCCCGCCAACCTTGCGGAAAGTGAGACAGCCGGGGTTAAGGTAAAAAAATCCTCAATCACCTCGATCGAGGTTTCAAGGTCGGCAGTGGCCGCAAGCTCTGCCGCAAGTTCTGAAATGTCTTTATCGCGAACGTCAGTTCCATCGGCAATCAAAACAATCGCCAGAGCGTCCGGCAGCTTGTCCCCAAATGCTTCAAGCAATCCCTGAATGCTGCCGTCCGGAATTGAAGCCCCCCGCAGCAGCGCCATAAGCTGCTGCATCTGCCCCAGCACGAGCGGGCGCTGGACATACGTCTTGCCGCCGACCTGATAAGTGAATTCCTTTTTCTTCGGTGGCGCTGTCTTTGTCGTGTATGAACTCCCTTTGGTGGAGGTGCGCTTAATTTTCTGAACCATGATATCCCCTTCTACGTTTTGAATTCGCCGAGTGTTCCCGTGAACGGCGGGCGGGGATCGGCGTCCTGGTCAAAGTGGCAACCGCGACCAGCCCCGTACAGCATTGCCGAGTGTTCCCGTGAACGGCGGGCGGGATCGGCATTCCGGCTGTGCTCAATCAACCGGCCCGGCTACAACATAATTACGCTATTGCCGTTCCGCTCTGGTCTGTACCGTAGCGTGCGCCGCTCAGGCTTGCCACTGCCGAGCCTATCTGCGCTGCTCCCGCGTCGGTGAAGCTGTTCTGCAATGGTTATGCCTTTCATGCGCGGGCCTCCTTATCGTGCTTCAAGCGCAACAAACGGGCTGACGGTGGCAGTGCCTTTAAATGGTGTGAGCGCCTTTTTCCAGATAGGCTGCCCATTGTTCCGGAGAACAAACTTGAATGCCTGCTCATCGGTCAGAAACTGCACATGGATACTCTGGCTTGCCCTGACCCCGCCCTTGTCGATGATGAGATACTGCGAAAGGTCGCCGAACATGATATCACCGACATCGCCGAGTGCGGAGCACTGCTCAACCGGCACGACCGGGCGACCGAGCAACGTGCCGGAGGGCGCCTGCGGCATTCCGCCCGGCGGAATGAAAATCGGAGTGTCACCTATCTTCATGGTGAAGAGCTGCGGCAGGGCTTCACTGTTCACATACCATTTTGCAGTCGGCAGGCCGCGCGACCACATGCGGGCATACATCTTGACGACGTTTTCGGCGACAATGGTATCTGCAGTCTGGCCGCCTTCCTTCGGTACAGTCACAAGCGCGTCAGAGTTCAAAATCCCCAGCATCTGCCCGGCTCCCGTGCCATGCAAGATTTCGTTGTCGATAGCGAAACCGAATTCAGAACCGAACGCCTGAGTGATGATCGTACCGAGCGCCTCAGTATCTCCGAGCAATTCCTCAGTGGCGTAGCAGAGCCCGATCAGTTTCTCAAGGGAGATATCGAGGAGACCGAATTTCGGCTTGCTGGCTTGAGCTGTGCCAGTCTCACTCTGCCGATAGACCTGTACACCGCCCCAGCGGCTGCCGGTGGCGCGGCTGGTCTCATCGATGATGGGGGCCTTCAGTCCGTTGCGGGTTTCGCTGATCGGAATAGTAAGGCAGTCCTGCGCAAGCACGGCCTTACCCATGATCTGCTCGATCAACTGAGTGGTGAAGTCCTGCTGCACGAGGAATCCGCCGTCACTGGGTACGCCTGCCGAGAGCCCGGCAGCGGCATTTTGCACCTCTGTAAGACGAGGGTCAACCAAGGTCTTACTGCTTAATGCGTATTTTGCGACTGCCTGCAACTGCTCGCCGAATGACCTGAACGGATTTCCTTCTGATTCTGCTTCAAAGGCTACTTTTGATTTTTTCATACTTCCTCCTCTGCTTTTATCAAATTGGGGGAACATAATGTTCCTTATGGAATGATCCAAATGGCCTAATCTGACTGTATTTTTTGAAGTCGTTCCGCCTCCCTTCGCTCAGCCGCCTCGTACTCTTCCGCCGCCGGAAGTTTTTTGAAGCGCGGTTCTTTGTACCCCTCATCCCAGGCGTGAAAAGCGCTCGAAAACCTGTTGGCGGCGTAACTAGCTTTTTTCACGTAGTTGATATTCGGCACAGAGCGCGTATTGGCAGCAGCTAGGCCGTACTCAAGGCGCTCTGTGCCGACTTCGTTCTGCAGAGACTGCAAATCAAGCAGCACGGCGTGAATGCGCGATGCCTTGACCTTTCCCGTTTTGTTTTCTTCGGCAAGAGAGGCAATGAACTGCTCAACCTGCGGGCGGGCGCTGGCAAAGGATGCATAGAGTGCTTCAATCTGCTCAGTTGAGGCCGGTTCGGGCTTCACAGAGCCCGCTGTTTTGGCTTTGGGTGCTGGCTGTTCCTTGCTGCTGGCGGGGCGAAGTTGTTGAGCTTCAGGCTTCTGTTTTCCGGCCTTGCTCTTTGCGGCTCTGAGCGATGAGTTGTCAGAGAGATACTGCTTCGTACACCAGTTCGGGATGAAATAACCGTCTGCATCCTGACCGAGTAATTCGCGCCCGATGAGTTCAGCAAACATGGCCTTTTGGGCCTTTGCAGAGATACGGGTATAGCACAGTATCTGATTGAAGGTCAGAGGGATGTCGCCGCCTTGATTTGCCTGCGAAGCAAGGCATTCAAGCACGAGCAGCAATCCTTTATGATCAAGCGACAATGTCGCAACGGGCGGGTGTGCAAGCGTGACTGTGTGGTAAGTGCGGAACCAATCCCAGCCCTTCTTCTTTTTTCTGCCGCCGACTTCATGCATGCCGCGCTATACCTCCATGTCTTCCAATGCTCGCCGCTGCACATACTCCAGCCGCGCGCGGGTTGCGAGCAGGGCGGGGGCCAGAACGCACAGAGAGCCCGCGAAATACTCATCAATCGCAGCGCGGCTTGCTTCGGTATCAGGAAGTGAAAAATACCCGTCTGCAGTGACAGTCACGGCCAGCGGCTGAGAGCATTCGACTGCAGCGGCAAGGTTAAGATCGTCAGTTTTCATGGGCGACCTCTTTGCTGACCTTGCGGGAGCGGGATTCGAGCCAATACTCAAAATCTCCGGGCATTAAGGCCATTCGGTTGCGCCCGACGCGCAAGCACTTCAATTCCCCGCGTTTTATGGCTTCATATAAGGTCTGAGCTGAAAGTTCACTCTTGATTGCAGCTTCGGCGATTGACAGTAGAACGGTCATCCTTTGCCCCTTTCTGAATGAATGAAAGCTATCATTTGTTCATTGTCCCATGGGGATGGGGGGGTATTTCATCATTCGATACCCCCTTTTTTTGCGAGGGGAATAAAAAAGCCCGGCGCGTATCGCGCCGAGCCGTTGAGTTGAGACGATGGGGGGGAGCTAAGGCGCTTTTAAGATCTCTTCAAGGCACTTGCCCTCTGCTATCTTGCGCTTGACTGCTTGACAGTGATTCCTGATCGCATCCTCCTTGTAATAATCATCCCCAAGCTCAGTTTTTTTTATCTGTTTGCCGTCTTTGCAAAGTTCTTTTATAATCCAATTTTGGTTTTTCTTTGATCTCAGGTAGTCATAAATTGTCGTACGCAATTTGCGCTTCCCGTATGTGGCGCCTCCCTGTAGAGTCGCAGCGCGGCTTTTGTGGGCTCGTGCATATTGATTTTGTTTACTTCGCCCAGCCTCGATCAAGGGCTTGTTTCTTTCAAGTTCATCGCTTTTATCTTGTACGGCGGCAGAGTACAGCATTGCAGTTGCTTGCTGTAAGCGGTTACTTGCTTCCGGGCTGGTGAGTTGAACGTACCCTCGAACAATATCTCTGAAAAGGTCCCATGCCAGCCGAATTGAGACAACTGCCAGAATGTGGCTGTCATTAATTTCCCATACTGCGATTCCGACTCTATGCAAAATGCCCCGATGTGTATAGTGAGGTGAGTATAACCGCCGTATCCATTCAAGAATGATGTCGCGCTTAACGGTTCCAAAGCCGCAATGGGTGCTCATTATGCCAGTCGGTGAGATGCGGCGATCGCTAAACAAGTGACTATCTAAAACGCATGGATGCGATGCGTGCCATATTCCCCTTATTGCCCAAACCCATGCAGGACTAAAGTCTATTAAATACTCATCCCGATCATCGAGGGTAGGCCATTCCTCCGGATCAGGCCAGCTATTGTCTGGGCATCCCCACGACAACATACCAATTGGATACTCATAAATAAGGTTTCTAGCATCCACAATAAGAGAAAATATTTTGTGAAGAATCGATTTTGCCGGGAAATAACCTCCCAAAAAAGGGTATGGTATGGTCGTGCCGAATAACGGACACCATGGAGATGTCACATCCTGGAGATGTGCTTGCTGCAGACGTGAAATAGATAATTTCATTGTACCTCCACCAAGGGAAGGCGGCAAAGAGATGCCGCCTTATACTGTCAGTGCCGTTCTTTTTCCCGAAGGAATCCTACTCGCTTTTTCTGCTTCTCCGGCTCATGCAGCAGGCGCTTTATGGCGTCGAATATGACGGTAAAGCGCTCATCATACTTTTGTTCCATGTCTTCGATCTTGCGCTGCAGATCCTTGTGCGTTGCCAGCATCTCCCGCAATCGGCTGAATGTGCGCATGATCTGGATGTTCACCTGGATAGCACGATCACTATTCAGAACGCTTGAAAGCATGGCCACGCCGTTTTCTGTGAACACATAGGGGATGTATCGTTGACCGCCACGCTTTGAGGTCACAAATTGTGACCTCAAACTTTCGAACTCATCCATGCTGAGCTGAAACATGAAGTCATCCGGAAACCGCTCCTGATTCCTCTTGATGGCCTGATTCAAAGCCTTTGTCTCAACCCCGTAGAGCGCTGCAAGATCGCGGTCAAGCATGACCTTGCGTCCTCTGATAACCAAAATCTTTGTTTCAATAACCTCATGCGGTACCAGACTGTCTTTCATGGTTCCTTTTCCCTTCGGTGATTTTTAATCAAATGACGCCCGGCAGACCGGGCAAATCCTGACGGCACGATCTGCAATGGGGTTGCCGCAGTCGCTGCAGCGGAGCTTCTGAGACATGCGGCTGCCATGAATCAGCAACCCGAGCCCGAGCAGCCCGCCGATCAGCGTACCAATCGGGAAGACGGCAAACGAGGCGAGGCCGACAAGAATACCGACTCCTTGCACCAAACACCCGGCCCCTGCAAATTCAGTCTTTGTCTTGATCTTCGCCATCGATTCCGATCCTCCAATTTCTGCGGCAATATATCTTGTTGTGCTGAAAAAAAGCCATTACTTTTTAATGCTTACTGGACTCCATAAGCTTTTCTGCGCAAGGGGTTTTGCATTTGTAGGGATAAAGCGGCATGGTACAAGACAGAAGTGCATCGCATTCATCAATGAGTTTTTTCATTGCTCTGACCAGGTGCTGACACTGCTCATTATCATCATAACTGAGGAGTTCTTCAGTCGCCTTATCCGCAAGCCGAATACCGATATCTGCGAATAATTTGATATCTATGAATTTCCCGATGATGTGATTGACTGCAACCTCCGGGGTTGTGATAATTACACATGCCTCAACGTGCTTATCAGAACCGTCTTCAGTTTTGCTTTGGCTTTCCAGACGTGCTAATAGTTTCTCCGGTTCGACTTGTTTCATCTGGCTATTATCACCGGTGTTGCATATCATGACTTTGTCAGTGTATGCGTTTTTATATATTTTTGCGCTCTGCCTGGCCTGATCAAGTGTCAATGTCCTGCGTCCGTTATTGCTCATAATTTCCTCCAATTTATTTTTTGAACGATCAAACATCAGTAGACAGTTTCCTGAGCCGGAATGCTCTGCGCTTTGCAGCGCGTCGATATCAGCCATAATCCTGCTGACTCTATGGTGAGCCCGCCACGTCAGCGCCTTGAGGCTTCTCCGAAACACCTCTCTGTTGATATTCTGTTCAATAAGTTCATTCATGAGAAAGAGCAGTTTTTTTCGGTCTTGTGGTTCAAGGATCTCCAAAAGCTTCTCAGCAAGCGAAAGCTCATTGCTCAAATCGTTGCTTGTGACCGCGCTTGTTGTCATTTGGTCACTCGCTATTCTTCGCCATCTGCATAGACCGCACAATCTCATTATGCCGCCGCAGCTTTGCGTTCAGCATAAGACACTTCCCCCGATACAGATTCTCCCGCTCCTGATTCGTGATTCCCGTTTTCATCCTAATCGCTTCAGCCGTCCCCATCTGTGAACCTCCCTTAAAATGATATTACGATAAAACGATAGCACTATGTATTAAAAATGTCAATATGATAAAATGAAAGCATATTGCAGGGGAGGTTTCGCATGGTTCGACTGAAGAATGAAGTTGAAAGAAAGTCTTTCGGTTTCCGGCTCGATGTTGATCTGGTTAAAAAGCTGAAGAAGCTGGCCGTCGATAAAGACATGGCCGTGAATATCCTGATAGAAGAGGGCTTGCAGGAGCTGCTGAGAAAGCACAATATTATTAAATAAATGCTAACATTCTGTCTGCCGGAGCGGCGCAGGATCGGCGGGAATAGGTGTATTGAAATCAGCGGAATAGTCCGGTTTTGTTCCGGAACGAGGATAAAGGGCATATAAAACAATGGCGCTATGCGTTTCGAATCCCCCCCTCTCCGTAGTATCTTTATCCCAAAATTGTCATTAGAATCGGTCCAAAACGCTCAAAGCCTGGCAGGACGTGCAACAGAGCGGATTTATTCGGCGAAGTAGTCGCTTACATGGAGGTAAGTGCCGGGCGAATACCTCGGAGGACGGCTGGATGCCGTCCGAGA
>DATIKF010000221.1:0-4125 GCA_035477855.1 Dissulfurispiraceae bacterium
CAGGCATCAACGGCCATAGCTCAGTGACCCAGCCGTTTGTGCGCACGATGTACGCGTACCCGTTTCCCCAACTTACGGCGTGCCCCTGCACCACCTCGCGAAAAGTCATGGCCGTCATCTCGGGATTGGCCATGTCGTGCAAAACTGAGTATGACGGATGACCGCTTGCGCGCTCTCGCCCGCCGGCGTCTAACCGCCGGTATATAAAAAGCGGCAGCGAAGCCACCGTCTCGGAAAGTATTCGGATACAGGCAAACACGGCCACGTTGCGCAGCGCCGTTTTCTCGGTAACGCTGACGCCCGTATTGCTTAGCGCGCCGCCAAGCGCGCTAAGCAGCTCAACGTTCGTAAGCGGCTGCGCCGGATTTTCGACCGATCGTTTGAACCATGATAATATATTCAAGCTCCACCTCTTATATGACTAGCACGCCACGATCATTATACACGGACTCATCTTCGCCACTATGCCTGATCGCCCGATCAAGCGCCATAATTGTGGCAACTACGCCATCTATTTTCTCGGTGCTTCTCTCTTTGTCGGGCTTGATATTCCCCGCCGGGTCGGTCCTGATGTATATATTATCCATCATCCAGCGCAAGACAGGATGACCACCATGAGCTAATTTTTCCCCCATCGTTAGGCGCATAAGCTCTTTGGTAGGCGGCGACATATCTTTATACCCTTGCCCGAACGGGACGACCGTAAAACCCACGTCCTCAAGGTCTTGTGACATCTGAATAGCGCCCCAGCGGTCGAAAGCGATCTCACGAATATTATACCGCTTGTTCAGATCCTCAATAACCTGCATGATGTTCCTGTAGTGGACTATATTCCCGTCAGTCGTTAGCAAGAACCCTTGCTTGACCCAAAGATCGTAAAATACGTGATCCCGCCGAACCCGCAATTCCACGTTGTCTTCCGGCATCCAGAAAAACGGGAGGATACTGTATTTGTCCTCCTCGTCTGCCGGCGGAAACACAAGCACGAACGCAGTCAGATCGGTGGTGGAAGATAAATCGAGTCCGCCGTAGCAGACGCGCCCCTCAAGACTTGCGGCATCAACCGGAAAAGCGCAGGCGTCCCACCGCGATAAAGGCATCCAGCGCACCGCCTGCTTCACCCACTGATTGAGCCTAAGCTGCCGGAATATATTCTCCTCAGCCGGATTCTGCTGGGCGGAATCGCACGCCTCCCTGACTTTTTCGATGTCAATCGTAACGCCCATGGACGGATTCACCCGCGCCCATACTTTAGGATCAGTCCAATCGTCAGCCTCTTTAGCGCCGTAGATCACGGGATAAAACGCCGGGTCATGCTTACGCCCCTCTAAAATGTCCAGCGCTTTTTGGTGCACCTCGTAGCAAATGCTCTGCGTGTCCGAACCGGCGGTGGTGATGAAAACAAAAAGCGGCTGCGCCCGAGCATCGCCGGACCCTTTCGTCATCACGTCGTAGAGCTTGCGATCCGGCTGGGTGTGCAGCTCGTCAAAGATCAGGCCATGCACGTTGAAGCCATGCTTGCTGTACGCCTCGGCGCTCAAAACCTGGTAGAAGCTACGCGTCCTGGGAAATATCAACCGCTTCGAGGACGCCCTGATTTTTACGTTGCTCGTCAAAGCAGGAGACATGCGCACCATGTCGGCCGCCACCTCGAACACGATCGAGGCCTGCTGCCGGTCGCCGGCGCATCCGTACACCTCGGCGCTTTCCTCACCGTCGCCGCCGGCCAATAGTAAAGCGATAGCAGCCGCCAGCGTTGACTTTGCGTTTTTCTTGGGCACCTCGATATACGCCGTCCTAAATTGTCGTCTTCCGTCCGCTTTGACAATGCCGAACAGGTCGCGAACGATCTGCTCTTGCCAGTCGATCAAATTAAAAAACTGGCCCGACCATATCCCCTTGGTATGCTTGAGCGCATTGATGAAAGCGACGGCTCGATCCGCCTTGAATTTGTCGTAATGGGAGTCCGCAGCCATGAACGGCGTCGGCTGGTAATCTTTGAGCTTACGATTGTGCGGCATCCTCTTGCTCCACCCACCTGCCCGCTAATATCTGCTCCAAAACATCATCACGCGGCGCATCGGCGTAGGGAACGCTACTATTCTGTTTTATAATAGCCTCGATCTCGCGCCAAATGACATTCGCCTGCTCGAAAAAGCTGCGCCCGATGCTCAAATAGGTGCGCGCCCGCCAGCTCTGTGTGCGCGCATCGACCTCAAGCAGTCCGTCGCTGCTCGCCAGGTCGTGGCACTGGTGGAAGCGCGCCATCAAAATGGCGTACGCCTCAAGCCGGTGATACTCGACGTGCTCGGCGCATCTATACATGTCCAGCCACTGCCACACGCGCATAAAAATGGCGTCGGCGCCCAGCGGTCGATCAAATTGCAGCTGCATCGCGCTAAGACAGCCCCGCAATAGCGGCGTTTTTGTGTAATCGCCAGGCGCAGGCCTGGAAAGCACCGTGATGTTTTTTGTCTTGCCCTCGATGATCCGGTCCGCAAGCGGCTTTCGCTTGCGCCCCGCACCAGGACGCGCTCCACCCCGACCACCCGCCATACTGCACCTCCGATGACTGCACTATGCCCATTGTAGCATAACCGTTTGATTTGTTTGAATAATATCTTTGAATTTGGCGTAATCAATTGATTTCCGAAAAACTCGCGCGACACTGTCGAGCGATACCGCTATGCGAAGTTGTCAGACTATTGACCACCCCTACCCCTAAGTTTTGTCATCGTTTTTCGCGAGTGGCACGGCTTGCACAACGCCTGTAAATTACTCGGATTATTGTTCTGCACATTCCCGTCGATGTGATCAACCTCTCTCGTGGGTACATATAATCCACGTTCCAGGCAGTGCAGACATAGCGGATATTTTGCCAGTATGGTTTTGCGTAATCTGCGCCAGCGCGCATCATAACCGCGCTGCGCCGGGCTAAGACGCGGCCCCATAACCTGGCGTCTATGTTTGGGGCATGCGCGAGTTTCCGTCAATTCCGGGCAACCGGGGTATTGGCATGGACGCTTAGGCTTGTTAGGCATCGCCGGGTCTCTCGGCACAATAGGTATTCCACCAGGCGCGCGCTAACTGCACGTACATTTCCGCATTTTGCCTGGATGCGTCGTTTCGCAACCGTCTTTCGCATTCGGTCAGAGGAGTCTCCATGATTTTAACTTGCTGCGGCCGCAACATATTTGCCCAGTACCAGCGCTCGGCGCGCTTAGGAGCGCACACGATATACCACGCGCGCCCGTCCTGTTTAATCGCCAGCGATCGCAGTAAGTTGTTACGGCGAATTAGAGATGGCTCTAACCACCTGGCAGTTGCTGCGTATAGCGGCGCTTCAGATACCGACGCCATGATCACGTCCAGGTCTATTATCATATCACCCGGCGCGGCTTGCTCGCGTACCCAGGTAGTTTTGCCGCTGCCGGAAGCGCCGTGCACCAGCGTTAATGGGATCGCCGCCGGTTTCAGATCAAGCGGATAGACCAGGTCTAGTATGGTACTGCTCATGTCATCGTGTAGGGATTTGTTGCGATAATGCTTGTGGCATAACGGCGCCCAATTTTCTTGAGTCCAAAACAGTTGTGTACTACCACGGTGCGGGATCACATGCGCCACGTCTGTGGCTGCCCGCTCGCAATTCGAGCAAGATTTACGTTCGAGTAAAAATATATTTTTTGCTTTTTTCCACCTGGCTGCGCTGCCGTAATCAGGCGGCAGGTTTTGCTTGTTCAGCAGCTCCAGCCAGTATTGCTCTGTGTGCGCATCGCAAAATTGCGCATAAGTTAGTTCAGGGCATTTCGGCGCGCCGCAGGGATTAGGCGGTTTTTTAGGCATGGCATCATACGATTTTCCAGCTGACTTTTTTGAGATTATCATCTGCGCCGGTCGCATCCTGGCGCTCATCGTAGCCGCGGCGCTTGCCGAGCGTCTTGAGTACCAGCGCGACCGCCCACGGCTCGTGGTTCAACACCGCCGATTTAAGCACCGCCTCAGCCAGGTCAACCAGCTCGTCGCGGCTGGCGTCGATGGTCTGCTGTAGCAGGCTCATCGACTTGACTCGATCGTGTATCAATTGCGGTGCGCAGTCCAACTTGCGCGCGGCGAGAGACACCAGTC
>DATIKF010000222.1:0-2136 GCA_035477855.1 Dissulfurispiraceae bacterium
CTTCATGCTCGGGGCAGGGCGAGACGCCGATGACGCGGGCGAACTGGTGCGCCGTTTTCGCGGATCTGCTGCCGCGCGCACTGCACTCGAAGCAGTCTGGCAGTATTGGAACCGCACGCTCGGTGCCGTGCAGGTCGAAACACCGGATCGGTCGCTGAATGTGCTGGCGAACGGCTGGCTCGTATACCAGACGCTGGCATGTCGTTTCCGGGCCCGGAGCGGTTATTACCAGTCTGGCGGTGCCTATGGCTTCCGCGACCAGTTGCAGGATGCGATGGCGCTCATCCATACCGAACCCCGCCTGGTCCGCGAACATCTCCTCCTCTGTGCCAGCCGTCAGTTTCAGGAAGGAGATGTCCAGCATTGGTGGCATCCTCCGACGGGCCGGGGCGTGAGGACACGCTGTTCCGATGACTTCCTCTGGTTGCCGCTGGCGACATGTCGCTATGTTCACCACACCGGAGACACCGGGGTGCTGGATGAGCCTCTCCACTTTCTTGAGGGCCGACCGGTAAACATGGACGAAGATTCTTATTATGATCTTCCCGGCCGGTCAGGACAGACAGCAGGTTTGTATGATCATTGTGTACGGGCCATACTGAATGGCCTCAGACTCGGCGAGCACGGGCTGCCGCTCATCGGCTCGGGAGACTGGAACGACGGCATGAACCTTGTCGGCATGCAGGGGAAAGGTGAAAGCGTTTGGCTGGGATTCTTCCTGTATGAAGTGCTTACTGAGTTCGCCGCGATTGCACGCCTGCGTGGTGACCTGCCGTTTGCCGAACGCTGCGTGACAGAGGCTGACCGACTTCAGCAGAACATCGAGCAGCATGGATGGGATGGCGGGTGGTATCGCCGGGCCTACTTCGACGACGGCACGCTACTTGGTTCGGCCAGCAATTCCGAGTGCCGGATTGATTCCATTGCGCAAAGCTGGTCTGTTCTCTCGGGGGCCGGAGATGCCGAACGCTCCCGCATGGCAATGGAAGCGGTAGACAAACATCTTGTTCGGCGGGACGACAACCTGATACAACTCCTTGATCCGCCGTTCGACTCGTCAGACCTGAACCCCGGCTATATCAAGGGATACGTCCCGGGGGTTCGGGAGAATGGCGGGCAGTACACACATGCTGCAATCTGGACAGCAATGGCATTTGCTGAACTGGGCGACAGCCGGCGCGCATGGGAACTGCTGGCCATGATCAACCCGGTGAATCACGGGAGAACCCAGGAGGAAATCGCGACGTACAAAATAGAGCCCTATGTCATTGCAGCAGATGTATATGCGGTCTCGCCGCATACAGGCCGCGGCGGATGGTCGTGGTACACCGGATCGGCCGGATGGATGTACCGGCTGATTATGGAATCTCTGCTGGGCCTGAAGCTGGAGACAGACAGATTATGTTTTATGCCGTGTATCCCGGATGAGTGGGAATCATTCAAGGTGCACTATCGTTATCGGGAAACGATATACCATATCACTATTCTGCAACTGCGTGCCGGCAGCGACGAAGCTGGTGTGACCGTGGATGGCATACAGCAACATGACGAAACAATCCTTCTTGTCGACGATCGGAAGGAGCATTCAGTTGAAGTAAAAATTCGGGTTACCGGGCAATAGAAATAGAGAAATAACCCCAGAATTGTCATTAGAGAAGCGAATGGAAAGAGACGGGCAGGTTGAAAGACTTGGACTTGCCCCATAACCCTTCAAACCAGTGGCGTCATTTCATGGCAAGAGAAGTGGCTCAGGTCGTTTGGACAGGAGCAAGCGATTCTTAAGTGGGAAGCTGCTCAGCATCAGGCTGCCCGCTCATGCGGCAGCATAGTCCAGTAAACCTCATCTGGCGTTTTGTAGTCAAGCGCCTGATGATGACGCCGATGATTGTACTTCTCCATGTATGCTGCTATACCCTGTCTCAACTCGATCATTGTGCCGTATGCCTTCGGATGCACCTCCTCGTATTTCAACCCAAAATTGTCATTAGAATCGGTCCAAAACGCTCAAAGCCTGGCAGGACGTGCAACAGAGCGGATTTGTTCGGCGAAGTAGGCGCTTACATGGAGGTAAGTGCCGGGCGAATACCTCGGAGGATGGCTGGATGCCGTCCGAGAATGAGCGGCGTTGCACGTCCT
>DATIKF010000223.1:0-7086 GCA_035477855.1 Dissulfurispiraceae bacterium
CACTCGCATCTGTTCCTGCTGCTGTACCTGATTTTGCCACATTTGCTGCGATTGGCGCAACTCATTGAGTTGTTGCATCAAAAACTGCGTCTGTGGGTCTACGGGTTGCGGGTTTTGCACTTGGGCCAAATCAATGCCGTACTCTTTGGCGAGTTGGGCAAAGTATTGGGCTTTGGTGATGGGGTCTGCCGTGCGGAGGGTTACATCGGCCTTCATCAGCGCATTGATGGCCGTGGGCGCATCAACCCCGAGTCTCTGCAAGTGCTGCTGATACGGGGCAACAGCCGCATCGTATGCCCGCGCACGCTCTGAATGGGTCTTGAACTCGCTCACGCCCTTGTGAAAGTCAGACTCTCGGCGCTCTGCCTCGATGCGAACCAGCTTCAATTCCTCAGGGGTCAGGGATTCGCCGCGCTCGGCCTTGCTAAGTGCCGCCTGAGCGTCAGGCTTCCAGCTTGAGAACGGGTTGCGCACCGGCTGCGCTGGGGCGGGTTCAGGCTCTGGCGCTGGGGATTCTTTGGCCTCTGCCTTGGGCGCAAACCGTCCAGCCTCGTCGCGGGGCTTGGATTCAGCCACAACGGGCTTTTCTGCCTCGGCTGGCTCTACGGTAGCCACTGGCTCCGAGGTCGCCTCCACGGTCGTTGCCGGGGCTTCGTCGGCTTTGCTGAAAGCCTCTTCCAAGGCGCTGCGAATGTCACTCATGAGGATTGCTCACTGGTTGTTGGAAAATCAATAGCCTTTAGACTTGAGCACCGCGGCCAATGTGCGCCGGATGCCTTCACGGTCTGCTTTGGGCTGTGGTCGAGCTGTTTTCAATGCAGCGTCCACTTCGTTGCCAATCTCAAAGCAGTTGTGTTGCCGCAAATGCTCACGATGCTGCGACCGTGACGTAATCATTTCGCCCGTGATCATGGATTTGTACGGCTGAATGTCTGGCACGACATAAGCCGATGCAGACGATGATGGGCCACGCCATTCCTCGGCGGGAATGAGTTCGTGGGTTACGGGGTCTTGAATGTAGCGTTGACGAGGCATTAGGGGCGCTCCTCCCATGAGATTGAATAGATGCCTTGCGATACGTCGTTGACGCCGGTGAGTGGCTGCAATCGCAGGAAATACGTTCCGGCAGGCAAGTATCTTACAGAGTCTTGTGATGCTTCCACGTTTGAAGCCGTAACCGTCTGAGACGATCCCCGCAATCGAATGACATCGACTTGCGTTCCACCCGTAAACGTTCCACCAGTATCCAGCGTGGCTTGGCCGACGTAATAGCCTGATGGAAACTGCCGACGAGCAGGTGAGCGATTCTTTGCCACTACCGCGACCGGCGACCATCCCCCCGTATCTGTAGCGTTGATGAATGCTTGCAACCTCACCCCACCCGCGTCAATTTCCAGCGTTTGCTCCTGCAAAATGAAGTCCACTGGTGAAACGAACCGGAAGTTGCGCGTAGCACCAACAGCCAAGCTAGTGCCCGCTTCTGCCGAAAACTCAAAGTAAGCCCGAAACTCGAGCCCCTCAAAAAAGCCAGTCTGACCAGGATCGACCCGCACACGGTCAAATCCCGATCCTAGATCGCTGGTGACATTCAGGAGTTGCGAGTATGGCATTACAGCCTCAATTAAAAAAGCAGCAAAAGTTCGGTTTCCTCTTCCTCAATTTCCTGCCGAATCTTGGCGGCTTGGCGAATCAAGGATTCGATGATCTGCGCTCTCGCATCAATCGGTGGGATTGGCACGGATTGTAAGACGATTGGGCGACTTGGAACAGGGGCCGATTTGACCTCGACAATCTCGTCGGCAGCGAATGTGTCACCGCCTGCTCCGGGGTTAGCAACGAAGTTATCAGCCATCAATCATTCTCCGGTTCATCAATCTCGACTTCGATCACACCCATGGCCCGACCATCGGGGCCGCGCTCCAGCATTCGGCGCTTGGGTTTGTTCATGCGGTTCACTGCGTCGGCAAGCATCTGCATGGCTTGGGCGACGGCTTGGGTCTGAGCGTCAACCGATGCGACGGATTGCTCAGCCATCGATCGCACCATCTCTCCCACCTCTTGCAGCTTTTCCTCACCAGCCATATCCACCCGCACGGCTGGCTTTTCGGCTGCGCTGGCGGTCATCTGGGCAATCTGTAGCTTGGTTTCCGCATCAATCTGCGCCTTCATCTGTGCCCGTTGCGTTTCGGCTTCTTGCTTCATGCGCTCTAGTTCCATGGCGGTTTGAGCTTTGAATTGCTCGATCTGGCCCTGTGCTTGAATCTTGGCCTGCTCCAGTTGCATCTTACCATGCTCAATTTGCATCTGCGCATGTGCCTGCTGATCTTCGGGGCTTGGGCCTTGCGGTTGCTGTGGTTGTGGCTGGCTGAGTTGGGCCATGGCCGTGTCAAATGCGGCCTCTAGCGGTCTGGATGCACGGAAGGCGCGCACGCCAAAAAGCAGCATTTCAGCCAGCAGCGGGGCCATTTGAGGCGCTTGCATCGCGACAGGTAGGGCTTGCTGCAGGAATCCTCCAGCCGCTTGCAGGAACTCTAAGCGGTTGGTCTTTTCGCTCTGCTCGTCAATCTCCACCAGCGAATCCGATGCCACTTCAATGCGGAAGTTGCGGGCGGGCTCGGTTTTCAGCAGCTGTAGAGCAGGTTCGGCATACTGGGCGTCTGCCGTAGCCATGATGCCCGACATCTCCATCAGTTGCTCTGAGGGGTAAAGATCGGCCATCATCTGGCCTTTGATCTTCAGCAGTTCAGACGCAAACACCGCCACCCCTCGTTGCCGGTCACGCAAGCGAAGGGATGCAAACTGGCTTTTGATCTGTTGGGCTGTGGCCGTCTCAGAGGCCATCGACGCACCACGCACGATGTCAGACAGGCCGGTGACCTCATAGATCACCTGTTTGGCTCGCTCTCGGGCTTCGTAGCACGATTGCAGGGTGGCAACCACCTGATCCATGGGCAGAAAGTCCACCGTGCCTTTGATGCCGCCCTTTTCGCTGAATGCGGCCCATGTATCGACGGGAATGAGGGTGTTGTCTACCCCTTCGCTCATCATGCGCTGCACGCCATTCTGTGACGCGTCGTAGACACCGACCACCTTGAGGGCTTTGACCAGCATATTGATGCGCTGGGTCAGTAGGTCAATCTCGTCGGCTTGGTCTTGGTACAGCGCAAAGTCAGGCACCGGCACGAGTGTGTCGGTTGTCTGCGTGGCGTACATGGGGGTTGGGCAGGGCCAGAAGGAATCCAGCCCATACGGGTCGTCAATGCAGTCCAGGGCCTTTTGGATTCCCTCGGCGACCCAGCACACCTTACGCGAGGGCTTGTCCCAAATCTCCCAGACTTGCGCCTTCTTGAGATGGGCCACATCCTCCCCGTTTTTAACCATCTCATCGAGGCCGATGGGCTCATGGGTTAGGGGTACTTCTTGGAACTCTTCGCCGAATCGCTGCAAGCCGTCCTGCTTGCTCATGTAGACGCGACGGGCGACCCATGTCACCTCTTCCCAGTTGCGGGCAGGCGAGCAACGGAAGTCCTCCCAATAGACCGTATCCACTGCGGCCATGGCTTGAGGCATTACCTGACCGTCAGCAGTGGTGATGTCCTTTGTCTCGAAACGAACCCACGCCACACCGCGACCAGGCAGCAGCCGATCCATGACAGCGGATCGCATGGCATGGTCAAAGTCGGGATAGTTGTCGAGCTCGAAAGCGAGGGCGCGCTCAAGAATCTGCGAGGCTGTGCGACCTACGGGGTCTTGGTCTTTGTGGCGGCGCTCTACCTGTGGTTTTGGCACTCGACCGTACATCGACGGGAACAGCGTCTGGATGTTCGACCAGAGGATGTTGTACCGCTTGGCCGTGAGGATGTTGTACCGCTTGGCCGTGTCGCTGTAACCATTGCGATCATCACGGTAGCGCCGAATGATCCTTTTTCCGCGCTTAACCCACTTCTCGTCCTCCCGCTTCGCCATCTTGAGCTCTTGCAGCCAGCGTTCAGCCAACTGCACGGGGTTGTAGTCTTTTTCCATCAATACCTCTCGTTTCGCTTCGTCGTCTCCGCCCACATCTCATCGAGCGGAATCGTGACAATGCGCCCATTATGCCCGGTTACGGGGAATTTGGGTAGGGCTTCGGGTTCTTTTGGCTTGTTTTCGCGCCAACTCAGAGCCAGCATGCGGAAGGCATCTGCGCAATGGCTGGTGAAGTCATGACGCGGTTTGTCCCGAAACGTCTTTTTATCTGCATCCCATTCCCGCTGGTATTGCTTAAGCAATTCCACCGCGTCATAAGTATTTTCACGGTCGAACCACACGCGAGGCAACGTCATCCGCGCGGCCTGAATGCCATCTTGCACCGACAAGCTGGGCACAATCGCCAGCTTAGACGCGCCGCCCAGTAGTGGGATCAATTGCTCAATAATGGACTTCCCGCCGCTCGCCAGCGTCTTAGCGCGTGCGTCATGCGGCAGCCAGTGCCTGGCGTATCGATAGCCTCGCTCATTGACTGATCGGGCATAGTCCTCCACCGACAGCCCCGAGCCGCTGTAGTAATCGATGCAGTGAATCTCCGAGTTCGTGACTTGGTAGAACCAGATGGCCGTATCATCGTGATAGCCCAAGTCCCAAGCCGTGTAGACGGGGATGGCCGGGTCATAGGGCACGTCACCCACCCGCCCAGCATCCTCCAAGACCTTCAACTCTTTACCGTAGTAGGCGCCCAGAATAGCCGCTTCAAAGCTGCATTCAAATTCCTGCTCGTACTGATCTTCGGTCATGCCGCGTCTGGCGTCTGCCAGTTCGTCAGGTGGCAATAGCCCAGACTCGCTGGCGCGGATGCTGGCGGCGTACCATGAGTCGTTAGCCTGCGCCGTGCGCCACACGTCGTAAAAGGCATTGTGGCCCTTCGGCGTGCCGATGAACACCGCCCAGCCCTGACGGTCAGCCAGCAATGGCCGGATGATCTCGCCCCACACTCGCGGGCGCATGTCGGCGTACTCGTCCAGGATAACGCCGTCGAGGTACAAACCCCGCAGCGCATCGGGGTTATCGCCACCGAAAAGCCGTATGCGTGCGCCGTTGATGAGTGCCACCCACAACTCGGATGCGTTGGCGCTGGTGCGGATGGGCTCGCTAAACCTTAGCAGGTAGTCCCAGGCAATGGTTTTGGCCTGCGAATAGAACGGCGCGATGTAGGCGTATCGCCCGTTTTCCTTGCCATCGGTGATTGCCCGCTTGATTAAGTCATTGATGCATGCCACGGTCTTCCCGGCGCGCCGATGGGCCACCAAACAAGCCCAACGTTGTGAACGTGCATGAAAAGCCCTGAACTGCCCGCGTGGGGCATAAGGCATTTTGATTACTCGCTCCACTTGATGACCGTGGTCAGTGGCTTTTCAGCATCGCCCACCACCTCCGTGCGTGCCAGCTTTGGCGCGGCGTACTCCGCGAGCTTCGCCAATAGGTCAAGGGCTTTCTCTGGTGCGGGATCTTTGCCGTGTGAGCCGGTGGCGACTTGCTCAAGCCAAATAGCGACGTTTTCGCTGTTCTGCTCCAACAGGGCATTGACTGTCTCTCTAAACGCTTTGGTGGCCTTGTTTGGCACGCCCTTGCGCCTTCCCATGCCAGCGGCGGGAGGCTTGGGCCTTGCTTCAGCAGACTTCAATACTTTGTTGTCGCTCATGACTCAACAATGCGGTAAGCAACGATGTCCCACCACCAGCCCAACTTGCCATGCTCCCACTCCAAGGCTTCCGCCATTCGATTGCTTTCATTGCCACCAGCACGACGGATGTCGACCCTCGTCCCAGCCGGAACCGGGCAATCGCCGCCAGCCCAGTCAATCCAGCCATCGCCTGATTCATCGGGCTTTTCGGCATTTTCGGATTTGCTGCCGTACTCCAATTCAATCAGCATATCCAATACGTCCAGCCCAGTCAATCCAGCCATCGCCTAATTCAGCGGGCTTTGGTGCATCCACCGCTTCTTTGTTGGCCTCGAGCTCAATCAATAGCTCGATGTAATGCTTGGCCTTTTCAAGGTCTGAAATACCGCCCTTGGATTTCCAGCGAGACAAATATTTTATGACATTGCCTTCCATGTACCCGATGCCGTTTGCGTGGATGTATTCCACTGGCTGGATGGCAAGGTCTTTGTAATGGCTTCCGCCGCTTTGCTTGGTCAGTGCGCTCATGTGTCTTTCTCCATTCGGGGTTGAGGGTGCCCGGTTTCCAGCATGACGCACACCGGGCAGTGCGCTCAACCATGGGGGAGACGCCCACGCGCTGGATTTCAACCATTCTACCTCAGCTTCCGGATGATTTCAACAACTTTCGGGCTTTGTCTCGGTAGGTTTTTGCAAGCTCAATGACCGGGGGGGGGTGGGGAAGCCCGGCCATGCCCCCACGTGCAGCCCACACGACCGTCAGCGCCTCAGCGCGCCCGCGATGGACGGTGCGACCTTCTCCACGCTGCGGCCGATCACGTAGCCCCCCAGGCCGAACTCGACGATGCTCCACAGCTTCAGGTACTCGGCCTCGGACAGGCTGGGCGCGGCCCATCCGAACCATCGCGCCACGATCAGGCCGCAGAAGGTGAGCATCACCACCGGCCGCCAGATAGCCGCCAGCCAGTGCTGGCTCTGCGCCTCGGCCTTGATGATGTCGGCAGCAGCGGCGTGCAGCTGGTGAGCATTGCGCCACAGCTCGGCCTGCATCTCAGCCTCCATCTTGGTCGCCTCGGCTGGGTCTGGAAACTTTGATCGGATGATGTCGCTCAGCAAAGGCACCAAGGCAGGGATCAGTGCTTGAATCATGGTCACGTCTCCATCAAGTCAGCGATGCGCCGCGCCCAGCCACGGCCAAACGCGGGCCAGTTCGGCAGCCCCGCCATGAACCGCAGACGCTGGGCCAGCATGCGGCGCAGCAGTACCTGTGGATCAGTGGCGCGTACAGCACCCAGGGTGATCGGGCCGATCACGCCATCGTCACGCACGCCCACCGCGCGCTGCAGCCAGCGGGCCGCCTGACGCACGCCGGAATTCACGGCCGCGTCGAACACGGCATAGCGCACTTCGGCGGGCAGCTCGTCGGCGCG
>DATIKF010000224.1:0-2187 GCA_035477855.1 Dissulfurispiraceae bacterium
TGCAATCTTGCCGATAACCTCAACCCTTCATTACTTTAATAGAAACTTGTACTTGCAGTATGGGCGCTCAACTTTGTCACCCTTGTGCTTTCCGATAAAACGCTGGTCCGTGCCACATTTCGAGCATTTTTTATAGATGTGTAAGAGCGCTGCTAATAAGGCGATGGTATGGATTATACAGGATCATTATAAAACAAAAAATGCATACAGGTTCAAACAAATGCCCTACTCAGTCGACAAGAGGTTAGCAACGTAAAGGGATTTTTTTCCTCTTTGTATTGCCAAATCTCATCGCCCAAACATACCGGACATTTCTATTTTGGTAAGAAGAGGACATTTCTATTTTGGCTTGACATTAATGTCCTAAATCCACCACCAAAAATAATGAAAAACCCCGTTGGCCCTGATGAACAGGCGTGATAGAATGAAGTGGGAACAACAAATCTATCACCAACGAGGTGAATCAATTATGCCACAAGGCGTCCTTCCTTACAAGTATGAAGAAGAAAAAACACAATCAGGCATGACCGCCCTCGCAGGTCTCCCCGTCTACCTCGACCTTGCCTCTGTATTGGGACTGGGGGAGCATATCCGTCAGCACATGCATATCAAGGAACGGGGATGGACTGATGAACAGACACTACTCTCCCTGATATTACTCAATCTCGCAGGGGGCGGCTCTGTTGATGATCTCGAAGTGCTCGAAAAAGACAAAGGCTTCTGCAGCGTCCTTGACCGCATACAAACAAAAGGATTGACCCGTAAGAAGAGAAGGGATCAGGAGCGAAGGTGGAGAAAGACAACTCATCGTGCCGTTCCTTCCCCCAGTGCCATATTCCGGTATCTTGCAGCCTTCCATGATCCCGAAGAAGAGAAGAAGCGAGCGATGGGCAGAGCCTTTATCCCTAGAGCCAATGAATATCTCCGGGGAATCATGAGGGTAAACAGGGACTTCATCGGCTCAGTCCAGCGCCATCGTCCCACAACGGAGGCCACTCTCGATATGGATGCCACCGTTATCGCCACACAGAAAGAAGATGCCCTTTTCTCATACAAAGGGTATAAGGCCTATCAGCCCATCAATGTCTGGTGGGCTGAACTCCAATTGATGCTCTATACGGAGTTCCGGGACGGGAATGTCCCCGCAGGGCATGAACAACTCCGGGTACTAAAAGAGGCCCTTGCCATGCTCCCCGAAGGGGTGAAAAAGGTATACCTCCGTTCCGACACCGCGGGCTATCAGCATAATCTGCTCAAGTACTGTGACAAAGAAAAACACCCTCACTTCGGCAGGATTGAGTTCGCCATAGGGGCTGATGTGACGAAGGAGTTCAAGAAAGCTGTTGCCGAGGCAGAGGAGTGGAAGCCGGTGATGAAAGAGGTAAAAGGAGAAATGAGAAAGACCGGCAAAGAATGGGCAGAGGTCTGTTTTGTACCCAATGCCATTGGCTCATCCAGGAATGATCCCGTCTACCGGTATCTTGCCACCAGGGAGCTTCTGCATCAGGAAGTGCTTCCCGGTATGGAAGGACAATTACCGTTCCCCACCATGGAGATGAGCTCAACACGCTATAAGATCTTCGGTATCGTCACCAATAGGGACACCGAAGGCAGTGCGCTGATCAACTGGCTCCACGAACGGTGCGGTAAAAGCGAAGAAGCCCACTCCATTATGAAAGAAGACTTCGCCGGAGGGAAATTACCTTCTTCTGACTTCGGAGGGAATGCTGCGTGGTGGTGGATCATGATTCTTGCTCTCAACCTTAACTCAGCGATGAAACAACTGGTTCTCACGGAATCATGGAAGACAAAAAGAATGAAGGGACTGCGTTTCTCCCTCATCAATCTACCCGGGAGAATCATCAAGGGGGCACAACAACTTGCAATCCGGATTGCCCACGGACACCCTTCTCTCACCATCCTTATCGACGCACGGCAAAGAATCATGGAGCTTGACTATGCACCCTCAGGCTAATGACAAAAGAACTCAGGACAATCAAACAGTTCTCGCTCTCATAGGAGAGGTGCGTCCAAAATTACCACTCCAGGAGGCACAGACGATGTCAGGATAAGAAAATCACCCAAGAGATGACTTCGAAAGGTCACTATTTTGGGGGTGTTTACGCCCACCACGTCCCGTTGGGGGCACCGAGGGGGCCGATGGAAAAAGTGGTGGTGGATTTGGGA
>DATIKF010000225.1:0-13569 GCA_035477855.1 Dissulfurispiraceae bacterium
ACAATGAGCTGTGTCATGCTTGCCTATACCCTGATGAGCCTGTTCCGACATGTGGTGGTATGCAGCAAGACGTACCCAACCCTGAAAACCCTGCGCTGCAGGATTTTTGCCACAAGCGGGTATTTGGTCAAAGACGGCAACCGGCGCATTCTGAAACTCTGCCTTGCCATGAAGCGTCGTCAGTGGTTTGAAGGCTTATGGGGCTGGTCCAAGTCTTTCAACCTGCCCGCTTCTTTCCCTTCGCTTCTCTAATGACAATTTTGGGATAAAGCGGCAAAGCATAGAATTTTTTTTAAAGGGAGGTGTCACTGCATGCTGAACACGCTGCTTGCCGATGCAGTGGTTTTGCTGCATTTTGCATTCATCCTGTTCGTAATCTTTGGCGGGCTGCTGGTGCTCATGGGGAAGATGCCGGCCTGGCTTCATCTGCCTGCGGCAGTGTGGGGGGCCCTGGTAGAGCTTGCCGGCTGGTTTTGTCCGCTGACATCTCTTGAAAATGCGCTGCGGCATGCCGGCGGCAGTGGCTATTCCACAGGGTTTATTGAGCATTACCTCATGCCGATTATTTATCCCTCTGGGCTGACGAGAAACATTCAGATCCTTCTCGGCGTCAGCGTTGTCCTCATAAATGCGACGATATACGGAATTCTTTATATGAGGCGGAAGGGCGGGCAACGAGCATGACTCAGCAGAAGTCCAACATCATTCTCATCGGCATGCCGGGTGCCGGCAAAAGCACGGTCGGCATTATTCTGGCAAAGCAGCTTTCGAAGGACTTTGTGGACACCGACGTTCTTATTCAGGTGTCGCAGGGACGCATTCTGCAGGATATTGTAGACAATGACGGCTATATGGTATTGCGCGAAATCGAGGAGCGGGTACTTTGGGGGCTTGCATACGACAACTGCGTTGTTTCAACCGGCGGAAGCGCGGTATATAGCGACACTGCAATGAAACATCTCAAAGCGAAGGGAATCTGCGTTTTTCTTGACGCCGACATTGCGACGCTCAGGGCCAGAGTGCATGATTATGAAGTGCGCGGCCTCGCAAAGCGTCCTGACCAGACCTTCGCAGAACTGTTTGAAGAACGTCTCATCCTGTACCGGAAATATGCCGATGTGACGGTGAGCTGCATTGGCGTCACGCAGGAAGAGGTCAGCCGCAGCATCATTTCAGGGATTCAGGAGTACACCGGCTCCTGATGCCGATCCGCCTTTGGAGGGTGCCAAGTTCGGAGCCATTATGCTCCGAACTTCTTGAGCCTCATCGCATTCGCCATGGCCAGCGGCATGATTTGTACAGACGGGAATACGCCAAGTTCACCTCTGTAGCATTCACGTTCAGAGAACTTTTCGCAGAATCCCCCATACACATAAGGCCCTTTCAGGATTATCGGCACCGGATGCCAGCTGTGGCCGCTCATTGCCGACGGAGTTGAGTGGTCGCCGGTGATAATCAGAACGTCCGGATTAAACTCCAGTATATCAGGAAGCAGGGCATCGAACTCCTCAATACGTTCTTTTTTGCCTTCGAAATTGCCGTCCTCGCCATAGGAATCGATTTTTTTCACATGAAGAAAGAAAAAGTCGTATTTGTCGTAATTCTTTTTCAGGAAGCTGATTTCATCAGCAACCCCGCCCTCGATAATGGGGGCTTCCATTTCTATCAAGCGCGCCAGTCCCCGGTACATCGGATAGGTGGCAATCGCAAGAGCCTTCATGCCGTATGCTTCCCCGAACATGGGGATGTCGGGCATAGTAGAAAATCCGCGCATGAGAAGAAAATTGGCTTTTTCCTCGTTTTTGAGCACTGCAGCAGCCTGTTCTATGAATTTTACGGCAACAGCGGCAACGCGCTCGGCATTTCTGCCGGCAGCTTTCGGCGGCAGCGGCATAAGCCCTTCTTTTTGCGGATCGGTGTCGGCTATCATGGCTGAATCAGGGGGCAGTGTTTCAGGGAACCGGAAACGGACAGCAAACCGGTGTTCCATGCCTGCGGAAATCATCACATTGACACCATCAATTTTTGTGACGGCTTTTTGCAGCTTGACAGTTATCAGTTTGCTCTGTTCGGTCGGAATACGTCCGGCCCGGCGATCCTGAATGGCGCCGTCCCTGATAGTCGAGTAATTGCACCGTACGGCGATGTCAGTTTTCCGAATCTCCATGCCGAGGCCGAGCGCTTCGAGAATGCCGCGGCCAATAGGACTAGCTACCGGGTCATAGCCAAAGAGCGCGAGATGCCCTGGTCCGCTGCCAGGCGTTATGCCGGGTGCTACGGGAATGTGCAACCCGCATGCCGAGATGCGTGCAAGCGCATCAAGATTCGGGGTGTCCGCAGCTTCGAGTTCCGTTTTTCCATTGACAGGGATGCCTCCGAGGCCGTCCAGGACAACAAGGACGATTTTTGAGCTGTTTTTCTGGAGCAATGAGTTGATAATCTGCTGCATGCGCCTCTCCTTACGAGCGTAATATAATCCATACATAATAATGGGATAGCGTGTTTTTTGCAATCAGGGGGGCGGTTCGGCGTTTTTCTTGACAAGAAAACACGGGGTGCCGTAATATACATAGCTCAGGAGGGGATTATCCCCTGCTATACTGCGTTAAGGAGGGCAAGGAATTGTATGCTTTAGGTACCCATCTTTTAGTGGAGTTGAAGGACTGCAATCACGAGATTCTCAAAGACCTTGGCAAGGTAAAAGAGGCTATGGTCTCTGCCGCAAAGTACGCCAAGGCAACAATCATCGATGTATCCTTCCATGAGTTCAGCCCGTTCGGCATCAGTGGCATGGTCGTTATCGCTGAATCACACCTCTCTATCCACACGTGGCCTGAGTATGGTTATGCAGCAGTCGATATCTTTACATGCGGAGATGTCATCAAGCCTGAGGATGCGGCTTACTTCATTATCGAGCAGTTTGAATGCAAACAGCCGTCGATAGTAGAGATGAAACGCGGTATTCTTTCTTTGACCGAGAAGTTGCCGTTCAAAGCATGTGACAGCGGGTCTGAAAGCAAGCTGCAGCTGGTTTCCTGACGAAGGTTTTTGAGAATGAAAAGAGGGATGAGGCTGAGCCTCATCCCTCTTTTTTTAGCGAGCCTCTGGTTGCTACGCCTGACTATCCCTATCCGTTAACGCAGCAATTCCCGGCAGATCCTTGCCTTCCAATAACTGCAAGGATGCGCCGCCGCCGGTGGAAATGAAAGACATTGCATCGGTAACGCCGGCCTTATGCACCGCAAAATCAGTGTCTCCGCCCCCGATAATCGTCATTGCGTACGCATCGGCAACAGAATGCGCAATCGCATAGGTGCCGCGTGAAAACGCATCAATCTCGAACACACCCATCGGCCCGTTCCAGATAATCGTCTTGGCATCATGGAGCGCCGCAGAAAAGAGCTTTACCGAAGCCGGGCCGATGTCGAGAGCCCGCCAGTTCTTTGGTATTTCCTGCGTGGTCACGATTTTTGTCTCCGCGCCGGCCTCAACAGTCTGAGCAATGACGCAGTCGACCGGCAGGTAGAACTTTACATTGTTCTGGCGAAGTTTTGCGATTATTTTCCGGGCAAACTCAAGCATATCGGTCTCGCAGAGCGAATCGCCGACTTCGTACCCCATCGCCTTTATAAAAGTGAACGCCATGCCGCCGCCGACTATGACCTTGTCGACCTTGTCGGCAAGGTGCTCAAGCACTCCGATTTTGCCCGAAACCTTCGATCCGCCGAGTATTGCAACAAAGGGGCGGACCGGGGTTTCTACCGCACCCTTCAGATACTCAATCTCTTTTTTCATGAGGAATCCGGCAGCTGACGGAAGGAACTTAGTTATGCCGCCGGTCGAAGCGTGCAGGCGATGCGCCGCCCCGAAAGCATCATTGACATAAAAATCAGCCAGCCGCGCGAGCGCTTTGGCAAACGCCTCGTCGTTTTTCTCCTCTCCGGCATGGTAGCGGAGATTTTCGAGCAGCAGGACATCGCCCGGCTTCATTTTCTCAACAAGGTTTTCAACCTGCGGGCCGATGCAGTCGGAAGCGAAGACAACTTCCTTGTTCAAAAGGCGCTGAAGTCGTTTTGCGACCGGTGCGAGCGTATATCGGGGGTCCGCTTTCCCCTTTGGCCGTCCGAGGTGAGAAGCGAGTATGACCTTCGCCCCTTCGTCGATCGCAAAATTAATAGTCGGAAGCGTAGAGCGGATGCGGCGGTCGTCGGTGATCATCATGTTGCCGTCAATCGGCACGTTGAAGTCGGCACGAATAAAGACCCGCTTGCCCTGAATAGGCAGTTCTTCAATGGTGAGCTTGTTCAGGATGTCCTTTGTTACGGCAGGAACTCCGCTTCCGCGTGCCATGGCTACCTCCGGCCGCTGATGTACAGAATCAGGTCGCGGAGGCGCGAGCTGTAACCTGACTCATTGTCGTACCAGGAGATGATCTTCACCATGCGTTTCTCGATGACCTTGTTGCAGAGTGAATCAACAATAGAAGAGTGCTGATTGCCGTTAAAGTCAACTGAAACAAGCGGCTCCTCGCAATACTGGAGAAAACCCCTCATCGGGCCTTCAGCGTATCTTTTCAGAGCTCCATTCACTTCTTCAATCGTAACGTCCTTGCTCAACTCTGCAACAAGGTCGATAACCGAAACATTGGAGGTTGGGACACGAATCGACATGCCGTCAAGCTTGCCTTTCAGTTCAGGCAGAACGAGGCCGACCGCCTTTGCAGCACCGGTGGTCGTCGGGATCATCGATACCGCAGCGGCCCTGGCTCTGCGCAGATCCTTGTGCGGCAGGTCCAGAATGCGCTGGTCGTTGGTATATGAGTGCACAGTTGTGACGAGACCGCGGAGCATGCCGAACTCATTGTGCAGAACTTTGGCCACCGGCGAGAGACAGTTGGTGGTGCAGGAGGCGTTTGAAATGACCTTATGGACTGCGGGATCAAGCTTCTCTTCATTGACTCCCATGCAGACGGTGATGTCTTCATTTTTTGCCGGAGCGGAGATGATAACCCATTTTGCACCGGCTTCAAGGTGCTTTGATGCGGATGCCTTGTCGGTAAAGCGGCCTGTCGATTCAACGACGATGTCCACCCCGAGCTCTTTCCATGGAAGTTTTTCCGGAGCTGTTTCGGCGAGTATTTTTATTTCTTTGCCGTTTACGATAATGGATCCGTCACCGGCCTTCACATCGACGCCGAAAATGCCGTGCACGGAGTCATACCTGAGCAGGTGTGCAAGGGTTTTTGCGTCGGTCAGATCATTGATAGCGACAATTTCCATGTCGCTGAATCCGTTGGAAACGCGAAAGAAAACTCGTCCAATGCGTCCGAATCCGTTAATTGCTACGCGTATAGACATAAATTCCTCCTCACAGCAGTTCTTGAGCGCATTCAGCGCACCGGCCGGCAGCAAAGCACCGGCGAAGGTTCATACGGTTACTCGCCGAATCTGTTTATGACAAGACCGGTGAGCAGCTTCGGGTAAAAATACGTCGACTTGGCAGGCATTCTGAGTCCTGCACCGGCGACGCGTTCCAGGTCGTCAACGCCTGTTGCATTCAGAAAAAAAGCAGCATCAAAGTCACCGCTGTTCACTCGGGCGACCGACTCCATTACACTCATCTCATATGCTATTTCACTCACCATGAGGTCGCGGTTGATGATGAGTTCATGCATAATGACAACATCCAGGTCACCGAGGGCGGCATGCACATCCTTCAGCTTGCCGCCACGATAGCGGAGCAGGTTCCATCCCTTCTGGGTGCGCATATACAGGCCAAACGAATGCTTCCCCTCAGCACGCATGGTCGAGCAGATGTCAGCGCTCTCAGACATTCCGACAATCTCGAAGTCAGGCGTGAGCTTGTCGAGGACGGACTGCGGCGATGGTATGCCTTTTACAAGGCGGTGAGTAGGGAGAATCGTCAAGCCTTCATCAGCAATGTTCGCAAAAAACATAAGCACATAGTCCCACGGGCGCGGAACGGCATCGTCAGCTTCGCGTCCGGTCTTTAGATCCATCTCTTTTTTGAATGCCAGCGCAACTTCATACCGGTGGTGGCCGTCCGCGATAAATATCGGCTTGCCCGACAGGTCAGCCTGTATCAGGCTCATCTGCTCTGCCCCAGTGATTTTATGAAGGCGGTGTTCAGCTCCATCCGGGTCTTCAGCAGAAAGATACGGGGTTTCCGTGATGCGGCTGATAATCTTGTTGCTTACATTTGCCGGGCTGTTGTAGAGGCCAAAAATGGGGCTGGTATTGGAGCCGGTTGCATACATGAGATTCAGGCGATCTGCCTTGGCCTTCGGCCTGGTCTCTTCATGCGGGAACACTCCCGTGCCGAGCTCCTCAAGTTTCAGCAGGCCGAGTATGCCGCGTAATGCCAACTTTTCACCCAAGAGCGGGTAGCGGATTTCATAGCCATAAAAAGCCGGAACTGTGTCCTGAAGCAGAATCCCGGCCTCCAGCCACTCATCGAAGGCTGCGCGGGCCCGCGTATATTTGTTGTCATCTGCTGAATCTTCCGGGAAGTCTTTTCCGAAGTCGATGCGGACAATGTTATAGGCACTCTTTCCATATAGCCGATCTTTTTGGGCAGGAGAAATGACGTCGTAAGGCGGAGCAACTACGTCGTTACCGGCTATTTTTTCGGCGTTATAGAGAACCCCTCTGAACGGAATGATTAGTGCCATGAGTATGAGCGTCTCTCTTCCTGATGGTTTGGTCAACATAACTCTCAAGAGATACCTGACTATCTTAGCATGTCATGGGTCGAAATTCAACTGAGCAGGCAAGGGAATGGGTAATTATAACTCATTGTTAAATAATAAATTTAACTATCAAAACGGTTCGTGCGGACCTGAAAATGTCGATCTTTCCGAAGAACTTTTTTTGCTTTGAGCAAGACAGAAGTCCGGAACTGAGCGGCTGTGGTAAAATTTCACTATGTTAAAACGCTTTGAGTACAGCCTTGGTTTCAAGTTCAGTCTTGCAATGGGCGGATTACTGTTATTGGTTTGTGTCATGCTTTCGATTTCGCTTTATTACTACCTCAGGCAGCAGGCGGTTCAGGACGCCAAGGACAAAACCCAGATAATCATGTCCCACACCAAAGCGCTTGGGGGGTATGTGCGGGATACTCTGCGTCCGAAAATGTATCAACTCCTCCGCGAGTCGAAATCTGAAGAGGAGTTCGTCATTGAAGCAATGTCCACCACGCACGTTACTCAGCAGGTAATGCGCCGCTTTAACAAGGATCTTCCCGAATATCAGTTTCGGCGCACCTCTGACTCTCCTCTGAACCCTGCCAATAAGGCAAACGATTTTGAAAGCAGGATGATCCGGCATTTCAGCGAGAACCCCAGGGTTCCGCTTTGGCAGGGAATCGAAACGGCAGGCGGCCGGGACATGCTCATGTCGGTTCGCCCCGTCATATCTGATGTCAGCTGCCTCTGGTGCCACGGCAGTTCAGCCGCTATCCCGAAGACCGTGCGGAAGCTGTACGGAGACGGTTCCATGTTCGGCTGGAAAGCAGATGCCGTCGTCGGTGTCGAGTCGGTTGCAATACCTCTCGACGTCGCTTTTGCCCAGGTAAGGAAATTCGCTTTCGATACGTTTTTGTTCGGGATTCTGGCGCTCACGGCGCTGTTTGCAGGTCTGTACGTCACGTTCCGCCAGTTGGTCACCGGACCACTATATAAGCTCTCCCGCACCTTCAGAAATATTGCCGACGGGAAGGAGCCTCTGAGCAGGGAGCGACCGGCGGATCGGTCTGACGAGATTGGCAAACTTACGGCGTCATTCAACCTGCTTGCGCAACACCTCCATGATGCACAGGAAAAAGTGCGTGCTGCGGCAGCCCTTGAAAAGCAGATGATGCAGACCGAGAAGCTGGCCGCACTTGGGCAGCTGTCGGCAGGGGTGGCCCATGAAATCAACAATCCGCTTGGCGGCATCAAGCTTTGCTTTAACAATCTGCTCAAGACACCTATGGATGAGCAGGCGCGCGAGGAGCACATACGGTTGGTGAGCGACGGACTGGATCGCATCCAGACGATCATCCGGCAATTGCTTGATTATTCAAAAAATGCACCGTTGATGATGCAGCGTGTCTCACTGAAAGACATTGTGCAGAACGTGTTGCAGCTTGCTGATTATATGATTGAGAAAAAGGGCATTCACTTAAGGGCAGAGCTTGCCGCAGATCTTCCCAATATTTTGGCAGATGCAAACAAACTGGAGCAGGTTTTTCTGAACATCATTCTCAATGCAATCCACGCAGTGCAGCCGGGGGGGAGCATTACGGTTACTTTTCTGCGGGAGGACTCTTTTTGTGTTGTGAGCGTTGCTGACACCGGCCCCGGCATTCCGCCCACTATTCTTGAACATATTTTTGATCCCTTTTTTACAACAAAAGAGGTAGGTGAAGGAACCGGCATTGGCCTCACGGTCAGCAAGGCTATTATTGAGCAGCATCATGGTACTATTTGGGTAAAAACGTCTTCCGAAGGCACGGTTTTTCTGGTGAAATTGCCCATGGCTCTATGAAAATAAAGATATTGCTTATCGAGGATGAGCCTTCCATGCGGCTCGGCATGCAGCACTTTCTGACTTCACAAGGGTTTGAAGTTTCTCTTTGCGCGGACGGGGAGCGCGGGATTGATGCGATCCTCCGGGAGCGCTTTGACCTTATCATAACCGACCTCAGATTGCCCCGGCGCAGCGGATTTGAAATCCTTGAGGTCGTGCGCGAAAAAGCCCCGAATACGGGGGTTATTATAATCACTGCATATGCAGAGGTCAAGGATGCGGTCAGGGCCATCAAGGAAGGCGCATTCGACTACATCGCGAAACCATTTTCAAACGACGAGCTGATAGTCGCAGTCGAACGGTATCTGAAATACCGGAAGCTGGAAGATGAGGTCATTCGCCTCCGAGAAAGCCTGAAAGAGCGGCGGGGGTTTGCCGATTTTATTGGGGCAAGCCCGGCAATGATGGATGTTTTCGACCGGACAGCGGCAGTGGCAGCAACAGATGTTCCGGTTCTGATACAGGGAGAGAGCGGCACCGGAAAAGAGCTGGTCGCCAATGCTGTCCACGGTCTGAGCGACCGGAGCGAAAAGCCGTTCATCAAAATCAACTGTGCGGCCATTCCGGAGAACCTCTTTGAGTCGGAGCTTTTCGGCGCGGGGAAAGGAGCGTTTACCGGAGCCAATGAGATGAGAAAGGGCAAGTTCGAGTTTGCACATGGCGGGTCAATTTTTTTCGACGAGATTTCCGATATTCCGCCGGCACTTCAGCCGAAGCTGCTGCGCGTACTGGAAGAAAAAACGGTTACCCGGCTTGGGAGCAACGTGCCTATTCCGGTCGATGTGCGCACTATTTGCGCTACAGGCAAGAACCTTAAGGAATGCGTGGCTGCCGGAACCTTTCGGAGCGACCTGTTTTACCGCATCAATGTTGTCCCTATCAAGCTTCCGCCGCTTCGCGAACGTCCGGAAGATATCCCTTATTTTATCGACCATTTCATCCGCGTCTTTTCGAAACAGTTCAAGAAGGGAGACCTTACGGTGACGCCTCAGGCTTATGATCTGTTATTAGCCTATCGATATCCCGGAAATGTCCGCGAACTGAAGCATGCGCTGGAGCGCGCAGTTCTTTTTGCGAAAGACGGGGTAGTCGATGCACGCGTTCTTCCTGATGAAATGGTGCAGGGTGTGCAGGATCTCGCATACAGCTCGCCCCCACTTTTGCTTGAGGAGAGCGTCCGGTGTTTTGAAAAGAGACGTATCCTGAAAGCCCTGCTGGATACATCCGGAAAAAAGCAGGAAGCAGCAGAGCTTCTCGGTATCAGCCGCAAGGTGCTTTGGAAAAAGATGAAAGATTACGGAATAGAAGATGTTCCCGATCGGGAACAGTAATCCTCGCTGCTGTTCCCATTCGGGCTCAACCTTTCCCCGCTGTTTTTTTAATTACCGCAAATAATCAACTGGTTAATTCCCTGGCACTTGATTTGCATTGATTGTGCCTCATAAGCTGTGCATCAGCAGGTGTGCTGAAATAAATGTCCAGACAGAGGAGGCACATTTATGAAGAAAATCCTTGTTGCAACGGATGGGTCGCAGGAATCCGGGAGGGCGCTTGACCGGGCAATAGAAGCAGCAAAGGCAGGTCCCGCCGAAATCATTGTCGTGAACGTTGCTGAAGAGTGGTGCCCTATAGGACTCGTAGAGGTCGATTGCGATACCATTTCGAGGCTCGTCATGAAGGAGGCAGAGGGCGTCATGGAGGCAGCTCTGGCCAAAACCGCAGCAGCAGGGTTGACGGCCCGCGGTATCATTGAAAAGGGAAGCCCTGCTGAAGCAATTATCGAGGTTGCTAAACGGGAAAATGCCGATGAAATCATCGCGGCATCGCATGGCAAGCACGGTGCGAAGAAGCTTGCGATGGGAAGCGTGTCGGCTCGACTTGTTGAGTGGGCACCCTGTCCGGTAACGGTTGTCAAGTAATTAGAGAAAGATGGAGGAATGAATATGTCCGAACAGAGCCAGGAGTGGAAAGACAAGGCAGCAAGCACCTTTTCGGCGGAGCGAAAAGAAGATTTTGTCGTTTTGGTTATATCAGCTATTACGGTATTGCTTGTGGTCGGCGGGGTCATTGGCCCGAAATTTTATAAAGCACTGTTTTTTTAAAATATAGAGGAGGATCGCTATGGCAGGCGGAGGTATCGGTGTAGATTTCAGTCTCAAGGGGCTTCCCAGGATGTTGCCCGGTCTGTTGCTGTGCGTTGTGCTTGGGTGGGCAGCGCTTCAATGGGACGAGATGAGCAGCGCATGGGCAACTAATCAGAAAGAGGCAGCGGTAATATTAAAGGCGGAAAAGGAAGGGAAACCCATTCTGCCTTTTGCAGAGTACAAGGCAAAAAAGGATGAGAGCTTCAAGGCAAAAATGAAGGAATTCGAAGAGGGCAAGGCGAAGCAGAAGCCCCGCCGCTCTACGGTGCTGCCGAAAGAGGATTATGAGCAGCTTGCCCTGACCAAGGAGATGCCTTTCAAGTACAGCGCGGGCGAAAAGGTGCTGCAATTCCAATTGACCTACGTTGCCGTGCTTCTGCTCGGCGGAATGCTCGTAAGAAATACCATCGGCTTGCCGAAAATATTCCAGGCAGGAACCATTGCGGCGCGGCCAATCATTAAACCCGGCATCGTTATTCTCGGAGCTTTTTACTTGTGGTCCGATGTTCTGAAGGTCGGCGCCTTCGGGCTTGCGCTGGTCGTCGCATTTGTCATGGGAACCCAAATCCTTATTTCGTACTGGGGGCGAAGGTCGAATATCGATGAAGGGTTGGCAGGTGTTATGGGCGCAGGCGTAGGTGTTTGCGGAGTGTCTGCCGCAGTGGCCGCAGCCCCGGTAGTCAATGCCAAGCCGCGCGACTTTTTTTATGCTATAGGCACAATTCTGCTCTTCGGCACGCTCTGTCTGTTTACCTTTCCGTATATCGGGCAGGCGCTCGGTATGTCGCAGCCGGTCTTCGGCGCGTGGGTCGGGACGGCTATTCTGAACACCGCGCAGCTTGTTGCTGCGGCTTCGTGGTATGGCCATGAATCGCTGCTGACTGCCAATATCATCAATATTGTGCGCGTAGGATTCATTCCGCTCGTTGTTATGTGGGCAATTTACTTCTACGTTATCAAGCCTGCAACCGCAGCAGGTAAAGCAGCCGGACAGAAACTGGACGCATGGCAGGTTATCAAGGACAAGTTCCCGGTCTTCATTCTCGGGTTCTTTGTGATGGTTACGCTCAATGAACTCGGCGTATTCTCCACTGAACAGAAAAATATTCTCGGCAGAGAGCTTCTGAAGGTATTCTTTGCAATCGGGTTTGCCGGCGTCGGCTTGAACATTGCGTTTGAAGACCTGCGCAAGGCCGGCGGCAAGGCTTTCGTCATCGGCTTTACAGCCGCAACGGCAAAAGCGGTGCTTGCGGCAGTGGCGGTCATTTTGCTCGGCACTGAAGTGTTTCAGGTAAAGCAGTAAACCCTCCCTCCTTCTGGGTTTTGGGACATATCCCGTATAATGGGGTATGTCCCATTTTTTTAGGAGCTTTCCAGGAGCGATGAATGAAAATGAAAAATATTCTGCTGTGTACGGACGGCGAGGAGCAGACGAAGAAAGCTGAAGAGTATGCGCTGACCATCAGCCGCGGGACTGGAGCATCCGTGACGGCACTCTATGTTGTTGACCCGTTTCTGAAAAAATTCACTAATGAAATATATGCCGTCAATCGCGATGAGTGCCGGGAACATTTGGATAAATGCCTTCAGGCTGAAGGGAAAGCAGCCATTTCAGCGTTTGCGGCACGCGCAGCAGAGGCTGCTGTCGCTGCGGATGTTCTGGTACGCTTTGGAGATCCTGCAGAGGAAATATTGAAAGAGATCGATGAGCATCAGTATGCAATGGTCATCATGGGGTCAAAGGTTCTAAAAGGGTGGAAAGAGCGTTTTGAGTCTTTCAAGCTTTCCGAAAAAGTCTTCAAGAAATGCCCGATCCCCCTGCTGGTTGTGCGATAGCCGATGAACTACTCCTATTCGCTCGTTTTTGCGCTTCCTCCCCAAAGGGTATTCTCCTTTTTTGCTGATCTGCAAAGATGGTTTCGTCTCAATCCTCAGTGGGAGGTTGAATCGTTCGGGGAATATTCTTTCACGAAGGGCGGCTCGTTTGCCGTGACTGTCAGGTATGATCGCAGTGAAGAGCAGGTTGCGTATCAGGCCTGCATCACGGACTTCGTCGAAGGAGAGCGCCTCGCGCTGGCCCTCGAGGGAGCGCAGACTCGAAAATTCGGCATTACCGTTCAGCCGCAAGGCTCCGAAACAAAGCTTCTGTATGAGGAAGAATCTGAATCCGAGCTGTCTGATGACGACAAAACCGAGATTAACTTGTGGCTCAGGAGTGTCGGCAATTACCTCGTGGTGACAAGCCGCCGGACGCTTCGCAGCCGGTTGTGGAAGTGGTTTGTAGATCGCATTTGGCTGAGAATGAGCCCCTTTGGCCGCCGCATCACGATTTTTATTCTTCTCGGAGAGGCATTCAGTCTTGCCCTGTTTATTCTCTTTCTTGTCTGGCACTATTATTTCCGATAGTCGGGAGGGGCATGCTTCAAAAAATGAGCGACATGCCGATTCTCGCTTCCTCTTTAAATATGGGGTTGGTTATTCTATCGCCGGATTTTCATGTTGCCGGAATGAACGAATATGCAAAAAAAATTCTGAGTCCAGCTATGGAAGACCTCGGCAAAAACATTCTGCACTATCATCCTCGCAAGAGCCACGAAAAGGCAAAGGGCCTTTTAAAGAAAGTGGTCTCTCTCAGCCGGGGTCTCAGTGTGGACGGTGCCAAAGAACGATGATTAAACGGCTATTTTCACTAGTGTCCGACAGATTTCGAGGTTATTTACTTGAAACCTAACAATGGAGCGGTTTCCATAGCTTTTATAGGTGTTAACGACTTGAACGAACCTGCGAGTTTTGGCCAGGCTTTCCGTGTGTATCCGGGAGGTGGTCATGTTCGCTGG
>DATIKF010000226.1:0-2122 GCA_035477855.1 Dissulfurispiraceae bacterium
TGAAATCGCAGCCAGGGCATACCACTTACTTACATCCAAAGCCGGATTTCCTGCCTGCGATATCATTTTCGACCCCAATGTACTGGCAATCGGCACCGGCATCAGCGAGCACAACCGCTATGCCCTGGATTTTATCGAAGCTTGCCGCTGGATAAGGAAAAACCTGCCGCAGGCACATATCAGCGGGGGAGTAAGCAACTTGTCGTTTTCTTTCAGGGGTCACAACATCATTCGCGAGGCCATGCACTCTGCATTTCTGTTTCATGCTATAAAGGCGGGAATGGATATGGGTATAGTGAATCCGGGTCTGCTGCAGGTGTATGACGAGATACCGAAAAGCCTTTTGCGGCTGGTTGAAGATGTTATCCTGTGCCGCCGCGAAGATGCCACCGAACGCCTTGTGCGCTATGCCGAGGGAGTGAAAGAACAGCAGGATAGCCGGCGCGAAGAAAAAAGCCCGGATGAATGGAGAAGTCTTCCGGTGCGCGAAAGACTCTCCCACGCACTTGTGAAAGGCAGGGATGAACATATAGAACAGGATGTTGAAGAAATGCGCAGCCAGATGGCCAAAGCTTTAGATGTAATTGAAGGCCCATTGATGGATGGCATGAACCTGGTTGGCGACCAGTTTGGAGCTGGGAAGATGTTTCTGCCACAGGTGGTAAAGAGCGCCAGGGTGATGAAAAAGGCTGTGGCATACCTAACGCCTTTTGTAGAAGCGGAGAAAGCGAAGCACGGCCTGGCGGGCAGCGCCGGAAAGGTTTTGATGGCCACGGTGAAAGGAGATGTACACGATATCGGCAAAAACATCACCGGGGTAGTGTTGGCTTGCAATGGTTATGAAATAATTGACCTCGGCGTAATGGTGCCCTGCGACAGGATTTTGAAGACAGCTCTGGAGGAAAAAGTTGACATCATCGGCCTGAGCGGTTTGATAACCCCTTCGCTTGAGGAAATGGTTCATGTGGCCTCGGAGATGCAAAAACAGGGTTTCGAAATTCCCTTGCTCATTGGCGGAGCCACCACAAGCGCCCTGCATACGGCACTGAAAATTGCCCCGGCCTATCAACATGGCGTAATCTATGTGAAAGACGCTTCCCGGGCAGCTAAGGTTTGCAGCGAGTTGCTTTCGCAAAACAAAGGGCAGTTTCTTGCTGAAACTTCCCAATCGTATCATGCCATGGTTGACGATTATCACAAACGGCATGCCCTCCAGCAGTATCTGACCATACCGCAGGCCCGTGCAAGGAAATTCCCATTCGAACCGGCAAACCTCATGCCGCCGGCAAAACCGGGCATACACCCATTCACTTCATATCCGCTTGAGGAAATTGCAAAATACATTGACTGGACCTACTTTTTGTATGGCTGGGAAATTAAGGGCAAGTTCCCGGAAGTGTTGGAAGACCCGCTCAAAGGCCAAGCCGCCCGTAAATTGCTGGATGATGCCCATCTTTTGCTGCAACAGATTGTTGAGGAAGGATTGCTCAGGGCAGATGGCGTGGCTGGGCTTTTTCCAGCCAATAGTGAGGAAGAGGATGTGATAATTTTTGAAGACGAGCAGCGCATGAAAGAAAAGATGCGGTTCAACTTCCTTCGTATTCAGGAAAAGAAGGAGGAACCGGGCAAGTATAATATCTCCTTAGCCGACTATATCGCTCCTGTGGAGAGCGGCTCGAGCGACTTTTTAGGGGCGTTCGTTGTGGGTGTTCATGGGGCCGATGCGCTGGCAGATCGTTTCAAAAAATCCGGGGATGACTATAACGGCATCATGGTAAAAATGTTGGCCGACCGCCTGGTCGAGGCATTCGCAGAACTTCTGCACGAAAAAGTACGAAAAGAGCTTTGGGGTTACCAGACAGAGGAGCATTTCAGCCTGCCGGAGCTGCTCAAGGAGCGGTATTCGGGCATCAGGCCTGCCTGCGGATATCCGGCCTGCCCGGAGCATAGCGAGAAAGTCAAACTTTTTGCACTGTTAAATGCACAACATCACACCGGAGTAAACCTGACCGAAAACTTCAGTATGGTGCCGGGAGCCAGCGTATCGGGCTGGTATTTTGCGCATCCCCGCTCGCGATATTTTAACCTGGGAAAGATTACCCGGGAGCAGGTCGAATTGTAT
>DATIKF010000227.1:0-1679 GCA_035477855.1 Dissulfurispiraceae bacterium
TAAGCAGCTCGCGGCCGGGGCGATGCAGGGCGCCGTGGATGCAAAGCGCGCAGCTCTGACATATCAGTTCGCCGTTGGCAAGATACAGTCCGATCTCGACAAGACAAAGCAGGTCTATGACGATATAGGCAAAAAGCGAGAAGAGACAAGCGCGAATGATCGCGTCAATATCCAGAAAAAAGCCACCGAAGAAATAGTCAAGGCACAGAAAGCGGCCGCAGCAGAAGCACAGGTAACCGCTGTTTTCGTGACACAAACGATGTCGCAAACCATAGGCTCGCTGTCGTCACTCTGGCAGACCTACAACAGCAATAGACTCGCGGCACTGGATTATGAGCAACAGCGAGAACAAGAAAAGATCGCGGCCGCCTATGATGCCGAGAAGGCCAATATTGAGGCCACGGTAACCGACAAGAAGGAGCGCGATGCCGCGCTAAAGGCTCTCGACGAAAAGCGTGCCCGAGACGAAAAGAAGCTCACTGAGAAGATCGAGAAAGAGAAGCGCAAGGTTAACTATGAGGCCGCTAAAATTCAGAAGGGCATGGACATCGCGCAAGCCACGTCAAACGCTGCTCTCGGTATAGCTAACGTTTGGGCGCACTGGTCGCACAACCCGGTTGTTGCCGGTATTCTAACGGCACTAACGGCTTCTATCACGGCGGCACAGATCGCACTCATAGCAGCGCGTCCGCTTCCTCCTCTCGCCGAGGGCGGTTACTTTCAGGGTCCGGCTATTATCGGTGAGGCCGGCCGCGAGTTCGCGCTTCCTCTCGACGGTGATCAGGGCCGTACCGCAATGCGGGAAATGGCCGATGCAATACTCGACCAGATAGCCTCTCGCGCGGACCGAAGCCCGACTATTGACCGAGCGAATACGTCCAGCGCCGGCGGCGGTAATGTCTACCTTGACGGCGCGCTTGTCGGTAAGTGGATTTCAGACCAGTCCGCTAACGGTGGTTTCCAGATCAACAAGCGGGTGATCGTATCATGAGGGCTTTATACAACAGCCTAATTTCGTCGGCGTCATCCTATACGGCGTACAGCGAAGATGTGCAGTATCCCGTGACAAACGTCTCGGATACTCGCCTCTCGCGGGTCTACCACAGCAACGGAGTAGCTTCGACAGAATACATCATCGCCAATGCAGGGTCAACTATCGCGCCGACATACGCCGCTCTACTCAATCACAACGTATCATCGAGCGCGACAATCTACGTCGAGGCTTCATCATCTTCCGGGTTCACCGGGGCTTTCTCGACCACTCTGGCATGGAGTTCGTATTGCATGCTCGGGTACTTTGCGTCTACTGCGAAAGAATGGTGGCGGCTCCGCGTTGTCGGTACTTCCACCGATGACGGGTATCTCTCAATAGGACGATTTGACCTCGGTACGTACTTGCAGCTTCCGGGCATGAAGCCTGATCAAGAATTTCTATACGAGACCACGGCCAAGATTTCCGTTTCAGACGGTGGGCAGGCCTACGGCGATGACGGCTATAACTTCCGTCAATTCAAAATAAACTTCCCATACATCACCGCGGCGAACCGAAATAACATGCTTACCATGTGGGCCACGGTCAAGAACTACCAGCCTTTTGTACTTCACGTTTGGGAAGCGTCCACCGAGGAGACTCCGATATATTGCATCCTCGACCAGACAAACTTGACGTTCAAGCGCAC
>DATIKF010000228.1:0-19711 GCA_035477855.1 Dissulfurispiraceae bacterium
GAGATGGTCATGCCTGGCGATAACATTGCAGTATCGGTCGAACTGATTGCCCCGATAGCTATGGAGAAAGAGCTTCGGTTTGCAATTCGTGAAGGCGGTCGCACGGTTGGTGCCGGCGTCGTGACCGAGGTGCTGGGGTAAGCCATGAGAGAAATTATTCTGTTTCAGTGCACTGAGTGCAAAAACAAAAATTATTCAACGATGAAGAACAAGAAAAACACTACCGAAAAGATGCAGCGCAAGAAGTACTGCCGGGAGTGTCAGAAGCATACGATGCATAAAGAGACCAAGTCATAGTCGGGCCTTGGTCTGACTTAAAGAGGCGGCGCGCAGCAATATAGGCCAGTAGCTCTAACGGCTAGAGCATCGGACTCCAAATCCGAGGGCTGGGGGTTCGAATCCCTCCTGGCCTGCCATCTCTTGCCAGAGTCAAGGGAAGGAGCAGGAATGACAGGAATCATAGGAAAAATCAAAGCTTTTTTTAATGAAGTCAAGATTGAGGGCAAAAAAGTCAACTACCCGCAGCGGGAAGAACTGATTGGGTCCACATGGGTGGTCATCGTTACAGTTTTCGCAATGTCGTTTTATCTCGGTGGGGTCGACTTTATTTTGGCCAAGATCGTCAATTTGATGATTAGGTAACGGCATGGCGAAAAACTGGTTTGTTGTTCATACCTATTCCGGATTCGAAGAAAAAGCAAAAATCGCCATTGAAGAGAAGGTCCGGCAACTGGAACTTGATGAGAAGATTACGCGCATTCTGATTCCGATGGAGCGCGTTATCGAACTCAAGGGCAAGAAGAAAAAGGAGTCCGAGAAGAAATTCTATCCTGGGTACATTCTTGTCGAAATGGAGCTTGATGACGAGACATGGCATCTGATAAAGAATACACTTCGCGTTACCGGTTTTGTCGGGGGAACCAAACCGATTGCGATTCCGCAGGAAGAAGTCGACGTCATCCTGCAGCAATTGGAAAAAGGCCCGGCGCCGGTTATCAAGACAAAATACGAAAAGGGCGAGAGTGTCCGTATTACGGACGGTCCGTTCAGCAGTTTTCTCGGCTATGTTGACGATGTCGACATGGATCACGGAAGACTGCGCGTCATGGTGAGCATTTTTGGTCGCCAAACACCGGTAGAACTAGCGTTCTCACAGGTCGAAAAGACGTAACCACGAGAAGGATTGAGCTAGGAGGAAATGCATGGCGAAGAAAGAAGTAACAGCACAAGTTAAGCTCGTGATTTCAGCGGGCAAGGCAAATCCGGCGCCGCCCGTCGGTCCGGCGCTTGGCCCGCACGGCATTAATATCATGGAGTTCTGCAAGCAGTTCAACGCTGCAACGCAGAAAATGGGCGATACCCTCGTCCCGGCGGTTCTGAGCATCTATAACGATCGTTCGTTTACCTTTATTCTCAAGACCCCGCCTGCATCTGAGCTGATCAAGAAGGCAGCGGGCATCCCGAAGGGCTCCGGAACGCCGAACAAAGACAAGGTCGGCGTGCTCACTGAAGCTCAGGTCGAGGAGATCGCGAAGACCAAGATGCCCGATCTGAACACCGCCTCACTTGAGGCGGCAAAGGAAATTATCAAGGGCACCGCGCGCAGTATGGGCGTGGACATCCGGGGCTAGGAGGAGACAGCATGAGCAAGAAGATGGAAAAAGCTGTTGCAGAATTAGATCTTAAGCAGGATTACGCCATCGATGAGGCGGTTTCGCTGGTAAAGAAGTCGGCGTTCGCAAAATTCGATGAGTCCGTTGATATTTCATTCAATCTCGGGGTTGACCCAAGAAAGTCTGACCAGATTGTCAGGGGTACGGTCGTGCTTCCACACGGCACCGGCAAAACGGTTCGGGTGCTTGTTTTTGCAAAGGGCGAGAAGGAGAAAGAGGCTGCCGATGCCGGGGCTGATTACGTCGGGGCAGAGGATCTCGTAGAGAAGATCCAGGCCGGCTGGCTGGACTTTGACAAGGCAGTCGCAACGCCTGAACTGATGGGTCTTGTCGGGAAGCTGGGCAAGGTTCTCGGCCCGCGGGGTCTTATGCCGAATCCGAAACTCGGAACCGTAACATTCGACGTCGGCAAGGCGGTAAAGGAAATCAAGGCCGGCAAGGTTGAATACAGAACCGACAAGGCCGGTATTGTTCATATCCCGTTCGGCAAGGTTTCATTCGATGTTGAGAAGCTGGTTGAAAATGTGAACGCAGTTATCCGTTCGATCAGCCGTGCGAAGCCGGCAACATCGAAGGGCAAGTATATCAAGAAGATTTCGGTTTCATCCACGATGGGACCTAGTATCAAAGTAGACGTAACAAAGCTGAAGATTGCATAGCAGTTATTTTGCGGCGAGCGCTGCAGAGACGAGCAGAAGAGAAGCGTTCTCTGTTCGCTCTCATTGTATTTATTTCAAAATACAGGCTTTGCCTGTTTTCAGAAGGTCAGAGACAGCAGGTAGCAGTCCCGTCGCATCAGACGGGGCGTTTAATGGGATCCCCCGCCTGCCGAGACAGTTGAAGACAGAGTTTTTCAACGAAAAATATCTACGGTCTCTGGGAAAGGAGGAGCAATCTGATTACCAAAGCCAAAAAAACGACACAGATTGTCGAGCTGACGGAACGTCTGCAGAAATCCAAAGCGATAGTTCTCACCGAGTATAAAGGTCTTACTGTCGCGCAGGTTTCCGACCTGCGCAAGCAGCTGAAGGAAGTCGGCGCCGAATACAAGATCTGCAAGAACACCCTTGTTTCGCTTGCCACAAAAGGGACTCCCTTTGAAATTGCAGAAAAGTCGCTCATCGGTCCGACCGGTATAGCCTTTGGCTATGACGACCCGGTTGCCGCAGCAAAGAAGCTGTTTGACTTTGCAGTCAAGAACGACAAGTTTGTTGTTAAAGGATGTATATTGGACGGCAAGCTTTTCTCTGCGGCTGAAACCAAAGAGATTTCGAAGCTCCCGGCACGTCCGGTTCTGCTCGGCATGCTTGCGGGCGTCATGCAGGCCCCGGCCCAGAAACTGGCCGCAGCACTCAATGCTACGGTCGCTCAGCTCGGATATGTACTGGAAGCAGCAAAAAGCAAAAAGCAAGAAAACAGCATAATAACTTTGAATATTGCTTAAGGAGGATTCAGCATCATGGCTATTACCAAAGAAGAAGTATTTCAGTTTATCGACAACATGACCATCCTTGACATGTCTCAGTTCATCAAGGAATTCGAGGAGCGTTATGGCGTTACCGCAGCGGCCCCGGTTGCAGTTGCAGCAGCTCCGGCAGCGGCGGCAGCTCCGGCAGCTGAAGAGAAAACTGCATTTGATGTTGTTCTTATAGCAGCAGGAGACAAGAAAATCCAGGTCATCAAGGTTGTCCGTGAGTTGACCGGTCTGGGCCTCAAAGAAGCAAAGGATGTCGTTGACGGCGCTCCGAAGGCGCTGAAGACGGGCATCTCTAAGGAAGAGGCAGATGCCATGAGGGCAAAGCTCGAGGCCGAGGGCGCGAAGATCGAAGTCAAGTAGTTTTTGCAATTAAGGATCTGTGGGGACGCCGGATGAGCCGGCGTCCCCGGAATCCGAACCCCGGACAAACCATTTCACCGATAATGTAATGTTAGGAGAGCCATGGCTAAGCTTTTACGTGAGCGCTTAAATTTTGGCAAGGTGGCCCAGGTGCTGGACGTGCCATACCTGGTAGAATTTCAGCGGAAGTCATTTGATCGGTTTCTGCAGAAGGACATTGCGGCCGACGAGCGCCGTGATGAGGGGCTTCAGTCTGCTTTCAGCAGCGTATTCCCCATCACGGATTACAATGATACTACTTCAATAGAATTTATTCATTATATGCTGGCGGAGAGTAAAGTAATACCCAGGGAGTGCATCGTGAAGGGTGTTACCTATGCTGCGCCGCTCAAAATAAAAGTACGTCTCAACATATGGGATAAGGACGAAAAAAATGCCCGCATTCTGAAGGAGTCGCGGGAGCAGGAAGTCTATATCGGTGAAATGCCGATAATGACAGATACCGGCAGCTTTATTATCAACGGTATCGAGCGCGTAATCGTCAGCCAGCTGCATCGTTCCCCTGGAGTCTATTTTGCTCCCGACAAGGGAAAGACCCACGCGAGCGGCCGGCTTTTATATACATCACGTGTCATTCCGGTCAGGGGGTCATGGCTTGATTTCGAATTCGACGCAAAAGACCTGTTATATGTAAGAATTGACCGCCGGCGAAAACTACCGGCGACTATTGTTCTGAAAGCGCTTGGTTACTCCAATGAAGAATTGCTGAAGACCTTTTATCCGGTCGAGCAGATTCGAATTAAAAATAAAGAAATCTATTTCCGACCGGTCAGTGAAGTGTTAAGCGGCATCCGGGTGAAGCAGGCCATTACGTCGTCGGACGGCAAGGAAGTTCTTGTCAAGGAAGGCAGCAAGATTACCAAAAATGCCCTGAAGAAGATGGAGCACTTCGGCATCAAGGAAATCCCGATTTCCCGCAGTGAGATTGTCGGTCGTATTACGCTTTCGGATGTTGTCGACCCGGGGACTGGCGAAATCATTCTGGACGGCAACAAGGAGATTACGGAAGACGTATTTTTCAAGATTGTCGATGCCAAAATTACAGCTTTGCCTCTGCTTTTCATCGACAATGTCAATTATCTGCCGTCGCTCCGTGAAACGCTTCTGACAGACAAGGTCGGTGACCAGAAGGCGGCACTGAAAGAGATTTACAAGAAACTCCGTCCGGGTGAGCCGGCAACGGAAAGTGCGGCAAGCGAACTGTTCAGCGGCCTCTTTTTTGATCCGAAACGCTATGACCTCTCTGTAGTCGGGCGTCTGAAGGTGAATGAGAAGCTCGGCCTTGATACGCCGCTTGAAAAGCGTGTTCTCACTGACACTGACATTATCGAAATCGTTCGCTACCTACTCAACCTGAGAACCGGCAAGGGGGAAGTAGATGACATAGACCACCTCGGCAACCGCCGTGTTCGTGGCATTGGCGAACTCCTTGAAAACCAGTTTCGCATCGGGCTTGTCCGCATGGAGCGCGCCATCAAGGAAAAGATGACGATTACGGAGCTCGATACGGCGATGCCGCATGATCTTATCAATGCAAAGCCTGTTCTGGCGGCTGTGAAGGAGTTTTTCGGCTCAAGCCAGCTCAGCCAGTTCATGGACCAGACCAACCCGCTGTCTGAAGTTACGCATAAACGCCGCCTCTCGGCGCTTGGCCCCGGCGGGCTGACCCGCGAACGTGCGGGCTTTGAAGTACGTGACGTCCACACTACGCACTATGGTCGTATTTGTCCGATTGAAACACCGGAAGGTCCGAATATCGGTCTTATTACCTCGCTTGCAAGCTATTCGAAGATTAACGACTACGGCTTCATTGAAGCTCCGTACCGCAGGGTCGTGAACGGTAAGGTTACTGACGATATCGAATACCTCTCCGCGCTCGAAGGTGAAAAACACATGATTGCCGAAGCTGCAGCGCAGCATGACAAGCACGGCAAGCTGATCGGTGAAGCAATATCAGCCCGTGTCGGCGGCGACTTCAAAATGGTTACGCCGGAAGAAATACAGTACATGGACGTTTCGCCGAAGCAGGTTGTCGGCGTCTCAGCAGCGCTGATTCCGTTTCTTGAAAACGACGATGCAAACAGAGCGCTCATGGGTTCAAACATGCAGCGCCAGGCAGTTCCGTTGCTGCGGCCGGAAGCCCCGGTTGTCGGAACCGGAATGGAGCACGCTGCTGCACGCGACTCCGGCTGGCTGACGCTTGCCAAACGCACCGGCATTATCGAGAGTGTTGATTCGTCCCGCGTTGTTGTCCGGGTTACCGAACGCGGAGGTGGTGTTGATATCTTTCCGCTCGTCAAGTTTCAGCGTTCCAATCAGGGAACCTGCATGACCCAGAAGCCGGTCGTCACTGTCGGCGACAAGGTCGGACGCGGCGACATTCTGGCGGATGGTCCTTCAACCGAGCTCGGAGAACTTGCACTCGGCCAGAACGTGCTGGTTGCTTTCATGCCGTGGGGCGGCTACAACTTTGAAGATGCTATCCTTGTCAGTGAACGCTGCGTGAAAGACGACGTCTATACTTCAATTCATATTGATGAATTTGAGGTGGAAGCTCGTGATACCAAGCTTGGCCCTGAAGAAATCACCCGCGACATTCCAAATGTCGGTGAAGAAGCGCTGAAGGACCTTGACGAAAGCGGTATTATTCGCACCGGCGCCGAAGTGAAAGCCGGCAATATTCTGGTCGGCAAGGTAACGCCAAAGGGCGAGACCATTCTTACCCCGGAAGAGAAGCTGCTGAGGGCAATTTTCGGAGAAAAGGCGGAAGAGGTCAAGGAAAGCTGCCTCTATGTGCCGCCGGGAGTTGAAGGGGTGGTTGTCGACGTCAGAGTGCTTTCCCGAAAGGGCATTGAAAAGGATTCGCGCACCAAGAGCATTGAAGCTGACGATATAGGCAGCCTTCAGCGCGACCTTGATGAAGAGGTCAAGATTCTCAGGGAAGAACGTGCTGATCGCATCAGGAAAATCCTCAAGGACCAGAAGGTTACCGAGGAAGTCAAGGATTCCAGGACAAAAGAAGTCGTTTGTGCAAAAGGCAAGAAACTTACGGAAGCCGCTCTGGAGCGCGTCAAGGACGATCATCTGCTCAAAATAAAAATTGATGACGTTGATGTCAAGAACAAGATTGATGACCTGAGCGGTGAGATTCATCAGTACATCAAGTGGCTTGAGACGCGTTATCACGAGCGCATCGAGCGTGTAAAAAAGGGTGACGAGCTTTCTCCAGGCGTTAACAAGGTGGTCAAGGTCTACATCGCCATGAAGCGCAAGCTGCAGGTCGGTGACAAGATGGCCGGCCGTCACGGGAACAAGGGCGTTGTTTCGATGATTCTTCCGGAAGAAGAGATGCCGTATCTTAAGGACGGCACTCCGGTTGATATAGTCCTGAATCCGCTCGGCGTTCCGTCCCGTATGAACGTCGGCCAGATTCTTGAGGCGCACCTTGGCCGCGCCGCGCTTGCTCTCGGCAAATATGTTTCGACGCCGGTTTTCGAAGGCGCAAAAGAGAGGGAAATCAAGGACCTGCTCGAGAAGGCGAAGCTGCCGCCGTCGGGGCAGGTTACGCTTTATGACGGGCGCACGGGGGAGCCGTTTCAGCGTCCGATTACGGTCGGCTGCATGTACATATTGAAACTGCACCACCTTGTTGCGGACAAGATTCACGCGCGTTCCATCGGACCATACTCTCTCGTAACGCAGCAGCCGCTCGGCGGCAAGGCGCAGTTCGGCGGCCAGAGACTCGGTGAAATGGAAGTATGGGCTCTTGAAGCTTACGGAGCATCGCATACGCTCCAGGAGTTCCTGACGGTCAAAAGCGACGATATCAGCGGTCGCTCGCGCATGTACGAAGCTATCGTGAAGGGCGACCCGGTACTCGAGCCGGGCGTGCCTGAATCATTCCATGTATTAATCAAGGAGCTCCAGAGCCTGTGTCTCGATGTTGAGCTTCTCGAGAAAAAACGGGCGAAGGAGGCGTAACGTGGAAGACATCTATGCCCTGTTTCAGAAGCCAAAAAATCCGCGTGACTTCGACGCCATCCGCATCAAGGTGTCGTCACCGGAAAAGATTCGCGAATGGTCGTTCGGTGAGGTAAAAAAACCTGAGACGATCAATTACCGCACCTTCAAGCCTGAGCATGACGGCCTTTTCTGCGCCAAGATTTTTGGTCCGGTAAAGGACTGGGAGTGCCTCTGCGGCAAATACAAGCGCATGAAGCATCGCGGCGTGATCTGCGACAAGTGCGGCGTTGAAGTCATTCAGGCGAAAGTCCGCCGTGAGCGAATGGGCCACATTGAGCTCGCTACACCTGTCGCACACGTATGGTTCCTGCGCGGTATTCCATCAAGAATCGGCACTTTGCTCGATATGCCGATCCGGCAGCTCGAAAAAGTGCTCTATTTTGAAGAATATATTGTTATCGACGGCGGCGAAACCCCGCTCAAGGAGAAGGAACTCCTCAATGAGGAAGATTACAAGAAAAATCTGTCCGATTACGGCACCAGGTTTAAAGCCGGAATGGGGGCTGAGGCGATTCGCGAACTGCTGAAGAAAGTGGATCTTCAGTCGCTTGCTGTTGAGCTGAAGCTCAAGATCGATTCTGTTTCATCCATCGGCGTCAAGCGCAAGCTGACCAAGCGTCTGAAGATTGTCGATGCGTTTATCAAGTCGGGCAACCGTCCGGAATGGATGATTCTAGATATAATCCCGGTTCTGCCGCCGGACCTGCGTCCGCTCGTGCCGCTGGACGGCGGTCGTTTTGCGACTTCCGACCTGAACGATCTTTATCGCCGCGTCATTAATAGAAACAACAGACTGAAGCGCCTGATGGAATTGAAGGCGCCGAGCGTCATTATCAAAAATGAGAAGCGGATGTTGCAGGAAGCGGTCGACGCGCTTTTTGACAACAGCAAGAAGTCCAAGGTGCTCAAGGCCGGTGGCAAGCGGGCACTCAAATCACTGAGCGACATGATCAAGGGCAAACAGGGTCGTTTTCGTCAGAATCTGCTTGGCAAGCGCGTTGACTACTCCGGACGTTCGGTTATCGTCGTCGGTCCGGACCTCGAGCTCAATCAGTGCGGCCTGCCGAAGATGATGGCGCTCGAACTTTTCAAGCCGTTTGTGTTCCACAAGCTTGAAGAGAAGGGATTTGCAACCACTATTAAGCAGGCAAAGCGCCTGGTCGAGAAAGAGCGTCCGGAAGTCTGGGATGCACTTGAAGAGGTTATTCAGGAGCATCCGGTGCTTCTGAACCGTGCACCTACCCTGCACAGACTCGGTATCCAGGCATTTGACCCAGTGCTGGTAGAGGGCAAGGCGATTAAGCTCCATCCGCTTGTATGCACTGCATTCAATGCGGACTTTGACGGCGACCAGATGGCAGTCCATGTGCCGCTTTCCATCGAAGCTCAGATTGAGGCGCGTACGCTCATGATGTCGGTCAACAACCTGTTGTCACCGGCTAACGGCAAGCCAATCGTGTTGCCGACACAGGACATGGTCCTTGGTCTTTACTATCTCACGAAGCAAAAAAGCAAGGTAAGGGGCGAAGGAAAACAGTTTGCTGATTTTGAGGATGTAACCGAGACCTATGATGCGGGAGCGCTCGATGAGCACGCTGCTATCAAGGTTCGCGTGAACGGCAAACTTGTCGATACAACGGTGGGGCGTGTTATTTTCGGCGAGATTCTGCCGAAGATTATCCCGTTCGACATGGTCGCGACGAAGGAGCTCAACAAGAAAGAGCTCGGGAAGCTTATTGAATATATTTATCGTGTAGCAGGCAAGCGCGAAACGGTCATATTTCTGAATAAGCTCGAAAAGCTCGGCTTTAAGTATGCGACGTATTCCGGCATTTCAATATGCATCGACGATATGCACGTTCCGACAACCAAGGGCGAGCTTATCAGGGAAGCTGAACAGGAAGTCATCGAAGTTCAGCGGCAATATGCAGACGGTCTTATTACCCAGGGCGAGCGCTATAACAAGGTTATCGACATATGGGCAAATGTGACCGAAAAGGTTGCTGATGAAATGATGAAGGAACTCGGAGCCGAAGACGGGAAGAACCTGTCTGAAGAAGAACTGAAAGAGAGCCGCTCGTTCAACAGCATATACATGATGGCTGACTCAGGCGCCCGAGGCAGCACGGCACAGATCCGGCAGCTGGCCGGCATGAGAGGTCTCATGGCGAAGCCGTCAGGTGAAATTATTGAGACGCCGATTACGGCAAACTTCAGAGAGGGGCTGACCCCGATACAGTACTTTATCTCGACGCATGGTGCGCGTAAAGGGTTGGCCGACACCGCGCTGAAGACCGCAAACGCAGGTTATCTTACCCGCCGCCTGGTTGACGTTGCGCAGGATGTTATCCTGCTTGAGGATGACTGCGGCACCCGCGACGGCATCATGGTCTCTGCTCTCATTGAAGGCGGCGAAATCATCCTCCCGCTTGAAGATCGCATTTTCGGACGTACCGTTGCCGAAACACTCAAGGACCCTGTCACGCATGAGATTGTCGCCCAGCGCAATACCGAAATCGACGATGATGTTGCCAGGCGCATTATGGAGGCGGGCATCGACAGGTTCAAGATTCGTTCTGCACTCACCTGTCACTCCAAAATCGGTGTCTGCGGCAAGTGCTATGGCAGAGATCTGGCGCGCGGCGAGTCCATCGAGATTGGCGAAGCGGTCGGCATCATTGCTGCACAGTCTATTGGAGAACCAGGAACCCAGCTCACCATGAGAACGTTTCATATCGGCGGTGCGGCGACCAAAATTATTGAGCAGGCAGTTCTGATGCCAAAGAATTCCGGCATTGTCAAGTTCATCGATGTCAATGCGGTAAAGACGAAAGAAGGCTGTTCAGTTGTTCTCAACAGAAACGCCATTATCGCTATTGTCGACAAGGCAGGTCGCGAGAAGGAGAAACACAATCTCGTATACGGCGCCAAAATATATGCAGACAACGGTGTGAAGGTCGAATCCGGCCAGCGCCTGGTTGAATGGGATCCGTATTCAACGCCGATTCTTACGGAAATCGGCGGCAAGATTGCGTTCGGTGATATTTCAGAGGGCGTAACGTTCAAGGAAGAAGTCGACGACACGACTGGTCTTGCTCATAAGGTTATTATCGACTACCCGGCAAACATGCGTCCGCGTCTCTCGATCAAAGGCGACGACGGCAAGACAGCGAAAATTCCGGGTACGAATAATAATGCCCGCTATCTGCTTCCTGCCGGAGCACACATCATTGTCGAAAGGGGTGCACAGGTTGCCCCTGGTGACGTCCTTGCGAAAATCCCGCGGGAAACGACCAAGACCAAGGATATCACGGGTGGTCTGCCGCGTGTTGCCGAACTCTTTGAAGCCCGCAGACCGAAGGAGCAGGCGACTGTCTCGGAGATTGACGGCATCGTCGAGTTTCGCGGCCAGCACAAGGGCATGCGTGTTGTCGTGGTCAAGGGTGGTGACGAGTCCCGTGAGTATATGATTCCGAAGGGCAAGCACGTTACCGTCCACGAAGGCGACTGGGTGCAGGCCGGCGAGCCGCTGATGGATGGTTCGGTCAATCCGCACAGCATCCTCGACATCCTCGGTCCCAAGGAGATGCAGCGCTATCTTGTTGATGAAGTGCAGAAGGTCTACCGTTTGCAGGGTGTTACCATCAGTGACAAGCACATTGAAGTAATTGTTCGCCAGATGATGAGGAAAATTCGCATTGAAGATTCCGGCGATACGATATTCCTCATTGGTGACGAAGTCGACCGCATGGCCTTTAACGAGGAGAACGAACGCGTCAAGACCCAGGGCGGCAAGGCTGCGCACGGCAAGCCGATGCTTCTGGGCATTACCAAAGCATCGCTTTCGACCGAGAGCTGGGTCTCTGCGGCTTCATTCCAGGAGACAACCCGTGTTCTTACCGAGGCAGCTCTTAGTGGCGGGGTGGACGAACTCCACGGACTTAAGGAGAACGTCATCATGGGCCGTGTTATTCCGGCAGGTACCGGCATGCCGGTTTACCGCGATACCTGCATCAAGGGCGATTTTTACCGGATGCAGCTCGAAGGTGAAGAGGTCGAGAACGGTTAATCGCCAGAACGCTTCTCAGGTTTTCTGCGGGACGGGCGGTTATCCGCCCGTCCTGTTTTTTTATGATCAACGGGCGTGCATTGAAAAAGCGGTCGCTCAGCAGCCCGCTGCAGCGCCCGCGATGTTCGCTCTGCAATGGAACCGTCATGGTGAAAGAGCGCAAAACATTGATGGATGAGCTTCCGGAGCATGTCGTAGCGTATCAATCCGCTTTTTTTCACTGGCAGGTGTGTGGTAAAGTGTACTGCAATGGTTCCCATTCTCTGGCTATATTGTCGGTCAGTCCAGCCTTTCGGGAGGAACTTCACTCTTGCTGCGTGAGCTGCAAATCAGGCTGCTGATATCATTAGCCATGATAGTCGTTGTCGTTTCGTTTGGTACGGCAGGATACATGATCCTGGAAGAATGGAATTTGCTCGATTCGCTTTACATGACGACTATTACTCTTGCCAGTGTCGGCTTTAAGGAAGTTCATGATCTTTCTCAGCGGGGAGTTGTATTTACCATTGTCCTGATTGCTTTCGGTGTTGGCACGTTTGCGTATGCTCTGAGCACTGCAGCCCGCGTGATCCTTGAAGGTGAACTGCAGCAGATATTCGGGAGGAAAAGATTGGAAAAGAGACTGCGGGAACTGAAAAACCACTTTATTATCTGTGGGTATGGTCGCATGGGGAAGATTATCTGCCGTGAGCTCAAAGTCGACGGCATTCCGTTTGTTGCGATTGAAAAGAACGCTGAGAGCATGCCTGAAGACGAGAGCCTGCTTACCATAGAAGGCGATGCAACGCGCGACGATCTGCTGCGCCAGTGCGGAATCGAACGGGCGAGAGGTCTGATATCGGTGCTTCCGACGGATGCTGAAAACCTTTACGTAGTCCTGAGTGCGCGTGAACTGAACCCGGATCTTTTTATTGTTGCCCGCGCTGGAGAAGAAGGCTCCGAGAAGAAACTGCTTCGTGCCGGTGCAAATAAAGTTGTGTCTCCTTATCACATAGGAGGACTGCGCATTGCGCACACTGTGCTGAGGCCTGCGGTGGTCGACTTTATCGAATTTGCAACAAAGAGCGGCAACCTTGCGCTCCAGATGGAAGAAGTGACCATCCCGGAGGGTTCAGCACTTTCCGGCATGAGTCTTGACCAGTGCGGCTTTGGCCGTGAGCTTGGGGTAATTATTGTCGCCATAAAGCGGTTGGCCGGTGAAATGGAGTTCAACCCCACGTTTCGAAGTACTATAGCAACAGGCGACACGCTTATCGCGCTCGGGGAAATTCCCCGGCTCAAAAAGCTCGAAGAACTTGCCGGCGTTCGTCAATAACTTCTTTTTCGCTGCAGGGCAGGTGTGCTGCCCGGGAGGCAAAACGTTCGGATGAAAGAACTGGTTTTTATCGGTGACTCACTGACGGAATATTTTGACTGGCAGAGCCGATTTGCTGAATACCATGTTTACAATCTGGGGGTGTCCGGTGAGTCAGTGGAGGAATTGCTGGAGCGGCTTCCGAATACAAAATTACTGTTTTTGCCCGATTATATTTTCGTTATGACCGGAGTCAATAACCTCTGGCGCGGCTGCTCCTCCATTCTTCCGCTGTACGAACGGATTCTAAACGGCATAAAGGCTGAATTCGCCGGAGCAGGCATCGTCGTGCAGAGTATTTTGCCGGTCGCGATGCGGCTGGATCCGAATCTTATTCTCACCATCAATCAGTCGCTTCGGACAATGGCTTCAATGCTCAGCATTTATTATCTCGACGTTCATAGTCTTTTCTTCGGCTCCGATGGCGAGTTGTTTCGCTCGTATCTCGACATTGACGGCGTCCACTTGACGAGTGAAGGCTATGCTGTCTGGGCGGCGGCTGTCGAAAAATTCCTGAATACACGGTATAACGGACTCCGCGTATGACTCTGTCCGACAGCATAAAGGGATTTATTCTGGCAGCCATTGTCATGGGCACGTTTCTTTACGGATATAACTATTATCGGTACTCTCAAACCGACCCTGATTTCTGTTCGCAGTGCCACCAGCTGAAGGGCGCACACGCCGACTGGCTGAAAAGCAGGCATCGCGATGTTCTTTGCCAGCAATGCCATCAGCTCGGCAATATTGAGCAGAATGTTCGCCTCATCTCCTATGTGCTTACCGGAAATAACCCCATCGGCGTCACGCATGGCAGATACCGGCCGTGGGAAGAGTGCGTCAAATGCCATGCTGAAGACATAGCACAGGGGTCAGTTTCGCCGAGCAAGGCATTCGGCCATGCCCGGCATGTCACAATGAAACAACTCGCCTGCAAAGAGTGCCACAGCGGAACGAAGCATGACTTCCCCTCACCGCAGGATGCCTGTGAAAAGTGCCATCAGGGCAAAACAGTCCATGGCCTTGAAAGTGCCGATTTTTCGTGTCTGAAATGTCACTCGTTCACCAAGCAGCCTCTGCCGAAATTTGACCGAACACGATGCACCAAGTGCCATGCCGGCATTCCCAGCAAAGGAGCGATGGCATCGTTGACATGCCATTACTGTCATAAACCTCACAAGAAAGAAAAGCCGGGATCCGCGACCTGCATCGCGGAATGTCACAAGAGGGAGGCTTCGGTCGGTCAGCATGGGGTGCATTGGAAAAAGGGCATAGGCTGCATGCGCTGCCACACGCCTCATAGCTGGCGTTTGACTCCTGAGCACGCAAAAGCCAACTGTTCCGCATGTCACGCTTACCGGGATCCCAAGATGTTCAAATACAATCTCTGACTTCCGCTAGTCATGTGACGCGGAGGGGAGCGGATTTCAGACCGCCTGACCAGCGCGTGTGATTCTGCGTATGACATTCTCGGGAAGATCAGCAACTGTCAATCAGCAACCTTCATTCATGGTATCCTATCCTCATGGATGTCATAACTTCGCACCTGAATGCCGATTTTGACTCGCTTGCCTCAGCAATAGCAGCGAAAAAACTGTATCCTGACGCCGTCATTGTTTTTCCCGGCTCGCTCGAGAAGCGGGTTCGTGAGTTTCTGGAGATATTTAATCCCGTCGTTATTCAGCGCATGAAAGATATTGACCCAGCCACGGTGAAGCGTCTGATTATTGTCGATACCAAGCACCCCGATCGTATTGGCTCATTGAAGGTTTTTCTGACAAAGCCAGGGGTGAAGGTTCATGTGTATGATCATCACCCTGTGACTGCGGATGACATCAAGGGTGAATTGTCGGTGCTCGATACGGTCGGCGCGGTTTCAACACTTTTCACCGAGATACTCCAGAAAAAGAAGATTGTCGTATCTCCGCTTGAAGCGACCATGCTCTGCCTTGGCATTTATGAGGAGACCGGTTCGCTGATGTTTGCGTCGACGACGCCGCGCGACCTGATTGCTGCCGCCTATCTGTTGAAGCGGGGGGCGAATCTGAACATTGTCTCCCGCTTTCTGAAAGAAGAGATCCGCAGGGAAGAGGTTTCGCTGCTCAACGAGCTCATGCAATCGCTTCACGAGGTGGTTTTGCAGGGTGTGCGGGTCAAGATTGCGCGGGGCAGCATGGAGGGGTTCGGGGATGTGGCACACCTTGCGCATCGTATTCTGGATAGTGAGGATGCTGACGCTGTTGTGCTGATGATCGGCATGGCGGACAAAGTTTTGCTCGTCGGACGGAGCAAGGTGCCTGAGCTGAATGTGGCCAAGGCCTTGATGGAATTCGGGGGCGGCGGGCATGGTGCGGCGGCATCTGCAACCATCAAGGATATGCCGTTTGAACTGATTGAGGAGCGTTTGCTGGCAGCGCTTGAAAAAAACGTGCGACCGATGAAGACGGCACAGGATGTGATGACAGCCCCTGTTGTGACAGTCCAGTGGGACAGCAGAATAAAAGAAGCCGAAAGCATCATGACGAAGTACGGAGTTAATGCACTGCCGGTCGTAAAAGGAGATACATACATCGGAATTATCACCCGTGAACTGGTAGAAAAGGCGCTTTTCCACGGGCTGGGCAGAAACCACTGCGAAGACTTTGCAACAACGGATGCGATTACCGTCGCCCCCGATGCAAATATGCCCGAGGTCGAAAAGTCGATGATTGAACAGAATCAGCGCTTTGTTTCGGTCCTGGATGGAGGCAAGGTAAAAGGCGCGATTACGCGAACCGATATCCTGCGGGTGCTCTATGAGGATTATCTGCGTAAAAGCCGGGTCGGTGCGGGTCCGCGAGTTCCCGGAGATGGTTCTGCCGGATATGTGCGTCATGTTGCACAGCTCCTGCGGGAGGAGATGCCGCCGCCGCTTTACACCTTTCTGGAGCGCGCGGGTGCTGTGGCGGACGAACTTTGCTACGGAGCCTATCTTGTCGGCGGGTCGGTACGTGATCTTCTTCGTCGAGAACGGAATCTTGATCTGGATATTGTTGTTGAGGGTGACGGCATTCAGTTTGCGCGGCGGCTCGGAGAAGAGATCGGGGCTAAGGTGACGGTGCATGAGCGCTTCGGCACGGCTGTCATCAGCAAGGAAGACTTCAAGCTTGATGTTGCGACTGCACGAACTGAGTATTACGAATCGCCTGCAGCGCTGCCAAAGGTGGAAAGCTCCTCCATAAAAAAGGACCTCTATCGCCGAGATTTCACCATCAACACCCTTGCGGTGCGCCTGAACCGTAAGGACTTCGGTCTCCTGATCGATTTCTTCGGCGGCCAGCGCGATCTCAAGGAGAAGGCGGTGCGCGTGCTGCACAATCTCAGCTTTGTTGAAGATCCGACGCGGACCTTCCGTGCCATTCGATTTGCGGAGCGTTTCGGATTCCGGCTGACGAAGCACACCGAAAATCTGATTAAATTGGCGATTCGCATGAATATTTTCGACAAGCTCGCGGGTTCACGTCTCTTCGATGAGCTGGACCTCATCTGCAGGGAAACAAACCCGACAAAGGCATTCAGCCGGCTCGGTGACTTCGAGATGCTGCGCGTTATTCATCCACGACTTGCATATACCCCTGAGCTTGAAGCGCTGCTCCAGTCGGTGCATGATGCTATAACCTGGTTCGACATGCTCTATCTCGGCGAGAAGTATGACAAGGGAGTGTTGTACATCATGGCGCTTCTGTCCGGACTGAACCGTGAGGAGCGTGAAAGCGCTCTTGTCCGTCTGAGTGTCACCGAAAAGCCAAAGGAAAAAATCCTCCGGGGACTCGGAGTTGCTGACAGCGTTATGCGCCGCCTCCAGCCGCATAATCCGGTTGCGGTGTATCATCTGCTGATTGAGGATGAAACTGAAGCACTGCTCTTTGTACTGGCCATTTCGCGTGACGCTGAGCGGAAGCGGGCCATTTCTGATTTCCTGCTGAAATATCGGGGGATGAAGCCATTTATCAAGGGCGAGGATCTGAAGCAACTGGGGATCGCGCCGGGGCCGAAGTATTCAGAAATCTTCCGGGCAGTTCTCGACGAAAAAATTCGCGGGAACGTTGTGACAAAGGATGACGAGATCGTGCTGGTGAAGCGAAGCTTCTGCAGCTGACGATTCATAACATCGCTCGAAGGCTTCTTTTGTACTGACGCGAAGAAATCAGGAAGTGCGTAGAATCATGAACAGCTCACCACCGCACTATATGAATAAAGCGGCCTGAAAAAAATATCAGAGAAAGTCTTGCAGAGAGTGAGGGTTCTTCAATTGAGCAGCGGGAAGCGGAAAAGCATTACGCTCAAAGTCGTGACCTATAATATTCACAAGTGCCGCGGACTTGACGGCCGTATCGATGCAGCTCGTATTGCCAGGGTGCTCAAGCCTTTCAAGGCCGACATGATTGCTTTGCAGGAGGTTGTCGGGCCGGGAACGAAGACAATCGGGCAGGAAGAAGAACTGGCCATGCGGCTGAACATGGTGCCGATACTCGCTTCTGCGCGCACCTATCGCGGCCATCCTTATGGCAACGCAGTTCTGAGCGCGCTGCCCATAAGTAAACATGTTTTCTGCGACCTCAGCCAGAGAGGCTATGAGCCTCGTCTGTGCCAGCAAGTCAGCATTTTGGTGGAGGGGCATCCGGTTCATTTATACAACGTGCATCTGGGGACGTCCGGAGCAGAGCGTGCCCGCCAGGCAAAAAAAGTGATCTCATTTGTGACTGACCAGCGTGTGCGGGGTCCGAAAATTCTCCTCGGCGACTTTAATGAATGGCGAAAAGGACCTGCAACAGAACTTCTGGCTGAACGTCTGAAAAGCGTTGATCTCCTTCCGCATCTGTCGTGGCGGAGAACATATCCGGGTATCCTGCCGATGTTCCATCTCGATCACATATACTATGCAGGACATGTGGAGATCTTGAATCTCCATGTTTCGCGGAGGTGGCCCGCGCTGATTGCTTCGGATCATCTCCCGATAGCTGCCGAGATTCGCATTACGGTGAAGGTGCGATGAACTCTTTTACGGGTCAGGGATGAACGATAATCCGAATGGTCTGAAATCCGTGTTGCCGGACGATGCGCTGCTCCGTGCGAGCGGCGCGCCGCTGATCCAGGGAAACCTGCTCCGCGTTCTCAGGGACGGCAAGGAAAACTATTTCGAGTGGGAGGCTGCGATACGTGCGGCCAAAAGCACCATTCATCTGGAAATGTATATCATCCACAATGACGCGACCGGACGATATTTCAGAGATCTGCTGACCGAAAAAGCGCGCGCAGGAATAAAAGTGAGGGTGCTCTACGACTGGTTCGGCGCGATGAATACCCATTGGAGCGGTATGTGGAAGCCCCTTGTGGCAGCAGGTGGCACGGTTCGAGTCGCTAATCCGCCTCGGATATCGGGACTGATCGGGTGGGTTCGGCGCGACCACCGAAAACTTCTGACCATTGACGGTTCGGTCGCTTTTGTATCGGGCCTCTGCATAGGAGATGCCTGGGTCGGGAACCCGTCTGAAGGTGTGCAGCCCTGGCGCGACACCGGCGTGATGATTCACGGCCCGGCGGTCGTTGATGTCGAGAATGTGTTTGCCGAGGCATGGCGTCTTGCCGGGGGGAGCCTCCCTGATGAAGAGAATCCGCACCGGGACAGTGCCGGTGCGGCGGGGAACGTGGCAGTCCGGATTGTCGCCGCCTCGCCTGAGACTGCCGGTCTGTATCGTCTCGACCTTCTCATTGCTGCGGCCGCGCAGGAGTATCTATGGCTGACCGATGCATATTTCCTCGGCACAAGCGCCTATATTCAGGCACTGCGTTCGGCAGCAAAGGATGGGGTTGATGTTCGTCTGCTGGTGCCGCACGGCAGCGATATTCAGTGGATTGCGAATTTCTCCCGAACGAGCTACCGCGCATTGCTGGAAGCAGGGGTGCGCATTTTTGAATGGAACGGGCCGATGGTACATGCAAAAACAGCGGTCTGCGACGGCTTGTGGGCCCGTGTCGGATCGACGAATCTGAATCTTTCGAGCTGGCTCGGCAACTGGGAGCTTGATGTCGTCATTGAAGACGAACACATTGCAGAGCAAATAGCAGAGATGTTCCTTCAGGATTTGGAGAATGCGACCGAGGTGGTTCTGACTGACAAGAACAAGATCCGGCCGGTCCATCGCCCTCCGAGACTGTCGCGAGGCCGGATTCTCCGGAGCAGCGGGCAGAGTGTGTTTCTGCGTGCCGTGACGGCAGGAAGTGCTCTGAATGCTGCTGTCACCGGCAAACGCCGCCTGCACCGAGCAGAATCATCATCACTGTTCAGCATAGGGATTATTTTTTGCCTCATCGCCCTTGCCGCTTTTGTTCTGCCGGCGGCAGTCGCGTATGCTCTTGCAGTGATGTTCGGGCTGATCGGCACATTTCTGGTGACTCGCGCGATGCGCCTCAGGTTTGCAAAACCCGAGGATGAAAATGAGGAGCCCACGGGTTAATGTCAACCGGCGTACAAAAATGACCCACTTAGGGGGTATAATCGGCGTCGAAAGTTGACCCACCTCAGCAGATCCTCCAAACTCTCTGGAATGACCTGGAGAGAGGAGCAACCGAAAGGAGATGCTGATAGTGGAAACCATCTGTAAGATTCGATATACGTGCCAGAGGGACGGCAAGCCGATCCGTCAGATAGTCTG
>DATIKF010000229.1:0-2708 GCA_035477855.1 Dissulfurispiraceae bacterium
AGTCCCTCTGCGGCTCAGCAGGGTCAATTTCGGGGGATGTTCTGACATGGATTGACCCGAGTTTTTCGATTCTTGAGCCTCTGAGAGAGTCGTTTTTGGCAGTGCATTTTGCATCAAGAGTTTTTCAGCAGCCTGCTAAGACCACGGGCAAGTGGTCTTTCGTTAAGATTAGTTAAGACATAGTCTACAGGAGGCTTGCCAGAATTAACTGGCAGCCTCCTGTAGACGGGCAGCTCAAAAGATTTTGTAGGGACTGGAAAGTCTTGCGCCTTTGGTCTTGCAGGTGCGGCGCTGTCGCTTATCAGGAATTATCCCGCAATTGTCATGAGCGTTTGTATTCTGCCTGTCGCTCCCGCGCTTGTCCTGTCAAGGATGTCGGGAGTCTTTCCAGCGATTTCGTACCAAAAGGATTCCGGACATTCTCACCAGAACGCGGGTCGGCATGACAAATTACAATTGCACAAAAAACAACTATGCCGGCCTGTTTTCTCATGACAGTGTCGGGATAGTGAACACACATGCCGGACGCCGGCTTGTTGGTCTGTGCCGATGATCACACTGCACCGGAGACTTCCTGTTATTGCCTTCCTGAAAAAACGCAGACGCCTTGTTCCTGGAATTGTCATCGCTGCCCTCATTATTCTTTACAGCGTCCTTATTGAGCCGTTCGATATTGAAATTCACCGTGTGCGGATACATGACAGTTCGCTGGCCCGTGTACTCGGGCATCGTGTTGTTGTGCAGTTGTCGGACCTGCACATTGATTCAATTGGTCATCGGGAACAGAAGGTTCTCGACATTCTGGAAACGCTGCAGCCCGACATCATTTTTCTCACCGGCGATTATGTAACCTGGCGGGGTAACTATGAGGGCGCTCTGGATTTTCTCTCCCGGCTGAAAGCAAAGCAGGGCGTCTGGGCGGTGATGGGAGACTACGACTACAGCAATTCGAGAAAGAGCTGTCTTTTCTGCCATGAGAAAGAGAGCAGGGAGCCGACGGCAAGGCACGAGGTCAGATTCCTTCAGAACAGCCGCGAGCTGCTTGCAGTCGGAGAAGGCGAAATAAGGATCACGGGGATTGACTGGAATCCGGAGCCTGATGTTCAGCCTCCGGATGTGGACCTTTCCGGGATCGGATCTTTGCCTGATATCGTGCTGAGCCACAGCCCTCTTGTGTTTGATTTCGTGCCTGACAACCGGCATGTTTTCGTGCTGGCGGGCGACACTCACGGCGGTCAGGTTCCCCTCCCCGGATGGGTGTTCGGCCTGCTTGGATACCCGAAAAATGCCCGTTACAACGAGGGTGTATTTACGCGGGGCAAAAAGACAATGTTTGTGAGCCGCGGAATCGGCACGAGCCATCTGCAGCTTCGCCTCTTCCGGAAGCCCGAGGTGGTTGTACTGCAGTTTGTGGACGGGAATTGATGAAGAGAGTGCTTCATTTTGTGCTGCGCGCGGTTCTGGCGGGAACGCTTCTCTGCCTGGTGCCGGGCTGCCACAATAACCAGCCGAAAGAAGTTTTTCTTGCAGACTTCGAGTCCGATGCCGGCCTGGATAAACTGCAGTGGAGTTGCCGCACGCTTTATTCCGTGTCAAATGAGCATGCAACCCGCGGCACGAAGTCCCTCAGGATGGATCTCTATCCTTCGGACTACCCCGGGTTAAGCTTCGCGCCGGAGGTGAAAGACTGGCGGCGCTACCGGGCGCTTTCTTTTGACGTTTTTGTTCCTGCAGATGACGTTGAATCCATCAACGTCAGGATTGATGATGCCTCAAGAAGAACTCATGCCCGTGATCAATACAATGAACAATTCGGTGTCCGGCAAGGGGCAAACACTATTGTGATTCCCCTTTCAGCACTGGTTTCGTCGAATGACGGGAGTCCGTTGGATCTGTCCCGCATTTCCCGTGTTATTATTTTTCTGATCTCTCCGAAGATGAAAACGACGCTCTATATTGATGCTGTCAGGCTGGAGTGACAGGAATGAACCCCGGCTGCCTTCAGCTGCCCGCAAGCAGCAAGAATGTCCTGCCCTTTACTCTCGCGAATCAGCGCTGTCATATATTTGCCGGCAAGATATTTCTGGAAGGCCAGCACCCGTTCGTCTTCGGGACGCTCAAACGGAGCGCCGGGGAATGGGTTGAAGGGAATCAGGTTTACTTTTGCCGGGATGCCCCGGAGCAGTTCATCCAGTCTTTTCGCATCTTCGGGAGTGTCGTTCACCCCCTTCAGCAACACATACTCAAACGTAATCAACCTCCGCGGAGGAAGCGGAAATGTGCGGCAGGCTGCAAGCAGTTCTTTCAGCGAATAGGTCTTGTTAATCGGCATCACCCGGTCACGCACACTGTTCGTCGTAGCGTTCAATGATATGGCGAGATTCACCATCGGAGCGCTCTTCGGCAATTCAAGAATTTTTGGCACAACGCCGGCAGTTGAAAGCGTGATCCGGCGGGGAGATATGTGCATCCAGTCAGTCATGCGCCAGAGCGCTTCAGCGACATTCTCGAAGTTCATCAGCGGCTCACCCATGCCCATGAGAACGATATTGGTGATAGGTCTCGGTGCAACAAGGCGGGCAGCGGATATGACCTGGTCGACCACTTCATGCGGTTCGAGGTTCCGCTTCAGGCCAAGGGTGCCGGTAAGGCAGAACGCGCACCTCAGCGCACAGCCGACCTGCGATGAAATGCAGAGCGTCAGGCGG
>DATIKF010000230.1:0-2406 GCA_035477855.1 Dissulfurispiraceae bacterium
TCCGCAGGGCGTCGAAGCTACTCCACCTCAGAAACAGACGCCGCTGGAATTCGCCGGGCAGGTGGTGTCAGAGCTTCCACAGAATGCCGGCGTCGCCGCCCGTGGATTCGTCAAGGGTGCCATGTCGCTGCCGACGATGATCGCAGATCCTTTGACGGAACTATGGAATAAAATAGCACCCCCTGGAATGGAGCAAATGCTTCCGAGCGAGGGGATTACAACTATGTTCAGGTCTCTAGGCGTCAAGGAACCAGAGACAAGAATGCAGGAAGTTTTGGAAGCAGTAACCATGGGGCTTGGCTCAAGCGCGGCGGGGCTGGGAACTGGCGCGGCGTTGAGTGCACCCGTGAAACTTGGCGCGACGTTCGGGCCTTCAACGGCGCTCGCGGCAACCGCTGACCCTTCCAAGATAGCCGCCATAGGTCGAAACCTTGCCTTTAATCCCGTCTCCGACCTTGCAGGATCGGCGGCTTCAATGGGAGCAAGCAAGATAGCCGAACAGCAAGGCGCAAGCCCGTTGGCTCAGGCGGCTATCGGATTCGGCGCTGGATATGGAGCATCCCGCCTCGCCTCACCAGCCGCCGCGATAAAAACAGCCGCAACGCAAGCCGAGGACGAAATCGGCGACGTTATCCGCAAAGCCGCTGCCGGAGACAAGACCGCAAAAAAAACCGTCGCGGACCTTGCCGCTATAAATCCGCAGGCACGCGAGGCCGCCCGCAGGCTTGAAGTAGACTTGCCGGCCGATGTATTTTCTGACAACGAACAAGTGCGACGAGCCGCAGGGCTTGGCCGTAGCGTGGCCGGTGGCATAGAAGAAGCCACATGGGTAGGGACTTTCAAAAATGCAGTCAAACGATTTGACGAAGTAATGGGAGACCTTGGCGCTACTTTTGTCGAGGACTCACCAGCCCCCGCCGTAGCATCAGAGCGTGTAAAGGATTCAATGCTTGCGGCAAGAAAGGCATTAAGCGACCAGACTAGCAAGCTATACAACGAAATCGATGAAGCTGTACCAAAGTCAACTCCCGCCATATTTGACAGCACGAAGGCCAAACTTGCCGAGATCGCGCTTGAAGTTGGCGAGGATGGAATGTCAGCGCAGGAAAAGCGACTTGCCGAAATGGTAGCCGACCCCGCGACGACTTACGGCCGACTAATGCGTGAAAAGAATCTAATTGGACAAGCGATAGCAAAGAAAGACTCACCCTATGGTAACATGGAGGCCGGAGCGCTCAAGAGGCTATACGGTGCACTGGCAGAAGATCAGCTCGCAAGCGTGGAAAAAATTGGGGCAAGTAAAATAAAAACATTGCCCGGAACGCCAGAATCATTTGACTTGCCACTGAATCCAGATGGAACCGTTACGCTTTACCATGGGACAACTGCAAAAGGAAAACAGGCAATATTAGAATCGGGAGTGTTAAAGGCCGATGCAGAGCCGGATGTATATCTAACCACAGACCCATTAGGCGGAGGATACGGGGATGGTAGCGTAGTTGCCGTAAAAGTAAAACCATCGCTTCTTAATATGGACGACGAGTTCCCAGACGGGCGCGTTGACTTCAGAATCAACGCCAAGAAACCAGGAGGATCATTTAAGCCAAGCTCAGTAGGAATTCCAGAGGCATCCCTTCCAGCGTCTGACCTCAAAGAAAAACTAGTAGCCGCCAACCTCATGTACGGACAACAAAAGGAGCTCGGCGATAAAATTATCGGATTGTTCGGCAAAGATATCGCGGGCTCAGTGGCTGATAAAATGAAAATGGCGATAACGTCATCGGCTAAAGGTGGAACAGGAGAGTTTACCCGCTTGATGGAATCTGTCCCGGATGACCTTAAAAAAGAAGTCACCGCCACGGCGATTGCTTCAATAGCCCGATCAAGCGGAGGATTCGGGTTGCCGCAGTTTGTGAAAATGTACCAAGGAATAAGGGCGAACCCAAAAGTATACAAGCAGATAGTAGAAAATCTAGGCCCTGAATCTGACTCAGTATTGCGCGACCTGTACGAAATATCAAAGCGCCTTTCTGATTCTGCCGTCAACCCGTTAACGACCGGAAAAGCCAACCAAGCGCTTGTCAACGGATTGACCGCGCAAAACCTAGTAGAAAAGGCGCTTAGTAGCGTGGTAGGAAAAGGCGCAGTCACTGCCGGAGGCGCGGCGCTCGGAAGCGCTATCGGAGGCGGCCCGTTCGGCGCATCAGTAGGAGCCGGAACCTCAAGCGCACTCGTTGACGCACTTTCACGCGGGGAGAAGTCGAAACTAGAAGCCGTCGGAAAACTATTCCGTAGCCGCGAGTTCCAAGACTTGATTGTGAACGCTGGAAAAACCGATACCATAACCCAGGCACAGGCAAAGGCTCTCGCACGCTCTGCCGCGTTCCAGTCGTTCGCAAAGGCCGT
>DATIKF010000231.1:0-3108 GCA_035477855.1 Dissulfurispiraceae bacterium
TGATAACATGTCTGTGCTTGTGGGCAAGGTGCGCCAGAGGGTGCGTTTTAAAACAACCGTTCTTGATATTGAAATAGCTGATTTGATAGACGAGTGCAAGGCGGATCTGCGGTTGTCCGGCGTCCTGGCCGAGAAAATAATTGACGATGACCCCCTGATCCTACGGGCCGTGTCAACTTATTGCCGCGCCTACTATGAGACGGACACGGACAATGCGAAGCGGCTGCAGCTGTCATACGACCTGCTGAAGCAACACTTAACGCTGTCAACAGACTACACGGTGGTGTCAAGCCCATGAATACTGTAATCGAACTCGTTACGCATCAAGTTGCCAGCGACAATCTGGGCCAGCAGTCAAAGATACCGGTTTACCGTGAAGTTTTCGCCGAAGAACTCCCCGTCCGTATGTCAGAGTTTTTTGCCGCCGGCCAGCAGGGCATAAAGCCGCAGCTGGCCGTCCGAGTTTGGACGGATGAGTACGCAGGCGAGGAACACTTAAAACATCACGGCGTAACGTACCGAATCTATCGCGTCTATAAAGACCCGAAGCTGCGAAAAACGGAGCTGTACTGTGAGGTGCGTGTCGGTGGAAATTAAGCTGGATAAGCTGGCGCTCACGATAGAGCAAGAGCTGCGGCTGTACTCCCGCCAGGTGCTTGTAGTGATAGACCGCGAAGGCGAAAAAATAGGCAAAGAAGGTGTCGCTAACCTGCGCGAAGCAAGCCCTCAGCGTTCGGGCCGGTATGCCAAAGGCTGGACGCTGAAAGCTGAACGCATGTTCGGAAAACCGACCCAGTATATTATTCATAACAAGGATAGATACCAGCTGACGCACTTGCTTGAGCATGGACATGCGAAACGTGGTGGTGGGCGTGTGCAAGGCCAACCGCATATAGCACCCGTGGAGAAGGAAGTCGTGGACGCATACCTGGCTGCGGTAGAGGAGGCGATCCGGCAATGACCTTAACCGGACTTCTGGTTGTTTTGCAAACCACAGGCTTGGCGGTGGCATATCGGCAATGGGAACAGCCGCCTGACCTGCCGTATCTGCTCTATTATGTTGACAATTCGGATAATTTTGGCGCTGATAATGTGGCATATGCCGGATCGCTTAACTGCATCGTGGAGTTATACAGTGACCGGAAACTGCTGTCAGCCGAAACGGTAATTGAAAATGTGTTTCGGCAGAATGACTTGTACTTTGAAAAAAGCGAATCATGGATATCAGATGAAAATCTGTGTTTAGTGGCGTATTCAATCAACATTTAGGAGGGTTAGACAATGGCGGTTGTAAACAAAGTAAAATATGGCCTCAAGAGTGTCCATTACGCTGTTATCACCGAAGGCGCGGGCGGTGCAATCACTTATGGCACACCAAAACCGATCCCCGGCGCGGTCAGCATGTCACTCACCCCGCGCGGCGAATCGGTGGAGTTTCATGCCGATGACGTGGAATACTACCGGCAGAACACAAACGGCGGCTACGAGGGCGACTTGGAGATGGCGCTCATCCCGGATTCGTTCAGGATAGACGCTCTAGGCGAAATCGAGGACTTAAACGGCGCTATAGTTGAGAACGCGAATGCCGTTGTGCGGAACTTCGCCCTGCTGGGCGAGATGGACGGTGACAAGCACAAGACGCGCTTTGTGTTGTATAATGTCCTGGCCAACAGGCCGAATTTCGGCAGTGCCACGACCACGGCGACGAAAGAACCGCAGGTGGAAACAATGGCAATTGTCGCGATGCCGTCTATCGGCACAGGAGATGTCAAGGCCAAAATCAGGGAAGGCGACACTGGTTATGGCACCTTCTTCGCGACGGTTTATCTTAAAGACTTAACGCCGTAAGGGGCTGTTACTGTGGAGAAAATCCTAACAATCGATGGGCGCCAGGTAGCGTTCAAGAGCACTGGCGCCTTTATGCTCAGATACAAGGCGCAGTTTGCTCGTGACGCGGTGCAAGACCTTTTCAAGCTGCAGCAGGCCATCGACACCAACGGCCAGATAGCGGACGCCAGCGCGTTAGACCTTGAGGTATTTTATAACCTTGTCTGGACGCTGGCCAAAACGGCAGACCCGACAATCCCGCCGCCGATGGAGTGGCTGGACACCTTTAGCGAGTTCCCGCTGATCGACATTATCCCTGAAGTTATGGATATGATGTTTTCCTCGCTCACTGTGTCAGTCATGTCAAAAAAAAAGTAGCTGCCACGGGTGAATTCAGCCTAACCACTGAGCTTATCATGCTTCGGGCCATCGAGGCGGGACTAACGCTGAGGGACTTTGAGTACCTGACCGCAGGCATGATCCTTGACTTTATCATCACGGCCAGCAACGACCGCAGCGATGAGGACGAGCCGCGCGAAGCAACGCAAGAAGATTACGACAGGTTTTAGGGGGTGAGGACATGTCTAAACGCGTACGGGGCATTACAATCGAGCTTGACGGCAATGTCGGGCCGCTCAGCAAAGCGCTGGAGGGCGTTAACAAACAATCCAAAGACTTGCAGGCGGAACTTAAAGACGTTGATCGGCTGCTCAAGCTCGACCCGAAGAACACTGAGCTACTCACCCAGCGGAAAAAGTTGCTTGCTGAGGCTATTGGCGTGTCTGCTGACAGGCTGAAAACGCTGCAAACAGCACAGGAGCAGGCGGCACGTGCCTTTGCCGAAGGGAAAATCGGTGAGGATCAGTACCGTGCTATCCAGCGGGAGGTCATCGAGGCAACGAGCAAGCTGAAAGCGATGGAAGATCAGCTGGCGGATATCAACGACCGGTTCCGGCTGGCCTCGGAGCGTGTCGGAGCGTTTGGCGAAGGGCTAAAAGGCGCCGGCGAGGCGATGATGCCGCTGTCTGCGGCTGCCGGGGCCGCACTCGGTGGCATTGTGGCTATGACAGCAGGCGCGGCGGCAAGCGCTGACCAGATAAACACGCTATCCAAACAGACAGGCCTATCAACCGAAGAGATACAGAAATTCCAGTATGCCGCTGGTCGGATTGATGTGCCACTCGAAGTTCTCACCGGTTCGATGGCAAAATTAACACGCAATATGTTTACAGCTAACGAGCAGATCAAGCAGGGCGGCGACAGGCTGACCGGTGCGGCGCT
>DATIKF010000232.1:0-2300 GCA_035477855.1 Dissulfurispiraceae bacterium
TCCGGCGATCGCCAAATAACCGCCGGGATATGCTTTGTAAGTCATGGTGTTCTCTGAGTCGCGGCCCCGCGTCGAGCGCACCAAGCCCCGCATGCACGGGGTTTCGGTGAGCAACCCCGATAGCCTGTTTTTGCTCCAGTCCTCGGCCTTGCCCTCATCTTCAAGGACCGAGAGAATCGGAGCCGGGTCATGCTGAATGTAATACCCGATGACATTCATCGCGCCCTCGGTTTTGCCGACCTGAGCGGAGAACATCCACGTCACCTCGCGGACGCCCGGCATGCAGCACGCGTCCATCGGCTCTACAAGGTACGGCGTCCGTTCATTTTTCCACTGCCCCGGCTCCGCGCTTGTCTTTCGACTTAGCACTCTTTCCCTTGCCGCCCATTCGCTTATGCTTAACCTTTCGGGCGGGAGTAGACGAGCGGCGGCGCGCTCTTTCAACGATCGCAGCTCCGCCAATCCGGGCAAGTTCAACACACAATCGCTCAACGGTTTCCTCCATTATTTGCTGCGCCTCCGCATCTTCAGCCTGAGCAGGGGCGGCCATCAATGCGGATATAATCGCGGCGTTGTAGTCCTCGAACCCCTTGACAACCTCATCAGCCAGCACTAATTTCCCTTTGCGCTCCAACAGGTCAATTTCAGCCAGCTCGCTTTTTTGCGCCTCACGTTTTGCCCTCGATGCCTGATAGTCGCCCGTCCCTCGCCCTTGTGCAAGCCTGCGAAGATACTCGATATAGCCCCGGACGCTGGCGCGATAGTCATATTGCCCCCGCTTAAGTTTGACTACCGTCCCCTCCCGTGCGAGCACATTAACGCGGTTCGGCTCCAGCCCGAAATCTTCACAAAGCTGCTCCCGCCCGCACTCAATCAGCATGCTGTCATCCGGGTCAATCAGTATCGGCTTGTCCTCGTCACGCTCCAGCAACACCTTCGCCTGCTCCGCGTTCTGCACCGGGAAGACGACCACAACACACCATTTATTCAGCACCCGGTCGAGTGGCTGCGTAAATTTCCGCACCTCCTGCGGGGATGAAAATGAGATACCCCAGTCCTGAGTTCCCCGCCTGAAACCGCATGATTCCAGCTGGCACGGGAATTTAATGCTGCTGACCTCGCTCATTGTTCAACTCCTCTGTATTAAATTGTGCAAATTTTGCACATATTTGCTAGGGAATATATGCGAGCTTTGCGCGCCTCACACCCCCCCCGTCAGAAAGTACCTTTCGCCTTCTGTCTGCCGATCTGCTTCATCTGGTTCGTCCACTCCTTGTCCCATTGTTCTTCAATCCTTCCCTCCACCGCGCGCATAACATCCGGCTTGCGTAGCATAGCACCATGAGAGTACACCTTCTTACCATAGAGCTTTCCGCTTGTCCTCCGCCTGAACACCATTGGGACGCCAGCCCTACCCATACCGATAAACGTACGGCTGTCAAGCACGGTGGGCTTGCCCTTGATGACCGTGACCTGTACGCGCCCCCGTGGCCCCCCACGGCCCTTCAGCGTAGACGCCAGCCCGTACCGCCCGACGCCAGCCCCCTTGTTGACGACTACCGAGACACCCCCCTGCTTGGCGCCGAAATACGACAATATAATCGGCTCCCCCCCTACGCTAATCTCTGCCCGCGTTTCCCCGAGCCGAGTAGCGAGGCGCATACTGATCTTGCGGTCGAGATCTGTCTTTTTGATGTTCATCCCCAGCACATTGCGGATGGCATCGCTAGCCTCTGAGCGCCCCGACCTCGTGGCTCTATTCAGTGCGTTACGGATTGCCAGTGCTATTTTTTCGGTCGAGTACGCCCCCTTGATTTGATCTACCCCGTGCAGGGTGATCTTGACTCTCTCTGCTTGTGCCATCTCCCCCCCTTCTCTCCCTATGCCCTCTATGCTTTTTGCCGCAAATAGCGCAATCGTTGCAGATACCCCGGATGTATAGCTGTTTCAATCCGCAACAATAGAACAGACCGGGGCTGCTCACCGCGCCCCCCTTGCCCTGATAGTGTACCAATGCGCCAGAGCGATGGCGTCAGCCTCATCATCGCGTACGCGCCGGCCCAGTTGTTGTTCCGCCCAGAGCCTGTCCCAACATTTCTGCCGCGACCCCTTCCACTCTTGCGGCGTTACCTCGTTGCACGCCACGCCACCCTCTGCCAAGGCTAGCGTAATCGCTCCGACCGCGCGGGCTAATTTGAGCATGGCATCGAGGTTTATCATGCGCCCCCCTTTGCCTTGGGTGCGCCCGTAAGCGTGCGGTGCCGGCACCTCAATGACCGCCTGCAACCCCTCCCCGCCCT
>DATIKF010000233.1:0-2274 GCA_035477855.1 Dissulfurispiraceae bacterium
TTCCTACACAAACCGCCCGAGGCGGCGTTGCCCCCTCAGGCCGTCTGGATCAATCCGCCCAAGGAGGCCCCAAAAACAACGGATTGATTAGAGCTTAATTGTGAAAAGGAACTGTCTCATTCAACTTGACAACTTCCGGCCCGGCGTCCCTCCGACTGAACACTTCACACTTCAAACTTGAAACTCGCCCATTTGGCTTCGTTTTGCAGAATCGCTCACCACCGAGGCACAGAGGACACGGAGAATACAGACACAAGCACGTTCATCGGAGAATCCCGACTCGTCTCTGTGTCTCTGTGGTGCACCTGCTCTGCCGGCGAGGAATCGCGGTTGGCGGGGCATGACAAGCCTCCTTGGCGATGGACTGTTGACGGCTGCCTACTGACTCTCTACGGCTCGCTATTCAGTTCGTCACTTATCGTACAGAACCCCTGCTTCGGCGTCAACTGAAATCCCGACCCCTCCGGCGGATTTTTCGCATGCTCGATTTGCCCGCGATTTCGTGGCCCGATATGCCGCAAGGAAGGAAAGAAGAACAAGAGCTGATAGCCGAAAGAAACGAAAAAAGGCGAAAGAAAAGAGAGGATGGGAGGCCTTGCATGCCGTCTTCCCTTTTTTCGCCTTCTTTCGTTTCTTTCGGCTGCAACCGCTTCTCAGTTACGGGCGAAGCCCGCACCAGGCATTTTCCGCCTTCAGCCAGCAGCATGATAGGCGTGCTTCGCACGCGTGACCCGTGGCCGGTGGCCCGGATCACGAGTACTCGTAGACGGGCGTCTCGACCACGCGGTCGGGCTTGCCGCCGCCCTTGATCAGGGCCTGAATGCGTTCGACCGTCTCCGGCGAGAAGAACTGCTCGCCCGTCTCCGGACAAACCCGAGCCGGCACATGCTCGACGATGTAGAACTTCCCGCCCAATTCGAGCGTGTAGGTGACTTCCGTTTCAATCAGCGCTTCTTTCATGGCACAAACCTCATCGGCTGGGCGTTCTGGCCCGCAGGTTAATCCACAGATCCGGGTCCGGCTCGTAGACGGTGACGATTTTGATCAGCGGACGACTGGGATAGCTGCACTGCACATGCAGGGGCCGTCCGGTCCGCGTGAACCCCAGAATCAGGCAACTTGGCCTATACTTGTCGTCAGGATAGTCCTCTATGACCTCGGCTCGATTGGAAATTGCCTCTTCAAGCTCTGCAATGGCAATCTCCCGAATGATGCTCTGATCGACCGCATGCCTGGAGAACTCATACTGGCGACGGAGCACCTTGCTTTGGATCTCCCTGAGCATATCCATACGAGGATTGTACTGCGGAACCACCTCACGGTCAATCCGCTCTCCCGGCCAGTACGACTCAGGATGTAACCCACACGACGATTTCCCAGTGTTTGGCTACGTCCGCTTTGTATATCTTCTCCTTGCCTGCTCCGGCTGTCCCCGTCATAATGCCTTCAGATATATCCGTTGGCGAGACTCGGTTGAGTTTCCCCGAGGATGAGGCCCGCCGGTAGAATCGGGGAGAAACAGAAACATGCGTGCCACGCGCAATGAATGGAGAGCGACATTGCACAACAGGACGATGATGCTGTGATTGGAGAGGCCATGCAAGACACGAAGACACCAGATTCAGGCCGAGGCGAAGTCCTTGTGGGGCCGAACGACGTCAAGGACATCAAGCAAGGCATATTGACCAAGACCGTGAAATCGTGGAGGGATTTCATAGACTTCGTTGCCGACCCGGAGCAGTGTTCTGGTCCTCTCATATACCGCGGTCAGGCGAACACATCGTGGGAGGTCATCGCGACCATAGAGAGACTTGAGCGAAGGTTCCCACTGAAGCCCAATTTGAACGTGGATGGCGTACCGCTAGTATTCCGAGTCCCCCGCGTAAGCCGCCAGCTTCAGTTGAATCGATTCAAGGAGATGGCACGCGGCAAACTCAGGGCTCCCATCCCGGATTCAGAGGAGGATGAATGGTGGGCGATAGCGCAGCACCACGGGCTCGCGACCCCGATGCTGGACTGGTGTTACTCGCCGTTTGTCGCCTTGTACTTCGCCTTCGAGGACGAGAAATGCATTGATGGCGACACATATAGAGAACCCGAGAACAGGGGCGTATTTGCTCTGTCACACCACTTAACTGGACAGTGCCATGTTCTGGCCTGTCTTCGTGGCGGGATAGTCAACCCGTTTCCCGTTCCATTCTCGTCTGACACAGTTGGGTTGACAGTTCAATCCAACGATCTACCAGGGTACGGAGGCGACCGTAGTTCTTCACC
>DATIKF010000234.1:0-24608 GCA_035477855.1 Dissulfurispiraceae bacterium
CTACGTGTTACTCACCCGTGCGCCACTAAATAATGATTCGTATTGCTACTCCTCACTACCCCGTTCGACTTGCATGTGTTAAGCACGCCGCCAGCGTTCGTTCTGAGCCAGGATCAAACTCTCATTATAATCCTGTTTAAACGAAAAAACTTCAATAACGTTTTGAACTTGGTTGCCCAGTTCATCACGCGCGTATTTAGCTGTTTTTCAAAGAGCGAGTTTTTATACTACATGCTCCCCCCCAACCTTGTCAACACTTTTTGAGGGAATAATGTAAAAAAAATTTTTGCACGAAGCGTGCCTCCAAACATCCCATTTTATATTCAGATAGATAGACGCACAATACTTATTCCTCGTTTGCCATTCTCATTCTATATATGCGGCAGAAGGTCAAAAAAAGGGATCTTGAAATGGTGTTTTTAACCATTTCAATCGTTATGAACTCCTTCAGAAGACTTTAAATGTATACCATGGCCCGATGCGGCGCCGGCAAACAATCCAATATCATATCCTGGAGCTCGTTTCGTGGCTTTGCTTTACAGATAAAAAGAAAATCTGCTATAACAGTTGCAACGGTCGGGCGATTAGCTCAGTGGGAGAGCGCTTCCTTCACACGGAAGAGGTCGTGGGTTCGATACCCTCATCGCCTACCATATCATCCTGATGAGAAAAGCTCCCGGGCATATTGCCCGGGAGCTTTTTTATTTGCTTCTCGGGATTATCTGTCAGTGATGATGCTGATGCACCGATTCCTTCTGCGTGTCCTCTTTTTTCTCTTTCGCCGGTTCCAGCGGTTGCACCCCATCAGGGAACCGGCCTCCTATCAGACGCTCAAGCTCGACAAACGCCGCATAATACTCTTTCTGCGTTTCGAGAAGGCGAAGCTTCGTTTCAAGCAGTTGCTGGCGCGCTTCAAGAAGAGGCAGCATACTGATTTGCATGGCATTGAAATACTTCTCAGCAAATGCAGCGGCTCGCTCACGGAGAGGCAGCACTTCGTCGCGGAGAAGCAACAGTTCCGCCTGAAGGGCATCTAATGTTGCACATGTCATCCCGATTTCCTCCCGCACCAGCACCATCCGACCAGTCAGTTCCTTTTCAGCCTGCCGTTTTCGGTATTCGGCCTTTGCAATCTGCGCCTGATTCTGATCAAAAATCGGCAGCTGAAGACTCACCGAAGGACCAAGCCTGTTTTCATTCTTCGGCTCGTGGGAATACGAAGCGCCTGCTCCGACATTTTTGAATATCAATGCACGCTCAAGTGCGAGGAGACGATCAGCTTCGCCAACCCTGGCCTTGCTCAACTGCAGATCCGGCCTCCTGGCGAAGGCATGTGTAATCAGCACTTCCTCCGCCGGCAAGGCAACAGGCATGCTGATTTTCTCTTTATCAATCGCGAGCTCGAACGAGCGCGCACCGACAAGTCCTGTAGCGCGTAACAGTTGGATCTCCGCAGCTCGCAGGTCGCGCATGAATCGGGCCGCACGAACTTTTCCATTGCGCACCGCTGCCGCTGAGTGGAGCAGATCGAGCTCGCCGGCAAAGCCGAATCTCTCACGATATGTCAGATGCTCTTCCCATCGGCGAAGTTCATCCTTCAGCTGTTGCATGTCAGTGGCCATACTGCGTGCGGATGCATACGTATGATATGACTTCTTTGCTTCGGCTGCTATCGCGACGATCTCTGCATTTACCCGCAGAAGGGCTGCATCACGCTGCGCCGCAGCAACCTTTTTTCGGAGCGGTATCTGCCAGAAATCGGAAAGCAGGAAGACGCCATCAGCATCAACATATTTGCCTTTTCCGTGAAACGGGAACTGTAGGAGTCCGGAAAGATTCGGATTCGTGAACAGACCTGCTTGAACGAGATCTGCCTTGGCAATACCGATATCTTCAAAGGCTGCCTGCAGCATCGGGTTGTTCATCAGCGCAATGCGCACAGCGTCATCGGAAGACATTCCGTCTTTCAGGAGGAGCTGCACCGCGGCCTGAACTCTGCGCTCGTCCTCTTCTGTCTGAACCCATTGCGCTTCGACGCCGACGGCATCACGGCTGAACTGCTGAGTCCTCTGCCATTCCGTATCCGTCTGTACCGAGGCGCACCCCGCGAGGAGAATCAAGGCGCCCGCGACAGCAAGAAGCGCTTTCACTGCCCACCTCCCTGTTTCGGGTGGCGCCACAGCGCATTCTTCCCCGGCGGAACGACATGCAGAAATGATGTCATTCCGCCCATCGGCATCACGCCCATCGGAGCGTCGGCGTGGGCATTCACCGTGTGGTGGAGCTTGTGGCAGTGGAAGTGCCAGAGCCCCGGGTTCCACGCAGTAAAGGCAACATCCCGAATTGTGCCGGGAGGAACATCGACGGTATTGCCGGGCCATTGAGCGGACGGAGGAACAGGCCCCCCCTCTGTACCGACCACTTTCCATGTAACTCCATGCAAATGAATCGGATGGCTGTTATGATTGCTCAGATTCGCAAAACGAATCCTGACACGATCCCACTGATTCACCGTCAGGATATCGGTACTCGGAGCCGATTTCCCGTTAAAAGTAAACCAGTTCGGTTCGGTCGAGGTAATGTCGGGGTTCTGATTTCCCGGAAGCAACTTCCACTCCTGCAGCATGATGGCGAAATCCCTGTCGATCTTCTCGCCTCCTGACTTCGGGTGCACAATGAAGAATCCGCCCACACCCATGCCGACCTGTTTCTTTTCATTGAAACTTGAGTGATACATGAACGTACCGTGCTGATAGAGCGTGAACTCATACACAAAAGTCTCACCCGGCTGTATCGGAGGCTGCGTCACACCGCCGACGCCGTCCATCGCATGGGGGAGTTCAATCCCGTGCCAATGAATTGTCGTCGGCTCCGGCAATTCATTTTTCACGACGATGCGCACGCGGTCTCCTTCATACGACTCAATCGTCGGCCCCGGCATCGATCCGTTGAAGCCCCAGACTCTGGCTTTCTTCGACAGGTGCTCATGATGCATGATGCCCTTTGCCTGATGCACGTTCGCCCATATGGAACCGGCCGGCGGCTCATCGCCAAGCAGAAAATGCTCAACCGGCTGCACAACAAGCTTGTATACCTTGATTCTCCCGGCAAGCTCATAGCCAAGCGGACGCACATTCGGAGTAATAACGCGGCCCATCTGTCTACCCATCAAAGGAGGTGGCGGAGACAGTTGCAAGACAGGGTCTGCCCAGCCGACCGGATCTGGCATTGCATGCGTTTTTTGTATATGCGCCGCCGCATGTCCCTGTCGGGATACAGCTGAGGCACTGGCCTTATCAGCAAATGCAAGCGCTCCGAATGCCAGGAACGAATTCTGCAAAAAATCCCTTCGCTTCATATCTGCACCTCCTTTATTAATGCTACCCGATTCTCCCGTGAATTGAAAATGAATCCGGGCACTATGAGCCACTCTTGTTTTCCTGTATAATTGTGTAAATATGCACCGCAAGCTCGACTTCATTAAAGATATCAGCGACAAGTTCACCGGCAAGGCCCATTTGTACAGGGTTGATCCGCCGGTTGAGTACCTGCTTAGTGAAGAGAGTTCAGCGCTGACCCCCTTTGTTGTGGCCTCCGCACCGGCTCTGTCTCTGCGAGAGCCGAGAGTTTACCTCTTCCCCGCCAATGAGGCGGGTAATCTTCTCGACTGGACTGAAATTATGACATGGAAAAACACGGCTGATATTGATGCTGTTATGCGCGAGTGGGGCAAGTCTCCATTTCAAAAACTTGCAATAAAGGCGTCAGCATGAGACTCGGGGTCATTGACCCTCAGAAGTGCGTTGGCTGTCAGTGCTGCATGTTTGCCTGCGCGCGAATTCACAAGGACGCAGGACTTGGAAAATCCTGCATTGGCGTCAAATCAGCGGGCGGAATGCAGCATGGGTTTATGATCATCGTTTGTCGCGCCTGCGACGACCCGCCGTGCGCCCGTGCATGCCCTGAAGATGCGCTGGTGCTTCGCAAAGGAGGAGGGGTCCTTTTGAAAGCCGCTAAATGCACCGGGTGCGGCATATGCAGACAGGCATGCATACTCGGTGCAGTGTTCTGGGATGATGTAAACCAGAAGCCTCTCGTCTGCTGGCATTGCGGCTACTGTGCACAGCACTGTCCATATGTTGTCATCGGACTCGAAAAAGAGGAGAAGCCGCGGGAGGCAGCGCATGCTCAGGAATGACCCTCTCCGCAATGTGCTCTACATTAATCTTTCAAATAAAAGCTTTCAGATACGGGATCGTTCGGATCTCTTCGGGAAATATATCGGCGGCGCCGGGGTAGCTTCACAACTGCTTCTGGAAGAGTGTCCCGAGGGGATTGATCCGTACGGCCCCGACAATCCAATCATTATGGCGGTTGGTCCGCTGACGAGCCTTTACCCGCTTGCTTCAAAAACGGTTGCAATGTTCAAATCTCCGCTCACCGGGAATCTCGGTGAAAGCCATGCCGGAGGAAGAAGCGCGATCTCTATTCGCATGTCAGGATACGGAGCCATTGTTATTCAGGGTGCAAGTGAACGGCCTTGCTATCTCTCGGTACAGGACGGCAAGGTATTTTTTCGTGACGCCTCTACGCTCTGGGGAATGGGGAAAAGCGCGACTGTCGGAAAGATAATTCGCGCGAATGAGTCGTCCTCAGGACTGCGCACTATCATGCGCATCGGGAGAGCCGGTGAAAAAATGATCCCCTACGCCTGCGTAACAACCGAGACATATCGGCATTTTGGAAGGCTTGGTCTCGGCGCTGTCTTCGGTAGCAAGAAGCTGAAGGCGCTTGTTGTTTCGGGCAAGCGCTCTATCCCAGTCGCGGACCAGAAAGAGTACAAGGTTCTCTACGAATCGATCTTTAAAAATGCTACCGAGTCTCCTGTGATGAAGAAATATCATGAAATCGGCACTCCTGTGAATGTCATTCCGCTCAATGAAATGAACGGTCTGCCGACGCGCAATCTGCAGGCTACACAATTTGAGCATGCGCAAACTATTTCCGGCGAAGCAATTGCAAAGAACTATCTCGGGAAGAGACTAGCGTGTTCGCACTGTCCGGTTGCCTGTATCCACATAGCAGCCATCCGGGAGCCGTATGAAGACGAGCCGTTCTTTTATAAAACGTCGATGATCTGCTATGACTACGAACTCATCTATGCGGTTGGATCAATGCTTGGCGGCTCTCATGTGCCCGGGATGATGAAACTCATCGACAGCATTGAGGCATTCGGTCTCGACTGCATAAGCGCGGGAGTCACGCTTGCATGGGCAACAGAGGCTTTTGAAAAGGGCCTCATTAATGAAATGCATACCGATGGCGTTCGCTTCTCGTGGGGAGATTACGCAGGGTATGAGGAAGCCCTTATTCGCATCATAGAGCAGCCGAACGAGTTTTATCAGTCGCTTGCAAAAGGAGCCGATTTTGCCTCCTCCATATACGGTGGGCAGGATTTTGCCATGACTTTCGGAAAAAACGAAATGCCGGGCTATCATACAGGACCGGCTGCGCATATCGGCTACCTTGCCGGCGCTCGCCACAGTCACCTCGATGGAGCAGGATACGGTATCGACAAGAAGATAGCTGCCAACAAGTCTACTACTGCAGAGTCCGTTGCGGCAGAACTACTGACAGAAGAGCGCTGGCGCCAGATCCTCTCCTCTCTCGTTATCTGCTTCTTTGCGCGGGAATTGTATAAGCCTGACGTGATCATTGCAGCCCTGAAGCTTTCCGGTTTTGATTGCACAGAGGAATCCCTCCGCAAACTGGGAGAGGAAATTCATACGTCAAAATTTCGCTTTAAAATGCGAGAGGGCTTCTCATTTGCCGACCTCCGCATACCCGGGCGGATTTATGAAACTCCATGCACCGCAGGCATGGTCGACGAGAAGTTTGTAAAAACTGCTTTAGATGCAATCCATAAGGACATTGAAACAAAGATTATAGATAGCATTCAGTAGGCATGTTTCAGAAAGGCAGTTTTTGCTCTCATGACAAAGAGTCATCTTTTTATTACACGGCTGCCTGCTCGCAGATTACTTTTTCTGCACAATCATGCTGTATAGGCGTCCTGTTGATCCCCTGGCATACCGATATGAATAGTACTTCTCAGACTGGCAGCAGGTGCAATCGGCAGTCATCCATATCTTTGCAGCAGGAATACCGAAAGCAAGCGCTTGCAGACGATTTGCCGCTCGCAGATCAATGTGATACTTGCTGCCTCGCTTGGAGAAATAATCACCCGGGCCTGTAGCCTTGACAACGCCCTCAATCACTTCAGGGCCAACCTCGTAGCAGTCGCTGCAGATTGCTGGTCCGAGAGCAACAAGGATATCGACCGGGTTTGAATAAAAGTGGTCAGTAAGTACTGCCAATGCTTTCGTGAGAATCACCTGTGCTGAACCTCGCCACCCGGCATGTAAAGCGCCGACAACGCGGCGCTTTTCATCATAGAGCAAAACCGGCACGCAGTCTGCGGTCTTTACCCCGATAAGCAACCCTGTTCGATGAGTAACGACGGCATCTGCAATATGCGGCGTCAGATCGGCATCTATAATTTGCACGACGTCCGTATGTTCCTGAATCGGCAGATATACGTTCTGCGGCCCGATGCCGACATATGATGCAAGCACCTTCATATCATCCGTCACCTGCCTAGTCGCAAAAAAAGCGGTAACCGTATGCGCCGGCATGTTTTGGGGACGAATCAGGAAGTCGTGCATCAGCTATGAGTCCGATGCATCGTTTTTGCGCAAGGCGAGAAATGCGTCAGGCAGCGCGCTGATGAGGTCGGTTGCTATGAGCGAATGCTGTCCACAGCCGCCGACTGCGATGTCGCCGGCCAACCCGTGCAGATAGACGCCCAGAATGGCCGCGCGTGCAGGTTCCATCTTTTGCGCGACTAACCCTGCAATGATGCCGGTCAACACATCGCCCGCTCCGGCAGTGGCCATCCCGGCATTGCCCGTTGTATTCACAAAGGCCTGGCCGTCAGGTTTTGCCGTAATCGTCGGCGCACCCTTGGCAACCAGACAGACACCATGAGAGGAAGCAAACTTCATTGCTGAATCGATACGCGACATGTCGGCCGGAATATTGGGGTCAAGCCGTCTCAGTTCTCCCGGATGCGGAGTAAGAACCAGAGGCGCTTTTGCCTTGTGCAACACCCCGGACTGCCCTGCAATGGAATTCAGTCCATCTGCATCTATCACCATCGGGACAGAAGAACACAAAATAAGTTCCCGCATTATGGCATGGAGGTCTTGGGATGCTCCAAGCCCGGGACCGACGGCAAGCACGTCAAACCTGCCGGGGCTCTGGCGGAGAATCTCATCAGCAGCAAACGCAGCGAGCGTCCCAGATCCCGTATCAGGCAACGGAAGGAGCATCTCCTCGGTGACACGGCACATAAATACATCAATCAATGTTTCCGGCACGCCGATGGTCACCACACCCGCTCCAGCCCTCAGACATGCCTTCGCCGTCATGAGCGCAGCGCCGGTTTTTCCGGTCGAGCCTGCGACTACAAAAACATGTCCGAACATGTTTTTGTAAGCATGTGCCGGACGAGCAGGCAACAAAAGAGATCCCCTTTCTGCAGTAACCATCTCGACGGCAATTCGGCGGTCATGCATGAGTGCCGGAGGGAAGCCGATATCAGCGACAGAAAGACGGCCCGTATAGTCAGCGCCGGGGCGGAGAACGTGTCCCCGCTTGGGAAGCCCGAACGTAACCGTCTGTGTAGCCCGGATGGCTGCGCCCAGAATCTCTCCGGTATCAGCTGAAACACCGGAGGAAATATCAACGGATATGATCGGCACGCCGACGTCATTCACCAGACGAACTAGTGCTGACAGAGCTCCGGTGAGCGGTTTGCTGAGACCGGTTCCAAACATTGCGTCAAGAACGACCGAACCATGCAGATCAGCAGCAGCAAGATCAGCAGCAAAAACAATCGGAACACCGAAACTTTCCGCAATTCTCAATTGCGCCGAGCACTCATCAGACAGGCTCTCGCGATGCACCACCATATGAACGGTCACCCGGTGCCCCTCTGCATGGAGATTTCTGGCAGCAACAAGACCGTCGCCCCCATTATTCCCGGAACCACAGAGAACAACAATTTTTTCCCGCGGATAATGAGCTTTGACCTTTTCTGCCACCGCAAGGCCAGCACGTTCCATAAGCACTGCGGAAGGAATTCCATACTGTCCGATGGTTTCTCTGTCTATAAGGCGCATTTCTTCTGCGGTTGCAAGTTTCATGGAATCATCAGGGCTGTTTGATATTCGTCTGCATATACCAGGGAGTTTCTGACGGCTTTTCAAAGTTGCAGAGCTTGTAAATATTGTCAGCCACCTGTTGCGCTGTGAAAGGGCGGACGAGAACACCGCTCACTATCTTTGTCTGTATAAGATTAACCAGCTCCTCTTTCGTTGTTCCGGTTGCCAGAATGAGCAGAATTTTGATGGCACGATAATCCGTTTTTATCCTCTCAGCTATGGCAATTGTTGATTTGTCCCCAATCATGGAGTCAAGTATGAGCACAGAACATGACTGGCCTGCCGCAAACTGCTTCTCAAGCTCATTGACTGAATCGAGGTACTTTACAGCAAGAACCTTGTCGAACTCTTTCAACGACCAGTTGAGCGAGTTCACAATATCGCGCTGGACACAGACAAAGACAAGCTTATTATTCACAGACACCTCGATGATGGGTTATTTTTTTAAGTTTACCACGGACTGATAGCAGATGCACGGAAAACGCATCACGAACAGCGCGTAAGTTTCAAACGCCCTTCCAGGTCATCAATGAACTGGCGTGCGGTTCGTCCCGAATAGCTGCCGTGAGAAATCGACCATTGGAACGCTTCAGCGACGAGGGCATCATCCGATACCAAAAGTGCACGCAATTGCGCATAGTTCCGGACTATGGAGAGATACGTGTCTGCGTCAAAGGTAAAAAGACCTATTCGAAGGCCAAAACGGTCGCTCAGCGACATCTTTTCTTCAAGAGTGTCTGACAGGTGGAGTTCGCCATTTTCCATGACCGGCAGGTTGTCTGCCACCATTTTCGGCATAAGATGGCGACGGTTGGATGTGGCACAGACAAGCATGTTCTGCGGCTTCATTTCAAGCCCTCCCTCCAGAAATGCCTTCAACTGGCGGTAAGATCCGTCATCCTTATCGTAGGAAAGGTCATCGCAAAAAACGATATACTTTTCAGAGCGCTCACGAATGATATCGCCAACGTCCGATAAATAGAAAAGGGTGTCCTTTGTCATTTCTATCATGCGCAGTCCCTGCGATGCGTATTGATTCAGCAACGCCTTCACGGCAGATGATTTTCCTGTGCCGCGCGGACCGTACAGCAGAACATTATTGCACGGTAGCCCCTGAAGAAACTGTTCGGTGTTCGCGCAGAGCTTCTGAATGAGGCTGTCTATGCCCCACAGTTCTGCAAGCCGAACCGGATCGGGAGATGCGATGCCGCGCAACCGGGGACGGCCCTGCTGCGCAATAAACCTACAGGCAAGGTGTTTCTCAAGCATGTCGGCAGCAGGCTCCTGAGAGAAAGCATCAGCTATTCTCTTCAACTGCTCTGCAATCTGTCCCATCATGCTTCCTGAGTCGCTCATCACTTGCATGCCCCCGGCGTTTCTGACACAGAATGTGTTTCAATGATATTAGCCAGGATTTCAAAATTAGCTACATGGTAGACCGGATCATTTGTGACAAGGTCGATCGATTTAACAACCACCCCTTGTCGCCCGGTTGTTTCAAGGCGCACCCTCGCAACACCCTCTTCCTCGGGCTTCAGCTGGCTGGACCCAACCAGTCGCGCATCAGTGCCTCAGGTTGCGGCTACCTTCTTCACCATGAGAACCTGCCCGCCGGCATTGCGGAAGGAGAACAGGTGCTCCAAAATAGGTCCTGCTGCAACGTTGCCGAAGGCGTGAGCCTCCTGCTTCGGGAGCACTTTGAGAGGAGCTGCGCAAGCAAACAGCGGGACGATCATAATCAGCAGAATTACCAGACAAATCGATTTCATTCATTCCTCGAGAAAACGATGAGAGCATTGCCCGCCGGGGCAATGCTCTCATCGTTTTATTCATTTGCACTTTGGCTGACCATCCTGGCCCTTTGAAGCAGGCATTCAGGAAGGGAGTCCCAACCTCGGCAACACAACTTTCTGAAGAACAATCCAGACCGCAATCAGCAAACCGATCGCTATAAGGTCATTCACTCTTTGCTTCCTTTTCCACCGTTTTTTTCGGAACCGCTGCCTTTGCAGCGGCCTTCGGCTTTTTCCCCCTGGTCTCTGCTTTCGCTTCCTTTTTCGGCGGAGCCGTTTTCGTTGCCTCTTTCTTGTCAGCCTTCGGTTCGTCCTTTTTTTCAGCCGCCTCAGCGCTTTTGGCTTTTGTCATTTCGTAATCGACAAATTCAATAATCGCCATTGGCGCACGATCATTGACGCGCTGGCGAGTCTGAACAATGCGGAGATAACCACCATTTCTCTCGGTAAAACGCGGTGCTATTTCAGCAAACAGCTTTGCAACGACCGTTCTGTTCGGAATGTAAGAAAAAACCATCCGCTTGGAATGGAGGTCTCCACGCTTGCCAAAGGTAACAAGCTTCTCAGCTGTTGCCTTGATGGCCTTGGCACGGGCAACCGTCGTTTCAATGCGCTCGTACTCAAAAAGCGAGCTGATCAGCCCGCGGAACAGTGCTTTTCTCTGATTTGCAGTCCGGCCGAATTTCCGGCCGTAGACGTTATGATTCATGGTTGTGCGTACCTCCTCACTTTTTACCGGCAGGAACGCCGTCTGATTCTTCAATCCTCATGCCGAACGACAGCCCCATGGAATGAAGGATGTCCTTGATCTCATTGAGCGAGCGGCGACCAAAGTTTTTGGTTCTGAGCATCTCGTGTTCAGTCCTCCGCACGAGATCACCAATGGTTTTGATGTTCGCATTCTTCAGACAGTTATATGCACGTACCGAAAGCTCAAGCTCATCAATGTTCTTCTGAAGATGATCGCTCAGCACTGCCGGAGACACAACTGCAACAACAGAACCCTGCGGCTCTATAGTGGTTTCCGGGTCCTCAACAAATATAAACAGCTCAAGATGCTCGACAAGAATTGCTGCTGCATCACTGATCGCTTTCTCCGGCGATATGCTTCCATCTGTCCAGACCTCCATAACAAGGCGATCATAGTCCGTTGCTCGGCCCACACGAGCCTTTTCAACCCAGAAGTTCACTTTTTTGATCGGGCTGAAGACCGAATCCATTGCAATTACGTCGATGGGGCCGTTCTCTTCCTTATTCTGTTCGGCGGGAGCATATCCTTTCCCGCGCTTTACGGATATTTCCATTTCTACGGTCGCACCTTTGTCGACCGATGCGATATATTGATCCTTGCTCAGGACATCGACAGTGCCGTCGGTCTGAATGTCGGCACCGGTGATGGTGTGCGGTCCCTTGACCCTGACAGTAACCGACTTCTTCCCTTCGCTGTGCGAACGGAAGCGAAGCTTCTTGACATTCAAAATCATATCTACAACGTCTTCCTTCACTCCTTTAATGGCGGAAAACTCATGGAGTACGCCCTCAATACGCAGGCCGACAACCGCAGCCCCCTCGATAGACGAGAGCAGAATTCGACGGAGCGAATTGCCGATCGTAGTGCCAAATCCGCGCTCAAGCGGCTCGACCACCAGCTTGCCGTAGGAATCGGTGAGCGAGTCAGCATCAAAGTTGATCTTCTTGGGTATCTGAAAGCCTTTTTTCACAAGATCCATTCTCAGGCCTCCTCTGCCTTAGTGAACACAGTTATTTTTTTTCCACGCCGGTTATTTCGAGTACAACTCAACGATTAGCTGCTCCTGAACCGGCAGCTGAATCTCTTCGCGGGTCGGAATCCGGACGAACGTGCCCTTGAGTCCCTGAGCATTGAATTCAATCCATTCAGGAGCTCCACGGTGCTCGGCAATCGCAAGATTGTCTGCAATAACAGTGCTCTCTCGGCTTGACTCGACGACCTGAACTTCGTCGCCTGCACGGAGGAGAAACGAAGGAATATCGACGCGACGGCCATTCACCTGAAAGTGGCCATGCCTTACCAGCTGGCGAGACTGGCGACGGTTTGCGCCGAAGCCCATGCGATACACTACATTATCGATGCGACGCTCAAGAAGCTGAAGCAGGACTTCGCCCGTAATGCCTTTTACGCGTGCGGCCTCCTCAAAATAAAGGCGGAACTGCCTTTCCATAATACCGTAAATTCTTCTGACTTTCTGTTTTTCACGAAGCTGGATTCCGTAGTCAGAAAGCTTGCCGCGGCTCTGACCGTGCTGACCGGGAGCGTATTTTCTCCGCTCAACGCCGCATTTTTCAGTATTGCACCTGGTTCCTTTCAGGAAGAGCTTTTCGCCTTCGCGTCTGCAGAGTCTGCAGAGAGGCCCCGTATATCTCGCCATCTTAGACTCTCCTCCTTTTCGGGGGTCTGCACCCGTTATGCGGCACAGGGGTGACGTCTTTGATCATGGTGATCTCCAGACCGGTTGCCTGCAACGCACGGATGGCCGTCTCTCTGCCGGCACCCGGGCCCTTCACGAACACGTCGACCTGCTTTAGGCCCATCTCCATCGCCTTTTTGGCAGCGGTTTCAGACGCCATCTGCGCAGCAAACGGCGTTCCCTTTCGCGAGCCCTTGAATCCGAGACTGCCGGCGCTCGACCAAGCAATTACTGCGCCATTAGCGTCAGTGATCGTAACAATTGTGTTATTAAATGTTGTCTGTATGTGCGCCGCCCCGACGGGGATATGCTTCTTAACTTTTTTCCCGGTTCTCTTTTTCTGCGCCATCTTATGGATAATCCTCCTTGTTACTTTTTCTTGACGACAAGCTTTCTCGGCCCCTTGCGGGTACGAGCATTTGTCTTCGTACGCTGTCCATGAACCGGCAGGCGCGCCTGGTGACGCTGACCCCGATAGCAGCCGATTTCATTGAGGCGCTTGATGTGCAGAGCAATTTCGCGCCGGAGGTCACCCTCTACCTTGTAATCACCCTCGATCAGTGCTCTTATCTTAACGATAGCTTCGTCGGTGAGATCCTTGACCCTCATATTCGGGTCGATGCCTGCATCAGCCAGTATCTTGTTAGATACCGGCCGACCGATGCCGAATATGCGGGTGAGCCCGATTTCGACTCGCTCGCTCTTGGGAAGATCAACGCCTGCAATTCTTGCCATATATACTCCTTGACAATATAAATTATCTGTAATTCAGGATCAGTTGCAACGGCTTACCCCTGGCGTTGCTTGTGACGAGGATTCTCGCACAGCACCCTGATGACGCCCTTGCGTTTTACGATCTTGCACTTTGAACAAATCTGTTTTACCGAAGGTCTGACCTTCATTACACAATCCTCCTTGCACAACACGACAGTACTCCAAGCGCAGCCGCAGCCGGGGTACTGCAAAAGTTTTATTTGAATCTGTACGTAATCCTGCCCTTGCTAAGATCGTACGGTGATAGTTCGATCGTAACCTTGTCACCAGGCAGAATTTTGATGAAATGCATCCGCATCTTGCCGGAAACATATGCGAGTATCTGTTGCCCATTATCAAGCTCAACCCGAAACATTGCGTTCGGCAGGGGCTCAAGTATTGTGCCTTGGACTTCTATGTTATCTTCTTTTGCCATGTAGGGTTTTTTAGTATACCGATGCTTTCATAATTTCGTCAATACGAGCGGCCCGTTTTTTGTCACGGCAACAGTGTGCTCAAAGTGCGCTGATAGGCTCCCATCTGCACTCACCGCTGTCCAGCCATCATGCAAAATGACTATATCGGGCGTCCCTGCATTCACCATTGGCTCAATCGCCAACGTCATGCCCTCTTTCAGTCTCGCCCCCTGTCCGGGGCGGCCAAAATTCGGCACCTGCGGCTCCTCATGCAGCTGGCGCCCGATGCCATGACCGACAAATGCCCGGACAACATTAAAGCCGTGTGACTCGACATGCTTCTGTATCGCGGCAGAAATGTCAGACACGCGGTTCCCGACAATTGCCTGCTGTATGCCGGCATAGAGAGACTGTTCGGCAACTGCCGTCAGCTTTGCTGCCTCTTCGGATGCGTTTCCGACGGGGATAGTTATCGCCGCATCACCGTAAAAACCATTCAAAAGGATGCCGAGATCGATGCTTACCAGGTCGCCATTCCGGATCTTGACCGACCGGGACGGTATTCCGTGGACAACCTCTGCATTTAATGATATACAGATGCTTGAGGGGTATCCCCGGTACCCCTTGAAGGCAGCGACAGCCTCTCGTTTTTGTATCTCGCCGTCGACATGCGCCTCTACATCAGCAGTCGTCATGCCGGCGACAATGTTTTTCTTCAGGCCTTCGAGTATCTCGGCAACGATACGTCCGGCGCTGCCGATCTTCTGAATCTCGGCCTGAGACTTGATAACTATCACGATCTGTCTGCGATATCCGTCTTATTTTCTGCCCTTGATACGGCCCTTTTTCAGAAAGCCTTCATAGGAGCGCGTAATAAGGTGCGATTCGACCTGAGAAACCGTATCCAGAGCAACGCCGACAGAAATGAGCAGCGACGTCCCTCCAAAATAGAACGGCACATTGAACTGCTGTATCATGATTTCCGGAATCACGCAAACAATAGAAAGGTAACATGCGCCTATGAATGTCAGGCGCGTCAGAACCTTATAAATGTACTCTGCGGTCTTCTGTCCCGGTCGGATACCGTAAATGAACCCTCCGTTTTTCTGGAGATTTTCCGCGATATCCATTGGATTGTAAATAACCGCCGTGTAAAAAAAACTGAAAAACACTATCATGCCGACATATGTCATTGTGTAAATCGAATGCCCCGGGGTAAGCAGTTTTGCAAACTCCTGCACCCAAGGGATAGCAATGAACCCGGCAAGGGTTGCCGGAAACATGATGACCGATGATGCAAAAATAGGCGGGATGACTCCGGCAGTGTTGATCTTAAGCGGCAGATGCGTGGTCTGCCCGCCGAACATCTTTCCGCCAACAACACGCTTTGCATACTGTACCGGAATTTTCCGCTGACCACGCTCGATAAAAACAATGCCGGCAACAATAGCTACCATCATCGCAACGAGCAGAATCAATATAAAGATGTTCAGCTCGCCAGCTCGGACTATCGCTATGGTGCTCGCAATTGCATTTGGAAAGCTTGCGACAATGCCGGCGAATATTATAAGCGAGATGCCGTTGCCTATGCCACGTTCCGTTATCTGTTCGCCCAGCCACATCAGAAAAGCCGTTCCGGAAGTAAGAGTAATCATGGTCATGATCCGAAAAGCCCATCCTGGGTTCTGGATAAACTGACCACCCGACATGCCTTCGAGTCCGACCGCAATGCCAAAAGACTGGATTGCCGCGATTACAACGGTCGCATAGCGTGTATAGCGAACGATCTTTTTACGTCCGGCATCTCCCTCCTTGGCAATCTTGCCCAACGCAGGGATAACAACCGTCAGAAGCTGGAAAATAATAGATGCGCTGATGTAGGGCATAATGCCGAGCGCAAAAATAGTGAGTCGGGAAAGAGCGCCTCCAGAAAACATGTCGAAGAAGCCCATCATCGCGCCGCCATGGTCAAGCAGGAATTTGCTCAGCGCGGTTCCGTCAATGCCGGGGGTCGGAATATGCGCTCCGATGCGATAAACTGCAAGAAGAGCCAGAGTGAATAACACCCTGCTCTTCAGTTCGGGAATCTTGAAAATATTGCGAATACTCTCGAGGACTCTCAAGGTTACAGCTCCTCGACCGTGCCGCCTGCGGCAGTGATTTTTTCCTTAGCAGCGGCACTGAACGCGTGCGCCTGCACCTTAACCGCCCGCTTCAGTTCACCCGTTCCGAGGATCTTGAGACCGTCCTTCATGTCCTTGACGATATTGTTCGCAATAAGCATCTCCGGGTCAATTACATCTACCCCGAGGCTTTCAATTGCAGAAAGGTTGAGAATTGCAAATTCCTTTTTGAACGGCTCATTCTTGAAGCCTCTCTTCGGCAAACGGCGCGCTAACGGGGTCTGTCCCCCCTCAAAGGCAGGTCCCTTGCCGGAGCCGGCGCGAGCCTTCTGTCCCTTATGCCCCTTGCCGCACGTTCTGCCGAGACCTGAGCCTAGGCCTCTGCCGACACGGCGCGGCGATTTCGTGCTTCCTTCTGCAGGTTTCAGTTCATGTATCTTCATGCCTAACCTCTGTATCTCTTATTCGTTGGTTTCTTCAGGAACGGGGGCTTCGCCCTCTGCCTTGCCGCGGAGCCGCTTTACCACACCCGGATCTTTCAGGCTGGTCAGTCCGTTCAACGTAGCCTTCACCGTATTGAAAGGATTATGGCCGCCGAGCGCTTTGGCAACGATATCCTGAATGCCGGCAACCTCGAAGATGGCGCGCACGGCGCCCCCGGCGATAATGCCGGTACCCTTCGGAGCCGGGTTGATGACAACTGAATTTGAGCCGTACTTTCCAATGATGCGGTGCGTCACCGTGGTCTCATTCATCGGGAATTTGACAAGACGTTTCTTCGCCTGCTCAACCGCCTTCCGGATCGCCTCGGGAACTTCCGATGCCTTGCCTTTCCCGATACCGACCGTGCCGGCCTCATCTCCCACCACGACGAGCGCGCTGAAGGAGAACCGTCGGCCACCCTTCACAACCTTGGCGACCCGGTTTATGAAAACAACTTTGTCTTTAAGATTCAGCCCTTCAGGGTCGATTCTTTCGGTCTTCACTACTCCTCCTTACAATTCCAGTCCGGCTTCCCTTGCGCCATCGGCAAGGGCTTTAATGCTACCATGATACCGAAAACCACTCCGGTCAAAAACCACCTTCGTGACGCCGGCAGCCTTTGCCTTTTCAGCAATCAGCTGGCCGACTTTCTTGGCCGAGGCCACACTGCCGCGATTTTTCTTCGCTTCTGTAAATGCCTCCTCCAGCGTAGAGGCGGCGGCTATCGTATGGCCCTTGGTATCGTCGATAACCTGCGCGTATATGTTGTTCAGGCTTCTGAAAACGCTGAGGCGCGGTCGCTCAGTGGTCCCCGAGATCTTTTTTCTGATCCGCGCCTGTCTTCTTTTTTTAGCCTCTGTCTTGAGCTGCACGAGAACCCTCCTTTATTTCTTGCCCGTCTTGCCGGCCTTCAGCTTGATGCGCTCGCCCTGATACCGAACGCCCTTTCCTTTATAGGCATCTGGCGGACGGAGCTTGCGGAGATTAGCCGCTACATGTCCAAGCAGTTGCTTATCAATTCCGGCCAGCGTCACCGTTGTCTGCTTGTCATCGACCGCAGCAGTTATGCCGGACGGCAGATCGAACTCAACAGGATGAGAGTAACCAAGCATGAAAGCGAGCTTGGACCCCTTCACTTGGGCACGGTAGCCGATACCCTTAATCTCAAGCACACGAGTGTATCCCTGGGATACGCCATTGACCATATTTGCAACCAGGCTGCGCGTCAGTCCGTGCAGAGCACGGTCATTCTGAGCCTCTGTAGCCCGGGTGACAATCAGCTTGTCAACATCGACTGCAAGAGCAACGTTGCCTGCAACCGAGCAGCTGAGTTCTCCCTTGGGGCCCTTGACCTTGACAGAGCTGCCCGCAATGTCAACTGTCACACCCTTTGGTATGTTTATCGGTTTCTTACCAATTCTCGACATGGAATTCTCCTTACCAGATATAGCATAAAACCTCGCCGCCCACACCTTCGTGACGGCAGGTCTTGTCGGTCAGAATGCCCCTGGGGGTCGTCAAAACTGCGATCCCGACTCCACCGACAACAGTCGGAATCTTGTCCTTGCCGACATAAACACGGCGACCAGGTTTGCTGATGCGTTTCAGGTCGGTAATAATCGGCTCATTGTCGACCGTATACTTCAGGGCTACTCGCAGAATTCCCTGCTTCTTGTCTTTTATAATCTTGTAAGACTTGATAAAGCCCTCTTCCTTCATAAGCTTGGCTATTTCCACCTTCATGCGGGATGCGGGAATATCCACCTTTTCAGACTTAATGCGGACTGCATTGCGGATTCTCGTCAACATATCTGCTATCGGATCGGTCATCATACCTGAGCTCCTACCAACTTGATTTCGTAACGCCCGGGATCTGACCGCGGAGCGAAAGGTGTCTGAAGCATATTCTGCATATTCCGAACTTGCGCATGTATGCGCGTGGTCTGCCACACACGTTACATCTATTGTGAGCCCGCACCTTGAACTTGGGGGGCTGCTTGGACTTTTCAATTAAACACGTTTTAGCCACACATCCTCCTTACTTTCTGAACGGCATGCCGAAATGTTTCAGCAGCGCGCGGCATTCTTCATCGGTTTTTGCAGTCGTGCAGATGTTGACGTCGAGACCGTGCACCATATCGACCTTATCATAGTCGATTTCCGGAAATATATACTGTTCCTTCAGGCCGAACGAGTAGTTCCCGCGACTGTCAAATGATTTCGTCGAAAGCCCTCTGAAATCTCTTATACGCGGCAGCGCAAGACTGATAAGGCGATCAAGAAACTCGAACATGCGCACGCCGCGGAGGGTAACCTTCGCACCGAGTGGAACGCCGGGCTTCAGCTTGAATCCGGCGATTGCCTTCTTGGACTTTGTGATGAGTGGCTTCTGGCCGGTAATGGCCGCCAGTTCTTTTTCAGCAGCATCAAGCAGCTTGATATTCTGGGTAGCTTCTCCCAGCGTGACATGCACGACAATCTTCTGAATTTTCGGCACCTGCATGATGTTGGCGTAATTAAAATCCTTCATGAGGGCAGGGACGACCGTTTGCGTATATTTTTCTCTCATTCTGGATGCCATACTAGTCGATGACCTCCTTGCATTTCTTGCACGCCCGCATCTTTCTGCCGTCGCCAAGCACGTTGTTGCTGAGACGCGTCGGCTTCTGGCACTTCGGGCAAACCAGCATAACATTGGATATGTGAAGGGGCGCCTCTTTTTCGATGATGCCGCCCTGCTGATACTGCTTGTTCGGTTTCATGTGCTTCTTGATAATGTTCACGCCCTCGACAATGACTGAATTCTTCTCAAGCGTCACCGTAAGAACACGACCTTTTGAACCCTTGTTTTTTCCGGTAATAACAACTGCGGTATCGTTCTTTTTCAATCTTAAGCCCACTGCTGCCTCCTTACAGAACTTCAGGAGCAAGGGAGATGATCTTCGTGAACTCTTTCCATCTGAGTTCCCTTGCAACCGGCCCAAAAATACGGGTGCCAATCGGTTCTTTCTGGTTATTTATCAAAACGACGGCATTCTGGTCGAACCGGATATAGGTACCGTCTGCTCTTCTCGTCTCTTTTTTTGCGCGGACAACCACACCCTTCTGGACAGTTCCCTTTTTTACGGTTCCATCCGGAAGTGCTTCCTTAACTGCGACGACAATGATGTCGCCGAGGCGTGCATACCGCCGACGGGAACCGCCAAGCACATGAATGCACTGGACCCTTTTGGCGCCGGAATTATCGGCTACTTCGAGAATGCTCTGTGTCTGGATCATTGCTACTGCCCCTCGCCTTCCACCTTGATAACCTGCCAGCGTTTGTCCTTGCTGATCGGGCGGCTCTCGATAATCTTTACTGTATCGCCGATCTTACACTGGTTGGTTTCGTCGTGCGCCTTGAGTTTCGTGACCCGCTTAACGGTCTTCTTGAGGGTCGAGTGCTGGTATGTCCGCGTCACAGCCACCACAACCGTCTTGTCCATCTTGTCGCTGACGACCTTCCCTGTATACATCTTCTTAGGCATTTTTTGTTCTCCTCTTCACTACGTTTGCAGATCCTTCCTTCTCTGAAATCAGCGTAAGGATCCGAGCAATATCTTTCCGCACCTGGCGGACACGCTGATTGTTTTCAAGCTCGCCCTTTGCAAGCGCAAAGCGAAGATTAAACAGTTCCCTGCGGGAATCCATCTCCTTCTGCTTCAGCTCATCAATCGAAAGCCCTTTCAGTTCGGCAGCCTTCATACCGTCGCCTCCTGTCTCTTCACAAACCTGGTCGCAAGCGGAAGCTTCTTGGAAGCAAGAATAAAGGCCTGCTTCGCAACTTCTTCCGTAATGCCGGAAACCTCGTAAAGAACGCGACCCGGCTTGACAACAGCTACCCAGAATTCCGGGTTCCCCTTGCCCTTCCCCATTCTTGTTTCGGCAGGCTTTCGGGTAATCGGTTTGTCCGGGAAGATGCGTATCCATAACTTGCAACCCTTCTTTGCCTGACGCGTAATCGCGACGCGGGCAGCCTCAATCTGACGGCTGGTAATCCATCCCGGCTCCATTGCCTTAAGGCCGAATTCACCAAAGGAAACTTCAGCACCGCGGTACGCCTTGCCGTTCATGTTTCCCTTCATTGTCTTTCTGAATTTTATTTTCTTTGGCGCTAGCATCTTACTCCCCTATCGCAGAAGCGGCAGTCTGTTCAGGCAGTATGTCACCATGATAGATCCAGACCTTCACTCCGATATTTCCATATGTGGTATGTGATTCAGCAAACCCGTAATCAACGTCAGCACGGAAAGTGCTGAGCGGAACTCGGCCTTCACGATACCATTCAGTCCTGGCAATTTCTGCTCCTGCAAGACGTCCCGAGCACTGCACCTTGATACCCAGAGCTCCAAAACGCATTGCAGAGGATACCGCACGCTTAAGTGCACGGCGGAATGCGACTCGCTTTTCTATCTGCAGGGCTATGTTTTCAGAAACCAGTTGAGCATCGAGTTCAGGCTTGCGGATTTCCTTGATATCAATCTGGACCTGCTTGCCGGTCTTTTCTACAATCTCATTCTTCAGCTTTTCGACCTCTGCGCCCTTTTTGCCGATAATAATGCCCGGACGGGCGGTGTGAATGATAATCTTAAGCTTCTGTCCGGGGCGCTCCATTTCTATTTTCGATACTCCCGCATGATACAGCTTCTGCTTGATCATCTTGCGGACATTGAGATCTTCGAGGAGTTGATCTGCGTAGCCTTTTTTCAGGAACCACCGCGACTCCCAAGTACGAATAATGCCCAATCTGTTTCCAATCGGATTCGTTTTCTGGCCCAAATCAACACCCCCGTATAGTGCGCTGCATATTCATGTTCAGCCCAAACTCTCGCACGTTACTCCTCCGCGACCACAATGGTAATATGGCTCGATTTCTTCTTAATCATGTTGGCGCGGCCCATAGCCCTAGGCTCCATGCGCTTCACCATCGGCCCCTGGTCAACCAGTGCGACTTTTACCCTGAGCTTGTCGATATCGAGGTGTGCGTTTTTTTGCTCGGCGTTCGCCATCGCAGACTTCAGCACTTTCTCGATGAGCTTGGCGCCGCGGTAAGGCATGAAACGGAGCGACAGCATCGCATCCGAAGCCCGCTTGCCACGGATCAGATCAATAACTCTTCTCGCCTTTCTCGGCGTTATCCTTGCATAGCGTAAGATTGCCTTCGCTTCCATAGCTCTTAACCCTTCCTGTCAGAGCCGGCATGTCCCTTGAAGGTTCTCGTCGGAGAGAACTCACCAAGCTTATGGCCGACCATATTCTCAGTCACATAGACCGGAATGAACTTCCTGCCATTATGCACTGCAAACGTAAATCCGATAAACTCGGGAACAACTGTCGATCGGCGCGACCATGTCTTGATCATCTTCTTCTCGCCGGCATCGACCATCGTCTGAACTTTTTTCATCAGCTTCGGCTCGACGAACGGGCCTTTTTTTAAGGATCTTGGCACGTACTCCTCCTCACTATCTATTCCGGCGCTTGACGATGAGCTTGTCTGTGCGCTTATTATTTCTCGTCTTTACGCCCTCAGGCTTGCCCCACGGCGAACATGCCGGGCGTCCGCCCGATGCTTTGCCTTCACCACCGCCGAGCGGATGGTCAACCGGGTTCATTGCAACGCCTCTGACATGCGGCCGCTTGCCAAAATAGCGCCTGCGACCAGCCTTCCCCCACGAAATATTCTCAAACTCAACATTGCCGACCTGCCCAATCGTTGCGCAGCAGATGACGCGCACTCTCCGGACTTCACCGGAGGGCATCTTTATCTGGGCATACACATCGTCTTTTGCTACCAACTGGGCTGCGCCGCCAGCAGAACGAACCATCTTTGCCCCCGCACCCGGATTAATCTCAACATTATGTATCTGAGTGCCAAGCGGCATATCCTTGATCTGCATGGCATTACCGGGCTTGATTTCTGCATTTGCTCCGGACATCACAACATCACCGACAACTATGCCTTCAGGAGCAAGAACATATCGGTATTCACCGTCCTGATATTTCAGAAGTGCGATACGGCAGTTCCGGTTCGGATCGTACTCGATTGCGGCTACCGTCGCAGGGATATTGACCTTGTCGCGCCTGAAGTCGATGACTCGATAATGAATGCGGTTGCCACCGCCACGATGCCATGCGGTAACGCGGCCGGTATTGTTTCTGCCGCCGGTCTTTTTCAGCGGTTCGGTCAGCGACTTGTTCGGCTTGTCCGAGGTGACATTCGCATAGTCTGACGCCGACTGGAAACGCCGCCCCGGAGATGTAGGATTATATTTTCTTATAGCCATTTATACACCCTCAATAAAGTCGAGCTTTTCACCCTGCTTGAGTGTTACAATCGCCTTCTTCTTGCCGGAGCGTTCGCCCATATACTTGCCATAGCGCTTCTTTTTGCCCGGGATATTGACGATATTTACCTTGTCGACCTTCACCTTGAAGATCTCTTCCATTGCCTGTTTGACTTCGTGCTTGTTTGCATCAGGACTGACTTGGATAAGAAGCTTGTTTTCGCTTTCCTTCAAATCCATACCCTTCTCTGTAAACAGCGGCTTCTTTATAACCTCGTAAATATGTTTCATGAGTTCGCCTCCTCCTCGCCACCGATCTGCTTGAGAGCGTCGGCAGTAAATACGAGACAATCACATGCCGCAACGTGATATGCATTCAGGTCGCCGACTCTTATAACGTCTACGTTTGGAAGATTTCGCGCTGAAAGAACAACATTTGCATCCTTCTCAATCGTGACGATATAGATATTCTTACCGGCAAGGCCGAGGGTGCCGATCATTTTTACCATATCCCTCGTCTTTGGCGCAGTGACACCAAAAGCATCGACGACCGCAATCTGTCCATCAGCAAACTTCATCGTGAGTGCCTTATACAGTGCCGTGCGCCGAGCCTGCTTCGGCATGCCGATAGAGTAGTCACGAGGCAAAGGACCGAACACGATGCCTCCCTTTCTCCACAACGGGGAACGACTACTGCCCGCACGTGCACGACCGGTAGACTTCTGCTTGTATGGCTTTCTGCCGCCACCGCTGACAAGACCCCGTGTCTTGGTAGAATGCGTTCCCTGTCGCTGGTTCGCAAGATAGGCAACAACCGCCTCATGCACCACAGCTTCGGACGCTTCATTCTTGAATACCCGCTCGCTGACGTTCAGCAAGCCCTTTACGTTGTTGTTTATATCTTTGATTTCGATCTGCACCATGACTAATCCTTCCAGATCTCAATGATTGTATTTTTCCCACCCGGCACCGCGCCCCGGACAAGAATAATGTTCTGTTCCGGCATTACATCCACCACCATGACGCTCTTCAGCGTTACACGGTCCTGACCCATATGACCCGCCATGCGCTGTCCGCGCCAAACACGCGAAGGATATGAGCTTGCACCGATCGAGCCGGGCGCTCTGTTGCACATGCCGCCATGCGAAGCAGGGCCGCCCTTAAAGTTGTGGCGCTTCATGGTGCCCTGAAAGCCCTTCCCCTTGGTGACACCGGCGACTTTCACAACGTCCCCTTTTGCAAAGCGATCAGCAAGAACCTTCTCGCCGACTACGAAACCCTCCATCTTGAATTCTTTCAGAACAGTAAATGACGCGGTTCCGGCCTTTTTGAAAACTCCGAGAACGGGCTTGGTCATGTTTTTGGTCTTGGTCGCCTCTGCGAAGCCGACCTGAACAGCGGCATAGCCGTCCTTCTCAGGGGTCTTCACCTGCACGACCGTACACGGGCCTGCTTCAATGACCGTAACAGGGACGAGCTTGCCGCCCTCTGCATTCACCTGCGTCATGCCGAGCTTCTTGCCAATAATGCCTGTCATAGCTTTATCTCCACGTCAACCCCCGCCGCAAGCTCAAGCTTCATGAGCGCATCGACTGTGTCAGCGGTAGGATCGTATATATCGATCAGACGCTTGTGGGTTCTGATTTCAAACTGCTCCCGAGACTTCTTGTCGATGTGCGGTGACCGCAAGATAGTAAACTTGCTGATCTTGGTCGGAAGCGGAATAGGCCCGGCAATCCTCGCTCCTGTTCTTTGCACTGTATCAACAATCTCTCTCACCGACTGATCAAGCAGCCGGTGATCGTATCCTTTAAGTTTGATTCTGATTTTCTGGTTCACGGTGATTACCCCAGCACCTCGGTCACGACGCCGGCACCAACCGTGCGACCGCCTTCACGAATTGCAAACCGAAGCTCTTTCTCCATAGCTATCGGGGCAATCAGTTCGACCGATACTGCAATGTTATCGCCAGGCATGACCATCTC
>DATIKF010000235.1:0-24135 GCA_035477855.1 Dissulfurispiraceae bacterium
GAAAAGAGATTCCGCAGACTCAAAGGTTTCGAGCTATTGAAAGAGGTGCATGCAGGGAATGAGTTTGCCGACGGGGTCGCGGCTCAGATAATGACCGTACTCGCCTCGGAAAGGGAAGCCGCCTGATGGCTTTTTACACACTTATTGACATGACCTCAGACAATCTGCTGAATGGGGAAATCTTCACTACTTTGATGGAAGCAAGGGTGGTTATTGAAAATTGGCGCAGAGAGTACAATCACATACGGCCGCACAGCGCACTGGGTTACCGACCGCCGGCACCCGTGGCTAAGCTGCCAGTTTCGATGCCGTTAAGCACGACTCTGTGCATGGTACAATGATTCGGGGCAGGTCAGCCCGTCCCAATTCAGCCGCGAATACGGTCGATTATTCGGCAACTCGCCGCTGCGCGATATCACCAATTTACGTCAAATGACTGCTTGAGAGAATGGCGAGCAGTTCGCAGACGTATGGGCAGCCTGATCCGGAGGAGCAGGAGGTAAGAAGTAAGAAGTAAGAAGTAAGAAGTAAGAAGTAAGAAGTAAGAAGTAAGAAGTAAGAAGTAAGAAGTAAGAAGTAAGAAGTAAGAAGCTCTCTGGCTATTTGGGCAGAAACGGGTAGCGCTGGCGCACGGCAGCTACCATAGCGGGATCAATCTCCGCTTTGCCCCACGCATCGCGCCAGCTGAGCTGCACAACGGTGTTTCCCAGTGGATCAAATACCAGCGAGCCTCCCGTATAGTGCATGCCGTTGCCGTCCTTGCCGAGGCGGTTTACACCGACCACGAAACACTGATTCTCGATTGCGCGGGCTTTCAGAAGCGCTTCCCAATGATTCATGCGCTCAGCCGGCCAGTTAGCAATGACAAAAACAACCTGCACGTCGGCGCTGACCTGCCTGAACAGTTCCGGGAATCTCAAATCATAACAGATGAAAACACTTGCAAGAACCTCATCGATTCTGAAGATGACAGGCTTTTTCCCAGGACGGTATGAATCAGTTTCTGAAGTGAGCGGAAACGCATTGATTTTTGTATAGCGGCCTCGCAGACAGCCGATACGATCAAACACCAGAGCGCTGTTGGTTCCACGGCGATCATGTGGTTTTTTGCCTGCAATTCCTGCAATAATATTTATTCCCCACTTTTTGGCCTGTTTCGCCAAGAATCCGGTGGTTTCCAGCCCGTCTGAAACAGCGGCAAGATTCATGGTGAAGCCGGTGGAGAACATTTCGGGGAGAACCGCGACATCGCACTGCGCATGTGCTGCTTCGGCAAGCAGATGCGAGGCAGTTTTGCAGTTTCTGGACTCATCCTCCCACGCGCTGTTTATTTGTAAAAGTGCGATTTTCATAGCATTAATCAGATCCAATCAGCTCTGACGCCTGCTTTTTGAGGCTCTGCGCAATCTGCTCACTCACACGAAGCCGCTCCGCTATTGCCCGAACATCGATGAACGCAATATCCTGCACCAGGATGATATTGTTGGCGATGCAGGTGTCAAGCGTATGGCGTTCGGAAAACTGCAGCACGGTTACCGGATAGAGCTTCTTGTCTTCTATCATCCGTTCAAGGCTCTGCTTTTCAGGATACCGCCAGCTGACTATTTTAAGTCGGGAACATTCCGCAAACGCAATCGCATCGCCTGAGCAGCGTGTGTTGGTGACGAGCCATCCCTGGCGGAAGACGCCTTTTTTTTCAGGGGCAAGATCGCACGCTTTTTTTATGTCCTGAAAACGCGCATGCACATACAGTGCAACTTTCACGTCTGTTTTTTTTCCGGGATTGTTGTGATACTTGCATTCAATCATGTGCTTCCCGATGCCGTCAGCCGCGATGATATCGACTTCGTGGTGAATGCAAAATCCCTCAACAATACTGTTGGTCGAGGACGTGTAGCCGTAATAGTGCAGAATCTTCGCAAAAAATCTCTCAAACGAAAACCCCGACGGACCGAGTAAATAGATGGCGCGCTTGAGAGAATAGCGCATGCCGGAAACCCTGTTGAATTTACGCAGCAATCGCTTCGCGAGCCTGAATATTTGCCCGGTATGAGCGCCGCTTGGCAACTGACGGGAAACCTCTTCTGCAATTTCAACTGCAACATCCTGAGAAGCGCCGACACGGACAAGAGAATTGATGAGCTTGGCCCGCTGAAATGCCTCGTGCTCTCCGGAAGCCTTGGTTATCGACTTCGTATTCATATGGCAATTTTACACGAAATCCTGCGCATTGGCAAAACAGGCTCAGGCCATGACGCGAGCATTAGGAGAAGACGCAGGAAAGCCCTGATTTTCTGGGGCTTTCAGGGAATTGAAATGGTAGGCACGAGGGGGATTGAACCCCTGACCCCTACCGTGTCAAGGTAGTGCTCTCCCACTGAGCTACGCGCCTTCCAGAGGAATTTAATTAAAGCGTAAAGCCTGAGGCTTTGTCAAGTAAAGAGCCATAGTTCTTGAATCTCTGACACTTTGCATGATAAGATTGAACCAAATGAATATAGTGCTTCTCATAAGCATTCTTATCAGTGTCTTTGCGTTTTATTATGGCGATGCGGCGGCGGACGTTTATCGCTCTGTTTCACCGGATGGTTCCGTGATTTATACAAATACTCCGTTCAAGAGTAACGATCGGGTAATGTATAAAGAGCAGAAAAAGCTTACGCAGCCGGAAACCGAAAAAAGTTCTGCTGATAAGAAGCCTGTTCAGCCTTCGGGAAAAAAATCGGAAAGCACGGAGCCGAAAGACGGGGTAGTGAAGGATTCACTGAAGCGTGATGCGGTTTCCACGAGAAAAACTGCATACACGACTATCGTCGAGGAAAAGGCAAAGAAACACAACGTGGATCCGAAGCTCGTAAAGTCTGTCATTCGGGCCGAGTCGAACTGGAACTCGATGGCAGTATCTCCCAAGGGTGCAATGGGTTTGATGCAGTTGATGCCGCAGACTGCCCACCTCATGGGTGTCGGCAATGCATTCGATCCAGAGGAGAACATAGAGGGCGGCGTTAAATATCTCCGGTATCTCCTCGGCAGATTCAACGGGAACCTTACGCTTGCTCTTGCCGCGTATAATGCCGGGCCCAAGACTGTCGAGCGCAAAGGCGGCGTTCCGGGCATACCTGAGACGGTCAATTATGTGCAGAAAGTTATGGGCGATTATACCGGTGTTGCTCCGCTTGCCTATATTCCGCTCTCATCTCAGACCCGCATTCACAAGGTTGCTCTGGAAGACGGCACCATTCTTTACACGAATATGATGTCCCGCAGAACCGGTTCTTACTGATTCGCGCTTATTGACATTTGACGGGGGATTGAATGAATCAAGATCAAAAGCATCTTGTTGATGAAATAGTGCGGTTGAAGGAACAGAGAAGAGCGATTATCCTCGCTCATAATTATCAGAGGGACGAAGTGCAGGAGGTTGCCGACTTTACCGGTGATTCCCTTGAGCTTTCCCGCACTGCCGCATCCATCGACTGCGAGGTTCTTGTTTTTTGCGGCGTTCATTTCATGGCTGAGAGCGCAGCTATTCTGTCGCCGAACAAAACAGTGTTGTTGCCGGAAATGGATGCATGGTGTCCTATGGCGGATATGGTCGAGTTGAGCGGTCCGCGTCATGTCTGGAGGACGTTTCCCGGATATGATGAGCAGCCGGTTTTTGCTTTCCCTCATGAATTTACGCTGAGAGACATGAAGGCGCATTATCCCGGCGCTCCTGTTGTTGCTTACGTAAATACCTCTGCTGCAGTCAAGGCCGAGAGCGACATCTGTTGTACCTCTGCGAATGTTGCGAAGGTTATTGACTCATTGCCCGAGAATGAGATTATCTGCATTCCTGACCGGAACCTTTCCGCCTGGGCGCAGAAGAATTCGTCAAAGAAAATTATTTCCTGGGACGGTTTTTGTCATGTGCATGATCGCCTTACTGTCAAAGACGTTGCAAAAGCCCGCTCAGCGCACCCTGAGGCTCTGGTGCTTGCGCATCCCGAGTGTCGGCTGGAGGTTCTTGAGGCTGCCGATCATGTAACCAGCACGTCCGGAATGTTGCGATATGCGAAGGCTTCCGACGCAAGGGAATTTATCGTCGGCACGGAGCTTGGCCTCATGTTCCGCCTGCGGCGGGAGAATCCCGGCAAGAGCTTTTATCCATTGCGGAGCGACATGATCTGTCCCAACATGAAGAAAATCTCGCTGAAGAGCATCCTTCGTGTCCTGCAGACCATGGAAAATGTAATTACCGTTCCTGAAGATATACGTGTCCTGGCAAAGCGGGCGCTCGACCGCATGCTTGACATTTCCTCGTGAGCATACTCCGCGATAAAATCATTGATCTCATTCGACGGGCCGGCCCGATAAGTTTCGAACAGTTCATGGAGATGGCGCTGTATACGCCCGGTCATGGCTATTACCTGCGCGACCGCCAACCGGTCGGTCGGTCGGGTGATTTCTACACGAGCGCTCACCTGCATCCGGTGTTCGGCGCATTGCTCGGCAGGCAGCTCGAGGAGTGCTGGTTGACGCTCGGCAATCCATCGCCGTTCTTCATTGTCGAAATGGGTGCCGGTGCCGGACATATGGCGAACGACATCCTCTCTTTTCTGAGTTCGCGTCTGGTTTACAGTTCGCTCCGGTATGTCATTGTCGAACGCAATCCGCATGTTCGGGCTCGCCAGCAACAGCTTCTCAGGCAGCACGCTTCGCGTGTCGCATGGGTAGACAGCATCGATGCCCTTAAAGAGCCGGTAACCGGTTGTTTTCTGTCCAATGAGCTTCTCGACTCATTTCCGGTGAGGCTTGTCCAGATGGATTCTGCTTTTGAGGAAGTCTTTGTCGGAGAATACTGCAATGAGTTTGTCGAGGTCGGTCGTCCCTGCAGCTCTGAGGTCGCACGATATCTCGCATCGTTTGCTCCTGCTCTCGCTTCGGTATTCCGTGCGGGCGACAGAACTGAAGTGAATCTCCAGATCTGGCCCTGGGTGGAATCCATATCTGCCAAACTGGCTGAAGGATTTGTGCTGACCATCGATTACGGATATCCAGCTCCAGATTACTACTGCGCCGAAAGGAACCGCGGCACGCTGCTTTGCTACAGCGGACACGTTGCGGGCGAGGACCCATATCAGAACGTCGGCGATCAGGATATTACCGCACATGTCAATTTCACGTCTCTCAAAAGGTGGGGTGAGGATGTCGGCTTGAGAACGATCGGTTTTTGTCCGCAGGGACCTTACCTGATTTCGCTTGGCCTGGATGAGGTACTTCCCGAACTGGAACCCGACTCGGACAGTTTTGCTTCGGCGCGAATACGGAATCTGATCCTCCCGGAAGGAATGGGAGAATCGCACAAGGTGCTGATGCAGTATAAGGGAGAGCGTGCGCCGAATCTGCGCGGATTCGCGCTTAGAAACCGGACGAAGCTTTTGACGTAAGGGCAGCCAGGCGATGCAGGCTGAGCAGAACGCGATCCGGCGAATGATTTTCGATGGTGCTTATGAATTCCCGCCCGTGCAGCGCTGCGAACAGTTTTTTGAAATCAAAGATACCTTCCCCGACAGGCAGATGCTGATCAGAACTCCGGTCATTGTCATGAAGATGCAGTTCCACGATGTATTTGCCGAGTTCATTCAGCCAGGTTTCAAGCGGCACCGTTGAAAAGAGATTGAAGTGGCCCGTGTCGAAGCAGACACCGAAATGTTCCGAACCGACCGCCTCCATCAGCATGCGCAGATTGGACGGCTCATCTTCAAAAATATTTTCAATGGCAATTGTAATGCCGAGACTTTTTGCCCGTTCAATAAACGGAGTCCAGAGTTCAATGCTCTTTTCAAGCCAAGGCTCAATGCTGAGAGCGTATTTCCACTTTTCATAGCCGGAGTGAAATACGATAGTCTTCGGCCGCAGAACCTCCGCAACGTCAAATATCTGCGAGAAGCGTGCACTGGTCGCTTCGCGAATGCTTGAGTCGAGTGCAGCCGGGCAGAGGTCCATAAACGGGGCATGAAAAGAAAGCGACGGGCCATATGACAGGTCGGCCTGAATGCGGCTGAGGTCGCTCAGCGTGAGAAGGTCGATACAATCAGCACTGAAATAAATCTCAAGGTTCAGCCGATGTGCAGTGATGAGAGCAAGATATTCCGGAACGCGCTGAAACGGAATATGGACATGTGGCGAAAGAGCGGAAGGCATGAAACTATGCCGCCTCTTCGCTCTTTTTCGGCACGTCAGGTTTTGGTTCAGTCTTCGTTTCCGCTTTGGTGTCGGAATCAGAACCGGTCGAGCCTTTTGCCTCTGCTTCCGCAGCTTTTTTCCGATCGCCCGAAGCATAATCGCTGATATACCATCCGCTGCCTTTCAGCACAAAAGACGTGTTTGAAATGAGCTTTTTGAGATTGCCGCAACATTTTGGGCATTCGGAAAGCGGGGCATCGCTGAATTTTTGCATGATATCAAACTGATGTCCGCACTGTTGACAACCGTATTCATAAATCGGCACAGTATCTTCCTCCTTGCTGAATTCTCTATGGTTTTAGTTTACTTCCGCAGCTCCGGTAAGGTCAAGAAATCGCTCGATTTTGTTGACTTTTTCTGCCTGTTTCTGTTTAGATAAAAGTCTGATTTTTTGAGGAGGTGAACATATGTACGCAATAATCCAGTCTGGCAGCGAACAGATCCGCGTTTCAGCGGGCGATGAGATTGCTGTTCAGAAGGTTGAAGGTGAAGCAAATGCTGAAGTTGTTCTGGACAAGATCCTGATGGTTGCAAAGGACGGTTCCTTTGTGTTCGGCGCTCCATATGTATCCGGCGCCAGTGTAAAGGCAGAAATTGTGAAAACCGAGAAGACTGGCAAGGTTCTTGTGTACGGTCCGCAACCGAAAAAGGCAATACACAAGCTGAAAGGCCATCGGCAGCTGTACACCACGCTGAAAATCAAGGAAATCATCGGAGGCTAATCAATGGCTCATAAAAAAGGCGTAGGAAGCTCGAAAAACGGTCGTGACAGCGAATCAAAACGACTTGGGGTAAAACGGTTCGGTGGACAGGCTGTCCGCGCCGGAAATATCCTTTGCCGGCAGCGCGGCACCAAGTTTCATCCCGGCAACAACGTCGGCTGCGGCAGAGATTACACCCTCTTTGCGCTGGTTGACGGAGTGGTCACATTTGAACGCAAAGACAAGACGCGCACGAAAATCAGCGTCTATCCGGCTCAGGAACAGGCCTCCACGGCCTAGTTCCCGTCAGCCAAACGAAAGGAAGGCAGTTCGGTGCGCCGGGCTGCCTTTTTTATTTCATGCAATTTGTTGATTACGTGAAAGCATATGTGAAGTCCGGTGATGGCGGAAAAGGATGCGTCAGTTTTCGTCGCGAAAAGTTTGTGCCCAAAGGCGGTCCGGACGGCGGTGACGGCGGACGCGGCGGGCATGTCATTGTTCGGGCGACACCTGAACTGAATACTCTGCTGGATCTCCGCTATCACCGCGAGTACAAGGCAGAGCGCGGCGATCACGGCAGGGGCTCGAACAAGAGCGGACGTGATGCAGAGGACAAGCTCATTCTGGTTCCGGTTGGCACCCTGATTAAGGATGCCGGTACCGATGAAGTCATTGCCGATCTCGACTGCGAAGGCGCTGAAGTTGTTGTCGCGCGCGGCGGCAGGGGAGGCCAGGGGAATCAGCATTTTGCGACTGCCCGCCGGCAGGTGCCGCGATTTGCGCAGCCGGGAGAGCCGGGAGAAGCTCGGCTGCTGGTTCTTGAACTGAAACTGCTCGCCGATGTCGGTCTTATCGGTCTGCCCAATGCGGGCAAGTCGACGCTGATATCGAAGATTTCCGCAGCGCGTCCGAAGATAGCCGACTATCCATTTACGACACTTGTGCCGAATCTTGGTGTGGTCAAGATGGGTGAATATAAGAGCTTTGTCGTGGCTGATATCCCCGGTCTTATTGAGGGGGCGCATACCGGCTCCGGCCTCGGGTTTCAGTTTCTTCGTCACGTTGAACGCACTTCGCTTCTGCTTCATCTCGTTGATGTTTCAGAAATGACGGTTGATCAGCCTGTCGATACGTTTGAAAAGATTAACAGGGAGCTATTATTATACAATCCTGAATTGATGGTGAAACCCATGGTGCTTGTTGCAACCAAGCTTGACATTGCCGGGGACCGCTCGAAAGTAAAATCTCTGCAGGCACATTGCAAAAAGAAGAAACTGTCTTTTTTTGGCATTTCTGCTGCGACCGGCGAAGGGATTCATGAATTGGTAGCATATCTTTCTGTTCAGGTTGAAGAGGCGAGGAATGAGCCGTCTTGTCATAAAGATCGGGAGTAATGTCCTTACACAAAAAAACGGCGGGCTGAACGCCAAAAGGATTGCGGCGATCGCAAAAGAAGTCAATGAACTCGCCGCCGCAGGGCATGAGGTCGTTCTCGTATCTTCCGGAGCCATCGCCGCCGGCATGGGCAAACTCGGTTTTGAAAAAAAGCCTACGGACATTCAGCTGAAACAAGCCTGCGCAGCAGTCGGACAGTCTCTTCTGATGCGCTCGTATGGCAGGAGTTTCAGGCGGTATAACCGCAAGGTCGGTCAGATTCTTCTGACGCGCGGTGTTTTTTCATATCGCGGAACCTATCTGAACGCAAAGAACACCATCGATACGCTTCTGAGATTCGGGGTTATTCCGATCGTAAATGAGAACGACACAATCTCAACTGATGAGATCAAATTCGGGGACAATGATCGTCTCGCCGCACTTGTTGCCGGTCTTATTGATGCAGATAAACTGTTTATTCTTTCCGATGTTGACGGCCTCTATCCTGATGACCCCAAGAATAATCGGCAGGCACGGCTTATAACGACCGTTGAAGAGATCACTCCTGAAATCGAACAGATGGCCGGCGGTGCCGGAAGCGTTGTCGGTACCGGAGGCATGTATTCCAAGCTGCTTGCTGCAAAAAGGGCGACGGCACACGGTATTATGGTGCATATCGTCTCGGGCAGAACTTACGGTCTCGTGAGCGCCGTTCTTGGCGGCAGAAAACGAGGGACGACATTTCTGCCCAAGGAGCAGCGCATATCTTCCCGCAAGGGTTGGATTGCCTATGCAATACGTTCGAAGGGATATATTGTCCTTGATGGCGGCGCTGTCCGTGCATTGGTGACCGGCGGCAAAAGCCTTCTTCCGTCGGGGATTATACGGGTAGATGGTTCATTCAAGATCGGCGATGCTGTATTCTGCGTTGATGCCTCCGGAACGCAGTTGGCAAAGGGTATCGTCAATTACACTTCGGAAGATATAGAACGAATTCGTGGAAGGCAGACATCGGAAATTGAAAGCATTCTCGGGTTCAAGTATTCCGATGAAGTGATTCATCGCGACAATATGGTTATCCTGCAATAACTTTTTGCGCAGGCTTCGCGGTGTGTCGTGGCGGTTGTCACAGAGTGAACAGCAGTCAGATTAAAGAAGTCCTTTTATCAAATGCATAAGCTTTCATTAAAGAGAATGTGGCAGCGACTTCTTCGCTGCCACATTCCGCAGATAAATAGAGGTGATCCAGCAAAATCGGACAGGGTGTAAAGTGGAGGGGAGCTGCTCTAAACTACAAGGGATAGAGAGGAGCAGCGAACATGGGAAAGAGGACGAGACGGAATCATGGGGCGGCATTCAAGGCTAAAGTAGCATTAGCAGGCTGCTGAAAAACTCGCATTTTTACGCACAACCGGCTCAGTGAGCTAACCGACCATGGATTTGAGGGCAACATGTGCGGAGCTGCCGTCTGATTCTGGCCTCCTGATGAGCTCATCAGGGGTTGGGATGCTGCAGGTAGGGGCTTTGGCCTCATGGAGTTGCCGCTTGCAACGTCAGTAATCGGGATATTCTGACCAGATTGTATGCAGCTCCAACAAACAGTCCCTGTAATTCCGTCCGCTGGGTACCCTTGAACCGCGTTCGCCGGAATCCTCCAACGACTTTCATCCATCCGAAGATCTCTTCCACTTTCTTTCTGAGTCTCTGGCTGATTGTGTAACCCTCGTGTCGGGAGGTTCTGCCGTCTATGGCCGATCCTCCCCGGCGTTTGTCATTCATGGCCACATGCGGTGTGATACCTTCCGATCTCTGAGTTCCTTGATAAAGTCTCTGGTGTCGTAGCCCTTGTCCGCGCCGATTGTCTTGGGCCTCAGTCCTTTGAGTTTCTGCCGGTCAAGCATGATTGGAACTGCTGTGTACTCGCTATCCCAGGTTGCCTGTGTAACGATCAAGTCCACCAGATGTAACCTCTCACAAACCACCGCCGCAAACAGCCGGTAAATTCCCACAATAGCCTGTCGTTTTTTATACTCTCTCAAAATATCCTGTCCTGAGCAAGGGCGGGGATACCCGAGAGCAAACATTTGGCAATGAACCGTTCCCGAGCATCCCCCAACAACATATTATTGATAATCCATTGCGCCGTAGATATCATGCAGTTACTCGCCGGGCGGCAGCAATACCCGTGTCCAGGTGTCCTGCGTGCAGCTCGGGGCGATTGTGGCGGCATGGGTTTACGCCCCGGTACTTTGACGAGTATCCGGAGCAACTGTTTGTGCTGAAGTACCGGTGTCCCGACTGCAAGGCAGTGCATACCATGCGGCCTGTTGCGTATGGCCGGAGATTCAGGGCGCGCAGTGGATAGATGTCTTGCGGGTGCTTCTGGTAAAGATTCTGTATGATCGGTGGTCGGGCCAGTACAGCAAAGAGCGGCAGCGCTACTGGATGCAAGGCTTTTTGCTGCACGCCTCCCGCAAGTGCACTACCTGCGGGCTTGCCGGCCAATTGCAGGCGTTGGCGGCATTGTCGTTGACCTGCATATTGGGCACTCATTCGAGGAGATATTTTGAGACGAAGTACTGTCTGGACCCACCCCACCTTTTTCTTCTCTGTCGGACTGGGGCTTGCTCCCCGTAAACTTGCTCAATCACTTCAAAGGAGGTTTTGGGCATGCCGGAGGAGCAAAAACAGCAGATAGCGTTGTTCAGGTTCGGTGTGATCTCGGGGATTCTCAATGTCAGAGGGGCTGATGACAGGGGGCTTGAGAAACGCTCTGGTTCGGGTAGAGCAGCTTCGCTATTTTTGCAGTTATAGCGTCTCTCTCAACCCCTGTGTACGTTGACCCACGAGCTATGCTGTCAGGCGCAAGCCCCCAAAAGTGGCCGATCCCCATGCCCGGCTCAAGTATCTTCCCTCCGGGGAACCCGAAGCGCTCAAGGGCATTGTAAATAGAGCGTATTATCGATTCACTTGTGTAGTGAGCATATTGAGAAGACTGTGCCGCAGACCTAATCTCTTCTGGCGTCATGATTTCTTTAGCGCGGACGACGAGGTCGCGATACGCTGGGTCGGCATATTGTGGGTACAGCTCCCCATAAGTGGAGAATGTATAAAATATGCCGTTGCGGATTACCGACGCGCCCCATCCGACATATTTCACAAGCAAGGCCTTTTCCTCGGCGGTAGGCTGTCGATTTTCCGCTTCGAGCCGATGGACAAGCTCAATGATGTCAAGGTTTCTGGCGGCGGTCTCCCTCCATGACCCTTCCCTCTCCAGCTCCCCCTTTGCTATGCGATAGTCTTCCTCTGTTAATCTTCTTCCTGAAACTCCGTGTACGTCGCCATCGCCATCTCGTGGATCTGGCTGCGCCGCCGTTCCATCTCCCACAGCCGCTCTATCCCTTTGTCTCCCTCCCTGTCTATCTCCCTTTTTGCCTGAACCCACTGGTCTTCGACTGTCATCGACATCTCTTTCTCCATGTCCTCCAGGTACGCCTTCAGTTGCCCTGATTTCTTCATCTGCCGGTACATCTTCGGCGCCTTTTCCTGCATCGCTATCTCTATCATCTTCTGTCGCTTTTCTTCCGTGTTCGGCAGCAACATTGGTCTCACCCTCCTTTACGTCTTTCTGAAGTACGCTTTCGTTATCTTGCTGTTTTCCGGGACGCTCCTCAGCAGCTCTCCGAGCGTCGGCTTCTGCTTTGTCGGCGGCTTCCCTGCTTTGGCTAATGCCTGCTCCGCGCCGCTGTTTTTTATCGGCGCTGTTTGCTTCTTCTGCACTTTGCACCTCCTTTCCAATGCCGTAACTGAACCCAATGCCGTTTTGCCTAGCAGGTTGCTGAAAAACTCTTCAAAGGAGGAAGCTCAGAGCGGTATAGTTGAAGAGTTTTTCAGCAACCTGCTAATAACCCTCTGCGCAAGGCATGCATTCATCCCACGCGGCAAGCCGCGGGGCATTCTGCAAAGGCTTTCGGTAATGCGGAGTATTATGCGTTCTTGAAACCATCTGCGGCAGAGCAACGCTGTAACTGTTCAGGCAAACAATCCGGTTGATAAGAAGATCGGGTGCGCTCCGTGCCTCTGAAAAAGCGTGCACCGCCGATCGCGCTCTTTATGAGTATCGGACTCTGGAGCTTTTCAGTCAGCCAGATGCCGGTCAGACCCTCCCGGGTGCAGTGCGGAAAACTGGAGAAAAATCCTCGCTATATCGGCAGAGTCATCCACAACATAGATAAAATTGATGTCGTCGCGATCAATAGCGCCCTTCTCAACAAGCGTATCTTTCATCCACTCAACAAGGCCCTTCCAGTAGGCGCTGTCAAAAAGCACCAGCGGGAAACTGGTCACCTTTTTTGTCTGCACAAGGGTCAGCGCCTCAAACAACTCATCCATCGTACCGAACCCTCCCGGAAAGATAACAAACCCCGTCGCGTACTTCACGAACATCAGCTTCCGAACAAAGAAATACCGGAACGTCAGGTTGATGTCGAGATGCGGGTTCGGCGCCTGCTCATACGGCAATGCGATATTCAGGCCGACAGACTTACCGCGTCCCATTTTGGCGCCTTTGTTTGCGGCTTCCATAATGCCGGGGCCGCCGCCGGTGATAATTGAGAACCCGGCCTGCGAAAGCATGGCGCTGACATTCATCGCCTGTTGATAATAGGGAGAGTCTTCCAGAAAACGTGCCCCGCCGAAGACACCAACAGCAGGGCCAAGATCATAGAGCATCTCGAATCCTTCAACCAGTTCAGACTGAATGCGGAATACCCGCCAAGTTTCAGAGTGACGAAGATCTTCAATCACAGGAGCCTCCCGTTTTCCTCCGGAGATTTGAACTCAGCAGCAAGATATGCGCTCGGCTTCGGCGCCTGATCCACTTCAGGCAGGCGGCCAATCTCTTTGGCGCTCGACACTCCCAACTCGCGGAATTTCCTGACAGAGGGCAGCAGGCGCGATTCGAGCGACCGCACACCGTCATTATAGGAGCCGACCGCCTTGCGTAACGAGTCGCCGGTTTTGGAGAAGTGCTCAATGACTACCGCAAACCGCTCGTACAGCTCCTTCCCGAGCGCATTGACCTCTTGGGCGCTTTTGGTGACCTGCTCCTGCTGCCAGCCATAGGCAACCGCCTTGAGCAGCGCAATAAAGGTGGTGGGAGTCGCAAGAACAACCTTCTTCAGGCTTCCGTCCTCAATGAGTTTCGGGTCATGCTCAAGCGCAGCACTGAAAAAAGATTCGCCGGGCAGATACATGACAACGAGCTCAGGAGACTGCGGGAACTGGTCCCAGTAGGTTTTTGAGCCGAGGCCGGTCATGTGGTTGCGCACCTGTGCAACATAGTTGGCAATACCCTTCTTTCTTTCCTCGTCCGAACCGGCAGAAAGCGCATTCAGATACGCATCAACCGGCGCCTTGGCATCAACCACAATTTCCCTGCCGTTTGGAAGTCGGACAATCATGTCGGGACGGAGCCTGCCGCCTTCAGTCGCTACCGATTCCTGTTCGTAAAAGTCGCAATACGGTGCCATGCCGGCAAGTTCTGCAACACGCCGCAGCCCGAGCTCTCCCCATGAGCCGCTCACCTTCGGCCTGCGAAGGACCGTTACAAGATTATTCGTCTCCTGCTGCAGACGTTCCTGCATGCCCGACAGTGCTCGTATCTGTTCTGAAAGGCTGCCAAACGACTTATGACGGCTGTCCTCCAACTCCTGAATCTGCTGTTCATAGCGCTTCAGCATTTCCTGGAGCGGCCTCACCGTCGCATCAATCGACTGCTGATGCTCGCCGAGCTTCCCCCTGGTTTCTGCGGAGACTTTTCCGAGATGTTCTGTCGCAAGACGAAGAAAGTCTTCGTTGCTGCTCTTGAGCGCTGCAGAGGACAGTGCAGTAAAGGTATCCGCAAGATCCTTCTTCATAAGCTCAATGAGCGTTTTCTGCTCTTCAAGGTGCCGGTATGAGTCGTCCAGTCTCTTCTGGCTTTCGTCAAGCCGCGTAGCCGCTTCGGTCCGCTCCCGCTGTTCGCGCTCAAAGGCGCTCCGCAGCTCCGTTTTTTCGCGCTCATGCTGACTTGCCTGCTGCCGCAGCTCCGTAACCAGTGCATCGGAAGCGCCGGCCCGCTGTTCCAAGGAACGAATCTGCACGGCGGCAGCAGCCTGAATTTCAGCCTCGCGCTGCACCCCGGATGCCTTGAAACGGGAACTGACCGCTATCCAGGCTACGGCCATTCCAATAAAGATGCCGGCAAGAACAAGAACGGCCTCTGTCATGACTGGTGCCACTCCTCCGCTGTCAATTCTGTGCGCACAAGGGCCAGAATGGCAGAGTGCGGAACGATAAGATATTTTTTGGAGTCAAACTCAATCTCTATTGCCGCCTCCTTGAGGAAAATCGCATAATCGCCCCCCTGCGCCTGAAGAGGCATATAGCGGTATTCCTGACGTTTCCGGGAAGACCACGGTTCGTCTCCCGCACTGCCGGAATCGCTCACGGGATAGCCGGGGCCGACCTTGACAATCTGTCCGCCCTGCACCCGCTCCCGCTCCTTCACCGTCGGCGGCAGATACAGGCCGGCAGTAGTGCGTTCCGAGCGACCATCAAGATCAATAAGAACCCGGTCTCCGACGACCATGAGATTTTTCTTCGCTTTCACAGGGGTATTGTAAAACATTCGGCCACGATTGCGCACGGCGCACTCTGTTTCGTAATTTGCTATAATGAGCCATGCACTTCAGCGATTCCCTCTACAAGCAGCTCCTTGACCATGTACATGAAGGCGTCTACTTTATAGACATGCATCGGACAATTCTTTACTGGAACAAGGGCACCGAGCGTATAACGGGATATTCTGCACAGGAAGTTCTCGGATCCAGCTGCGCCGATATCATTCTTGTGCATACTTGATGATCGCGGACAAAAACTGTGTCAGGGATTTTGTCCCGTGATGATGACGATGGCAGATACCCAGGACCGTCATGCTGATGTCTGCCTGCATCACAAGAACGGTCACCGGGTTCCGGTCGCTGTTCATGTAACGCCGATCCATGATGAGCATGGTGCTGTTATCGGTTGCCTTGAAACGTTTCGCGAAACATCCACTGCTGTTGACCAACAGTATATCGAAGAACTCGAAAAAGCCTTGATGCTTGACTCTCTTACACAGATTACAAACCGCCGTTTTCTTGAAATGAAGCTTTCATCCTACTTTGAGGCGTTCGGCCGTTACAACATCCCGTTTGGCCTGATCTTCGCCGACATTGATCATTTCAAGTCCATTAACGACACATTCGGCCATCGTGCAGGAGATGATGTATTGAAAATGACCGCCCAACCACTGACTCAGAATGTTCGTGCGGCCGATCTTGCCGGCAGGTGGGGAGGCGAGGAGTTTCTCGTCATTGTTACGCACCTGAGCCTGCAGAATACGGAAAAGCTCGCGGGCAAGCTGCGCCGTCTCATCGAAAAATCTTTTCTCAGCACCCGAACCACCTTTGTCCGCATAACGATGACGCTCGGCGTCACGCTCGCCCGCATGAACGACACGCCGGAGTCTTTGCTGGAAAGGGTTGACAGCCTTATGTACGCAGGGAAAGAGCAGGGGCGCAACCGCGTAGTCGCCGTACCATAACCAACGGAAAGGAATTGCATGTGCCGAACCGGGAACACAGCTTCAGCAAAGACGAAACAGACCGCAATGCGCTGATGATTACTGCCAACCGCCGGCCAGCGCCTGATTCCCTTTCGTTCCTGAGTCGTCTCTTGAATGCGTCACCTGACATGCTGGTTTTGCTGAAGTGCGCAATCGAGGGAAAGCTGTGGCGGCGCTTGTTTATTGCCGAGAACGAAATGCTCCGGAAAGCGGCTCGATTATGACACAAACGAAAGACATGGTATTGCTGGTTGACGACGAGGAGCGGATTCGTAAAAATTTTGCGGAAATACTCGAAATGAACGGGTTTGCGGTAATGACTGCTGCAGACGGAGTCGCTGCCCTGAACTATTTTTCGAGAGAACGGCCCGACGCCGTACTGCTCGACATGAACTTGCCTGATCGCTCCGGCATGGAGATCTTTCGGGAGATGAAAGCTCTCGACGCTTCGGTTCCGGTCATTTTTGTTACTGCATACGGCAATATCCCCTCAGCAGTAGAAGCCATCAAGGAGGGTGCGTATGATTTCATTGCAAAGCCTCCGGATTTTGATCGCCTTGTCATTACCATCCGCCGCGCGGTAGAAAAGCGACACCTTGAGAAGAATGTCCGCGATCTCAATGCAGCATATCAGACATCGCTGGAGTTCATGCTGGGCAGCAGTTTTTTAATCCGCCAGATTATCAGTCAGCTGAAGCAGGTTGCTCTCAGTGACTATGCCGTCATCATTCAGGGAGAGACCGGCACCGGGAAGACTTACCTGGCCAATATAATCCACAATTTGAGCCGGAGGGCGTCCGGCCCCTTTGTGAAAGTCTCGATCGGCAGCATCCCGGACACGCTTACCGAGAGTGAGCTCTTCGGGTTTGAAAAGGGCGCATTCACCGGAGCCGATCGCCTCAGAAAAGGCTATTTCGAAAGTGCAGGCGGAGGAACCATTTTTCTTGATGACATGGACAACATCACCCCTTTTGTTCAGGGCAAACTCCTGAGCGTCATCGAAGACAAGCGCATTTACCGCATCGGCAGTACGAAGGCGGTTCCGGCAGATGTCCGCATCGTCAGTGCGACAAACCGCGATCTCTCTCAGGGCGCCTCCACCGGCACCTTCCGACAGGATCTGCTCTTCCGCCTCGGTGAATTCGTGCTCCATCTGCCCCCGTTGCGTGAACGTGCTGAAGACATCCCCTTTTTCAGCCGCAAGTTTCTGATAGAAACCTGCACCGAACTGTCAAAACAGATTGGGGATATTTCTCCCGAAGCTCTCACCATATTAAAGGCGTATTCCTGGCCAGGAAACCTCCGCCAGCTGAAAAACGTAATTCGTCGGGCAGTGCTCCTGAGCCCCGACGGGATCCTGCAGGCAGACAATCTGCAACTGGTCATCGAGATCGAAAGCCGCTCGCACCAGACAAGCGGCTATACAGCCACTCTCTCCATCAAGGACGCCGAAAAAACCGCCATCCGCCGTGCGCTTGAACAGTCGGGCGGCAAAAGGACAAAAGCAGCGGCATTGCTGCAAGTCGATTACAAGACTCTCCTCAGAAAAATTAAAGAGTACGAACTGGACAAGATGTAGCATCAGGGACGACAGATGCACGAAACAGAATTTTGAGTAAAAAAGTTCTGCCACCTGCGCCATCCGCCTGAATCGTAACCGCCGTATCCTGCTTTTTTCTATGGCTGTTTTCCAATATGTTGGAATTTTGCCATAGTTTTTTTCTTGCCTTGCAAATAAATATTCTTCATTTTCAAGAAATTAATAAATGGCACGTAATTTGCTATTTAAACCCTGAATTGTCATTCGCTTTTGTCCTGTTTTTGCCGCTACCGGTTGCGTCCTGTCACGGTCGTCGGGAGTCTCTTACGGCGATTCCGGGTCTTCTTGTCGGGACAAGCGCCGGAATGACAAAAAACGCAGTGTGGGCAAAGAGTTGCAAGAGCGACCTATTTTCTTCTGAGCAACTTCAGGATAGCCCATTGATACCATGGGTCGGGCCAATTGAAGGTATTTGTTTATAAATCGCGCCCGGCATGGTACGCGAATCACAAATGAAAATTCCGTTCTAAAACAAAAACTGCTGCCGGAGGAATGATTACGCATGAAGCGACATATTTTGATAATCGACAATGAGCCGTACTTTCGCCACATCGTGGCCTTCATGCTCCGGAATGCGGGCTATAAGGTAAGCACTGCCGGAACATTGGAAAATGCGAGTGCTTTGCTTGCAGTCGCCCAAGGCGGAAAAATGCAGCCCGATCTGCTCTTTGTCGATATCCAGATGCCGGGCATCTGCACACAGCAGCTGTCCGACGATCTGAAATCGCGCAATATCACAGTGCCGATTCTCACTGTCGGCGGATTTACGGACAAATCGTTCGTGATTGAACTGTTGAACACAGGACATAAAGAGTTTCTTGAGAATATCTTTGCCGATAGTGACATGAACCGCACGATTGAGCGCTCTATGACGAAAAAGAAAAATGGCAGGAAAACCGCATCGGCATCAACTTCGCAGCGGACTTCGTCAAGCACCAAAAAGATAATCATAAAGAAAAAAGTAGTAAAACCATAAGTTGCGTTACTAAGGAAGTCATAAGTGAAACCATACGCGTTGTCATTCCCGCAAGCGAAGCGAGTCGGGGATCCTTTTGAAAACAAAGAAAGATTCCGGACAAGCCGGAATGAAAGTTATGAGGCTTTATTCGCTTCAGTGTTAGTAAGTGCAGCAAGGAGGATACCATGAAAGCAATACGGACCATAAAAACGAAGGATGGACAGGCCATGCTCTGCCCTTATTTCAATGAACACTATGGCGGCTGTCTCAGTGCCGATATGCATGGAATGACACTTGCTTCGGTCGTAGAACACTGTGGATCGCGCTACGCCGCATGCACCGTATACCGGAAATTTGACGAGCTGTCAACCGTAGCGGATTACGCAGGCCCGGTGCAGGCGGTAGCGTTTGTAACAGTAGATGACCGGGATGACGAGAACGCCAGGGAAAGCCCGATGCTGGTGTGCCGCGTCAGTCACCGCTGCTTCTCATAACATCTTCGGCGAGCTGCTGATCACATGTACGAACCAGCAGCCGCACCTCTCCCATTTTTCCGATATTGACCGGATACGGCGTCACCTTGTAAGAACGAAGCACAACAGGTATGCCGCCGCTTTCGAGCAGAGCCTTGATTATCTGCGCTTCGAGCAGGTCATAGGTAACGAGGAGTTCGACCCACTCCTCGTTTAACTCTTCTGGGAGTTTTCCCAATCTTTCAGGAACTTCTCTAGGCCGATGTCGGTCAGCGGGTGTTTTGCAAGCTGCGCGATAACGCTGTAGGGAATCGTAGCGATATCGGCACCCATCCGGGCGGCTTCCAGCACATGAATCGGGTTGCGAACGCTTGCTACAATAACTTCACAGTCAAACGCATAGTTCTCGAAAATATCCTGAATGTCGGCGACAAGGTCCATCCCGATGTGGCTGATGTCATCGAGCCGACCGACAAACGGGCTGACATAGTGCGCACCGGCTTTTGCAGCCAGTAACGCCTGATTCGCCGAAAAAATCAGCGTGACGTTGGTGCTGATTCCATCGGCAGAGAGTCGCTTGACAGCGCGAAGCCCATCCAGGGTCATCGGAATCTTTACAACAATATTCTTGTGCATGCCGGCCAGCACTTCAGCTTCCAGAACCATGTCGTCAGTCTTTACGCTGACAACTTCAGCGTTGATCGGGCCATCGACGATGGCGCAAATTTCCCGGTAGATTGTCGCTGCATCACGCTTTTCCTTCGCAATGAGCGATGGGTTCGTCGTGACCCCGTCTATAATACCAAGCTCCCATGCAGCGCGGATCTCACCAATATTAGCGGTGTCGATAAAAAATTTCATCTGGTCTCCTTTGTCCCCAACGGTCTGATAATATAATCGGCACCCTCCTGATCAACCCGATAACCGAACAGGCTGATTGTTTCATTCATCGGCTTGCCAAGAACCAGACTGAGGACATCCTCCGGCAGTCCAAGATTATCCAGAAGAAACGGCCTCGCCTCAGTATCATACTGCAGCATATCAAACACTGCATCGAGCGCAGCCTCATCTCCATCGGCAACCTTTGCCAGGGCCGTTCCGAGGGCGCGATATGAACACTTCTCGTTATGGCGCTCCATCAGCTCAAGAATAACCGGCACCTCAGCAAAAATATCACGGCGTGTCAGACGGTGTGCCTCAAGACCCGTGACCGTCGCCTGCGGACCAAAACAGGCATATGCCCTGCATTGCGCCGGACGGTTTTCGTAGATCTCACAGACATTCTCCCCCGAAAGGAAGCTGCACACTGCAGAGCCATCGCGGCCACGAATCATGATCATTTCGAACGGAGCTTCATATAGTTCCTTTTCCGACACAGACGGAACCCGCTCCCCATCGCGAATCACTACCAGGTTTTCCGGCTTGAGGGCGCCCGCGACGAGCGTCGCCATGTCGGGTTTCAGGAGCGTCGGCGGGTTTGTTCTGCAACAGGTGCCGCATCGGACACAACTCGTCCTCTTTGCAAACTTCATCTTCATGGGCTTGTCGCCGTGTTCATATCCCTGCGGCGTCAGGACTTCAAACTTCCGGCGCGCATCTTTCTTCTTATGAGTCATCGTTTTGCTCCCGTCAGTGATTGATGAATGATTTCAATAGTATGCCGAAGCTTCTTCTGTCCGCAAAAGTTCTGAAACTGAAGCATGCAGTTTGGACAGGACGTGATAATCGAATCAGCATGCTGATAGACAGCCAAACGCTTCTCCCGTATGGCAGCGGACATATCTTCATATGATACCGCAAATGCACCCCCAAATCCACAGCAGCCTGATTCAGTTTTCATAAGATCGTACCCGGCCGTTTCCAGCACCGACCGGGCAGCGGCATCGCTTTTGAGCGAATGCAACGTGTGACAGGGGGCATGGTAGGCTGACTTCCCGGCTATCGGCGGGCCCTCCGGCACTCCGGCATGTCGCCTGAAAAATGAGGCATCGTCCATCGCAGAGAGTATTCCCTCTCCCGCAATATCCTTATAAACATCCCGGACAAAGTAAACACAGGTCGGGCAGAGACTGATGACGGCTTCAACGCGAAGTTTTTTGAACAAGGAAAGATTCTTCTCTGCAAGGATTGCTGCATCGTCCCGGAAACCGAGACTCAGCAGCGGCGCTCCGCAGCAAACCTCACCCTGCGGTACGACAACGTCATACCGCAGGGCCTGCAGGCTCTCTGCAAGCATGCGGCCGAGCGCAGGGAAGAGGAAGTCTGTCGTACATCCGGAGAAGATCGCCACACGGCCGCGGGCATTCTGCACGCGATACAGGGAGCCGCTGCTGCGGAATGAGTAAGAAGGAAGGGAAATTCTCAGGGAGCGAAAAACTCTGACTGCCGGAATCGACTGAAGAGGACCACGTGAGATCAATCTCTGCAAAGCGCGCAAAAGCCGGAATGCCTGTGGCGCGTGTCTGAACGAATGCCGCAGTATCGCGGCGGCAAGGTCTTTCGGTCCCGGCTGCAGGCGCAGCGCATGTCTGGCGGCATACAGTGCATCGGTGATGCGAATGCCGGCAGGGCAGCGGCTGTCGCATGCTCCGCAGAGTATGCAACTGAAGATGCGGTCGTCCATGGTTCTTGTGCGGGGAAGTTCATTGGTATTCAGGCGCTGGAGCAATGCAACGCGACCGCGCGGACCTCTCCCTTCAGCAAGAGACTCAGCAAATGTCGGACAGAGCTCCATGCAGGTCCCGCATCGAACGCATTCATGAATAGGTGCTTCACTCAAGCTCATCGAGCCAGCCAGCAAAAAAGAGAGCAGTGTGGAGCCCCTTACTTCTCACGTTTTCCCGGTCGTGCCGGATTCAGCTTTCCACTCCGGAAGCCGCCGAGATCAATCGACACGGAACGATATCCCAGTCGGTTCAATTCGGCAAGAATACGCGCTCGATTATCATTCTCAAAAAGCATAGTCATCTGTTCCGGCAGCACCTCTATGCGCGCCGCATCGTCAAAGGTGCGGACTCGCAACTCGCGAAATCCCATTTCAGCAAGATACATTTCAGCATTCTCGATCATTCTGAGCTTTTCGATTGTTATGGGACTGCCATACGGAATGCGCGTTGCCAGACACGGCGATGACGGCTTATCCCATGTGCTGAGCCTCAGCGTCCGGGACAGCTCCCGGATGTCGCTCTTTGTCAGTCCAGCATCAGCAAGAGGAGTAAGAACACCCCGCTCACGCACCGCACGCAGGCCGGGACGGTAATCCTGCATATCGTCGAGATTGGTTCCATCAACAATCGCCGCATAGTTTTCCTCATGTGCAAGCTTGCAAAGACTATCATAGCGATATGCCTTGCACAGGTAACATCGTTCCTCATGATTCTCAGCAAAACCGTCGACAGCAAACTCGTTCACCTGAAGCATCATGAACGCACTCCCCATTTCATCGGCATGTTCCTGCGCATGCCGTATCTCCGCCTGCGAAATAAGCGGAGAACAGGCGGTCACCGCAACGGAACGAATACCGGCATCCCGGACGGCCCGCAGCAGCAATGTGCTGTCGACACCTCCCGAAAATGCGACAATAACCGATTCGATTTTGCGGAGGCGGTTTACCAATCCATCATAGTGAGAACGCATATCATCATCAGATGAAAACATGCAAAGCATCGCGCTCAGAGCGTTGCGATCTCGTAGTTTTCCTGATGCAGCTTGTAATCATCCTTGATAATCAGCTTGATGGCGTATGTATGCTCAATATCTTCGATTCCCTGCCGCTCATCATCAGTCAACAGCTCTGCTACCGAAGGATTCGCCTTGATCATAGCCACCGATCCGCCCGGCAGGTTCATCTTTTTCAGCTTCCGGAAAATTTCGTATGCAATCGTCCGCGACGATTTGATAAAGCCCTTGCCTTCACAGTAAGGACACTGCTCGCACAGCACACGGCCAAGGCTTTCCCGTACGCGCTTGCGGGTCATCTGCACAATGCCGAGTTCCGAGAGATTGTATATGGTGCTTTTTGCCTTGTCGCGCTTCATCACATCGACGAATGCGTTAAATACCTTGTCCCGGTTTTCGATCTTCTCCATGTCGATAAAATCAATAATGATAATACCGCCGAGATTGCGAAAGCGAATCTGATAGGCAATTTCCTTCACTGCCTCAAGATTCGTCTTCAGGATGGTGTCTTCAAGACTTTCCTTGCCGACAAACTTGCCGGTATTGACGTCAATGACCGTCATCGCCTCGGTCTGATCAATAACAATATAGCCGCCCGACTTCAGCCAGACTTTTCTTCCGAGTGCGCGGGAGATGTCGAGTTCAATGCCGAATGCGTCGAAAATCGGTTCGCGACCGTCATACAGTTCAATGCGTTCAAGCAAGCGGGGGAAATAGAGACCGGCAAACTCCTTGAGATGCTCGTACTCGTCCACTGCATCGATAACGAGCCGTTCTACATCATGGCTCATGAAGTCGCGGACGCTTCGGTACATAAGATCGAGGTCACTGTAAATAAGCGAAGCAGACGGAGCCTTGTCTTTTTTGCGCTGCACATTATCCCAGAGCATGAGCAGAAACTCCAGATCGCGCCTGATTTCATCAACCGTTGCGTCTTCGCTGGCGGTCCTCATGATAAGGCCGCAGCCCTTCGGCTTTATCTCATACGCAATATCCTTGAGCGTTGCCCGCAGTTCCTCATTCTCTATTCTGCGTGAAATGCCGACATGCTCCATATTCGGCATCAGAACAACATAGCGCCCCGGCAGCGTAACATACGAAGTTACACGGGCACCTTTGGTGCCGAGCGGATCTTTTGCGACCTGCACCAGGATCTCCTGCCCCTCTTGAATCAACTCTTCTATTGCCATGGTGCGCTCCGGATGCGTCGGCTGGTCGCCATGATCCATCATACGTTCGCTGTCCTGGTCAAAGAGCGTGGTATAGTATTCCTCAACCGAAGTCATGATGTCCGCAACATAAAGAAAAGCAGCTTTTTCAAGGCCGATGTCAATGAATGACGACTGCATGCCGGGCAGAATCTTCAGCACCTTTCCTTTATAGATGCTGCCGACAAGGCTCACATCACGCTTGCGTTCGATGTACAACTCAACGACCTGACCGCCCTCCAGCAGGGCGACACGGCTTTCTTCCCG
>DATIKF010000236.1:0-5764 GCA_035477855.1 Dissulfurispiraceae bacterium
TTCAGTTGCCACTCAAGATATTTTTTTTCGAACCACTCAGCCAGGGGGCCATTACTCATTGTTTTAATATAGCAACTTCTGTCTTTTGGGTAAATAGCTATTGACATTTTATTCCTTATCGTGTAAAATGTTCATAACTAAATAATTGTTTTGTAGAGAATACACATGAGAGACAAACTGATCGAAATCACCCGCAAGCACCTCGAAGGACGAACCCTCGAAAAGTTCGCCGCCAGCCTGGGCATCCCCTCTTCCAAGCAGCAAGTCTGGATGTGGAAGTCCGGCAAGCAGGCCCCCGACACGCTAACCCTCTTCCGCGTCATCGCTTCCCCCACAGCCGAAGCCTGGGCGCGTGCCTGGGCCGGCGAATGCCTCAGCGTCATCCAGAGCGACCGTGAATCCAAGGATACGCCGGAGCCCGACCCGCTCACCGCATAACCGCGCCATATGCCAATCAGCCGGGCAAGCGGCTTACCTGACCACCGGGAGACAACCATGACCGTTCCACACGCAGCCAACCAGAACCTTACCCATCCACCCGCTCCAACTTGCTGGATTTGTGGAGCGCCCGTACCTCAACATGGCGTTCACTGCACCACCTGCAACGCCGCACTCGCCGCACCCACCAGCCAGGCCAGCGCTCTGGGGCATGATGAAACCGAAGCCCAAGACGCCCATGACCTGATGGTTTTACAGCGCTACGGATACTAAACCATGACCACCTGCGCCTACTGCAAATGCCCCGCCTTCGTCGAAACCGGCTTCTCCCACGGCGAGCCCCTCTGCGATAAGCACCTCGAAATCGTCGTCTTCATCGACCGCGCCCGCCGCCTCAACATTGCGCCCACCGCTGGAGCCATCCAGAACCTCATGCGCCGCCACACCCCCGCCGTCATCTCCCCCGATGACGTACCCGCCCTGCTCGACTCAATCGGAGAACTGCTATGAAACCCCGCTGCAAGAAATGCGGTCGCACCCTGCGCGATCCCCTCTCCATCGCCCGCGGCATGGGCCCCGAATGCAGCGGCGCAGCCCCCATCAAAAAGGGCAGCTCACGCGCCAAAGTGGCTCAAAAAGGCCGCTCGCCTCAGTCCTACAGCCTCGCTTCGGCAATCGGCAAAACCGGCTCAGTCGGTCAGGCCGTCGAAAAACCGCTAAACCTCCGGCGCAACCGCGCCGAAGCCTTCTACAACAGGGAACAGTTTACCGTAGGGAAGTCTGCTTTCACTCCGCTCGGCGACGAAAGATGGATCGACGAGAGCACCCAGAAAGTAATTGCCCACCAGTATTTAGAGGGTTGGCTGCTGCGCTACGGATTGATCCATCGTAGCACGATTCAAAACCAGAATCAACCGGTCAACTGACCGGATTCCCGAAGCTGCTGGCGCCCGGGGTGCACCTGCACATGCCCCCGCCAGGGTCCGACTCCCTGGAGCTTCCCTAAAGTCCACACTTCCCAAGCGGGGAGTCAAAGTGGGATAGCCGGTCCACAAGTGGCAAAGCACCTTCACAACTCAGCCGGGCTACGAAGACCAAAACGCTGCCCCCCTGCGCACAACCCGCTCCCTGACAGCCGACGCTCATACTAAGGCGCCAGGAGACGGACGGAGAAAAACAGCAACTATACTGGCCGGATGCCTTCGCATGGTAGCGGCTTCAAAACCGCCCGGCCAACTACGATGCAGAAAGTGTGGCTGCCACAAATGGGGAAACAACCTGCATCCTTAATCAACCCAGACAGCATCACGGAGGACATCATGCAAGAACCAACCTGGCTACTCATCTTATCCATCGTCGCGGCCATCTGCCTGAGGGTGCAGATCCCGCTTTTCCACCCGAAGAAGAGAGGCCCAAAATGAAAGACCTGCTCACATTCCTGCTCGCTCTCATCATCTTCCTGGTCATCCTCTACCTCGGGCTGACACACTTCATCGGATCACTCTGATTTTCTTAAGGCAACAACTGGCGGAGAAAGCATATGAAATCGGCCCATGTCCGCCAGTCTAGCACTGCCAGCCAAGAGCGTGACGGCATACCGGTCAGGTTGAAAAGGCGTCATGACCTCTAGGCGCTCAGGCTGGCAACATGGGGATGCGGTGTGATCGGTCCACAGCGGGGGCACGTGCATCAAACAAGACCCAGATCCCGGTTCAACTCCGGGCATCCCCACAGGCGTATCTGAAAGCCGAGGTAGCGTAAGCGCGCGCAGGCCATACGGGTACAAAGATCAAGGCTTGACTGCCAGGAGAGACCGGCAGGCCGGCGCTCTTCGGAGCGAAGCGAAAGTGAGGTGCAAACCCTCCCGGCCACCTGAGGCGCTGGAACAGCAACGGGAGCTTCCCCCCTGGCGCCCGTAAGGAGGGTTCGAGGCCCTCCTGCCTCACTGCGAACCTGCAAGGGCTTGCCAGCCCATTGGCATGCAGGGAAAGCCCGTACTCTGAAACAAGCGGGAAACAGCATAAGAGCGACAGCCGGAGAGACGGCACTCACACCCCCTCCCCCAAATTCCTGAAAAGCTGGAATTTAGGGGAGGGGATAACAAATCCCGCCTGACGGGGCAAGCGCCAGGCGGACGGGAGAGAACCATCGTTCTCACACCCCCATTGTACACCGTCCAGTTAAATTTGCAATCCTTTTTCAGAAAGTCTCCAATGGAGGAAACAACAATGGCAACACTTCAATTCCGCAAAGCGACCAAAGAACAAAGCAAGCTCCGCCTTGCCATCTTCGGCCCAAGCGGCGCTGGTAAAACCTACACCGCCCTGCGCATCGCCACCGGCATGACCGGTCCCATTGCCCTTATCGATACCGAACGCGGCTCCGCATCTAAATACGCCGACCGCTTCACCTTCGACGTCCTCGACCTCGAAAACAAGTCCATCAACGGCTACATCGAAGGTATCCGGGCAGCCGGAAGTGCTGGCTACCAGGTACTAATCATCGACAGCCTCTCCCATGCCTGGCAAGAGCTGCTCGACGAAGTTGAAAAGCTCGCCAAGAGCAAATACAAAGGCAATACCTGGTCAGCCTGGTCCGAAGGAACCCCCAAGCAGCGCACCCTGGTGGATGCCATCCTCAGCTTCCCCGGTCACATCATCGGAACCATGCGCTCCAAAACCGAATGGACCACCGAAAGCGACGGTAACAAATCCAAGCCCGTTCGTGTCGGCCTTGCGCCCGAACAGGGCAAGGGCATCGAGTACGAATTCGACATGCTCATCGAAATGAGCGTAGATCACATCGCCAACGTCATCAAAGACCGCACCGGCAAATACCAGGACAAGCTCATGGATAAGCCCGGCGAATCGTTCGGTAAAGAACTGGCCGCCTGGCTGCTCGACGGCGCTCCTCCTCGTGAGCGAGAGCCCCAGCCTCCAGTCAACGCATCCAACGGCGCATCAAAACCGGGCACTGGGCCCCTTGACAAGCTGCCCGATGCCTCCCCCGACGAAATCCGCTCCCCCGGCGACCTCAAAGCCTGGTTCGATAAACAGGCTGCCGCCTACCTCGGTCGCCCCATCAGCGACGGCAAGCGCGGCCTAATCTCCCCCGTCCTCGATGCCTGCTTCGCCGCCGGCGACGCCCAGATCCGACGCCATCAGGTTCAAAAATACCTCGCCGGCCATTCCAGCATCCGCGACATTCCCGACCACTACCTCATCGCCCTATACCTCTGGCTAAATCCCAAAAAGGACAGCGGCGGCGAATGGCTTCCCGATCAGAAAGCCGCCCGTGAAGCCAATGCCGTCGTGGCATATCTGGACGGCCAGAACGGCCAGCAGCCCCTCCCGCTCGATGGAGGTCAGGCCGAGAGCAAAATCTTCTAACCTATCTCCCCAGGGAACTCCCCTAAACCCTGGGTTGTTTCCAGGGTAACCCTGGCCTTGCCAGGGCAATACCCTGGCGTTTTCCTCCCTTATGGCTGGCGGTGTCTGCCCTTGCCCCTCAAGGGCTGCCCGCCAGCCAGCACCATGCTGGCCTTGCCAGCACCCTGATCTACCGGAGGTCACCTATGACAACCAACCTGCGTTACGAAAAGATCATCGCCTCCATGCCCGCCGGTCTCGAGCGCAAGCTCCTCACTGTCCTTTCCAGGCATGTAGGCAACAAGAACCGCATCACCCGCCGCGACCTGGTCGCCGCTGTCTTCCCCCTCGCCCGCCTCGGCGCCCGCTGGAAAGACAGCACCGAAGACCGCCAGGTCCGCCGCGCCATCTCCACCCTGCGCGACACCTGGCCCATCCTCTCCGACAGCGGCGACGGCGGCTACTGGCTCGGCACCGAGAAGGAGATCGAAGTCTTCATCGTCGAGCTTGAGAGCCGCCGCTCCCGCCTGGCCGAAAAGATCCGCGCTTTGCGCACCCTCGACCCCAACCGCAGCCCCGATCTCTACGATCAGAAAGCGGAAATCCACCATGTCCAGGGAAGGCTAGCATGAAATACCGCATCGGTCAAAACGTATTCACCCCCAACGGCCCTGGCAAAGTAGCTGGGCGTTTCTATGATCGTGGCAAACGCGCCGAAAGGCTGCTCGTCTCCCACGATCCCCGCCAGGGTGAGCTGCCTGCCGAAGTACTTCAGGTCTGGCCCGGCGGCCCCACCGTCATCTGGGCTTATGATCCCAATCTGGTGACCATTTTGTCACCCACTGAACATCCAACCGCATCAACCCTGGCCTGGCCAGGGTCAACCAACAGGGAGAGCATACCATCGGAACACCAGGGCAAGGGGCTTCCAATGCAGGCTGCAACGCTCCCAAGATAATCTCCCCAAAGAAATGGAGTGATACATATGGCAACCAATCCATCAATGCCCTGGGTAAAAGCATACGTCGAAATGCTGGATGACGTGAAGCTCTCACGCTTGACCGATGCGCAATGCTGGCGCTTCATGCAACTAATCTTGCTGGCCGGCGAATGTGACGCAGAAGGCGCACTTGTCACGGGTGACTCACCTATGACACACGAAGACATAGCATGGAGACTAAGAAAAGACATTGAAACAGTGTCACAAGACATGTCTTTTCTTGTCAAAATAGGCCTTTTAGACTTCGATGATGGCGTCTACATTGTGCGCAAATTCGCCGACCGGCAGGGACCAACACAGTCGGAAAAGCGGGAAATGTGGCGAAAACGGCAGCAAGACCGTCGTTCAAGGCTCAAAACTGCCAAAAATGCACCTGAAAACGGCGAGAGTCACGCAGGAGTCACGGGTGACGCTAACGAGAGTCACGCTCCTAGATTAAGAGTAAGAGTAAGAGAAGATAAAGAGGAAGAGAAGAGGGTTAAGCATCCCGAAAAACCCGTTGTCACAAACGAAACCAATGCCCCCCCTCCTCGATCCGGGATACCCTATCTATACCCTATGGATACCCTATCTGGAATTGAAGAGCGAGACGGAGACGGAGACAGATACAGAGACGGAAACGGAGACAGGGGTATCGAAACGCCCGCTGATCTACCTCAACCCTGGCCTTGCCAGGGTCAACCGGAACCTGTTTCCGAGCTTTCCCCAGTCCCCCCCTCTTCTCCCCAGGCTTCTAAACCTGCCCAAAAAACAAGAAAACTCAAGCCAGGCACAGTTCCCAAGTCCGAACTGGACCCTATCGTCACTGCCCTTTCCACCGTCACCGGGCGTGACCTCAAGCTCAATTACGGGCGCATGGCCAGAGAGGCCAAAGACCTGCATACAGCCGGCTATTCTGCCGATGATGTCCTTCTCGCCTTTGGGGACGCTGGCCCCTGGTACCAGCGCGACTGGCGCG
>DATIKF010000237.1:0-23262 GCA_035477855.1 Dissulfurispiraceae bacterium
AACTCTTGATGCAAAATGCACTGCCAAAAACGACTCTCTCAGAGGCTCAAGAATCGAAAAACTCGGGTCAATCCATGTCAGAACATCCCCCGAAATTGACCCTGCTGAGCCGCAGAGGGACTTTTTCAGCAGCCTGCTAAGTATACCAGACCGGTTCAGTGAGCCGGAATCCGTCAGAACTGCCACTCCCCGACCATCCGGATCTCGGGCTGAAGCATGACCCCGGACCTCTCATAAACCCTTGCTGATACGCGAGCCATCAGCACCCTGTAGTCGTCAGCGCTGCCGCCGCCAAGATTGATGAGAAAATTGGCATGCAGCCTGCTCACTTCGATTGCACCGGCACGCATGCCTTTACAGCCCGCCTCATCGATCAACCGTCCGGCAGACAGCCCCTCCGGGTTTTTGAAGGCGCATCCGGCCGACCGGGCGGCAACCGGCTGGCTCAGCATCTTCTGTGCACGATACTCCAGGATGCGGGAATAGATAGTCCGAGGCGAGTCAGGACGGAGGATGAGCCTGACATCCGTTATGATGCCGCGCTCCGGCACAACTGCGGTTCGATAGCGAAAGTCAAGTTCAGATGCCGGGAATTCCCGTGTTGAGCCATCAGCTGAAACAATGGTTACAGACGTGACAAAATCCTTCATTTCGACCCCGAAGGACCCGGCGTTCCCCGCAACCGCGCCTCCGACCGTTCCGGGTACGCCTGAAAGTCCTTCCATCCCTGCAAGCCCGGCATCGGCAGCTATGCGAAGCGCCTGCTGCAACGGAACCCCCGCTGAAAACCTGACCCGGCCTTCCCGGGCGTTCAGTTCACTGCCGCGCACCCGGTGTGTAAACAGGACAGCACCCCGCACGCCGCGATCGCTGACAAGCAGGTTGGAACCCTTGCCGAACACCAGATACGGAATAGAAGAAGACCGGAGCATCTGAAGAAGCGCTGGAATCTGACCGCTTTCTGGAAAGAGCGCTACATCCGCAGGTCCGCCGATTGCCGCATAGGTATGGCGTCGGAGCGGTTCATCGCAGCGATATGCAATCCCACGCTCTCGGCACCAGGCTATCAGCGGTTCACAATTCATATCCCGCACTGCTCATGCCTGTGACCGTGAACGCGATGCCTGAATCTGCAGAATACGTTCGCCTACTTTATAAACGTCTCCCGCGCCCAGAGTAAACACAACATCACCCGGCTTGAGATCGTCACAAATGTCGGCAGCCGCGCTCTCCTTGTCCGGAAGATGATAAGCATCGGCAAAGCCGTTTTCCGCAATTTTTTTACAGAGCACTGCGGAGGAAACGCCTTCGATCGGTTTTTCACCTGCCGCGTAAATGTCGAGAAGGTAGAGCCTGTCAGCATCTCTGAAACACGCTGCGAATGCTTCCATCTGGTCATGAGTGCGGGAATAGCGGTGCGGCTGAAATGCCGCGACAATGCGATGGTCACCGAAGCAGCGACGGGCAGCGCTCAGCACCGCCAGGATCTCAGCCGGGTGATGGCCGTAATCGTCATAGACCAGAATGCCCGCAACCTCACCCTTGCGTTCAAACCGGCGATGAATGCCGCCAAAGCTTGCGAGTGCGCGCCGGATGATTTCCACCGGAATCCGGAGTTCCATTGCGGCTGCTATTGCGCTCAGACTGTTGAGCACATTATGGATTCCGGGCATCGGCAGGATGAAGGTTCCAAGCGATTCTCCGCGGATAAAAGCATCAAACTGCATGCGCGGACCCTCATTCGTTATATTCTTCGCGTAGATATCCGCTGACTCGGTCAGACCGTACGTGACACAGCGCCGGCTGATGTGTGGAAGGATCTCCCGCACATGCTCATTTTCAATGCAAACGATAGCTATTCCATAAAAAGGCACCTTGTTGATGAACGACAGAAAGGCTCTCTTCATCGAGTCCATATCATGAAAAAAGTCCATATGCTCCTTGTCGATGTTGGTGATGACCGCGATAGTCGGCGACAGTTTCAGAAACGAGCCGTCGCTCTCATCGGCTTCCGCGACAAGAAATTCTCCCTGCCCCAGTTTTGCGTTGCTCCCGATAGCCTTCAGCTTTCCGCCGATGACAACAGTCGGATCGAGTCCGCCTTCACCAACTATTGTTGCAATAAGGGATGTTGTGGTCGTCTTGCCGTGAGCACCGGCAACCAGCACCCCGTATTTCAGCCTGCCAAGCTCTGCGAGCATCTCGGCACGCGTGATGACCGGGACTGCCTTGCTCCTTGCTGAAACGACTTCCGGATTGTCGGCCTTCACCGCGGAAGATACGACCACAACATGCGACCGCCCGATATTGGATGGGTGATGTCCTATAAAGACGCGGATTCCAAGGTCTCGAAGTCGGACAGTGGTTTCGGATTCCTTCGCGTCCGACCCGGTGACATCGTAGCCGAGATTATGAAGAACTTCCGCGATGCCGCTCATGCCGACCCCGCCGATGCCCACAAAATGCAATGCACGATAATGCGTAAACATGTTTCTATCCTTTCCGTATGATGCTCTGCGCCACCTGAACGATCCTGTCTGCCGCATCCACACGGCCGAATGCCGCTGCAGAGCGTTTTATCCCGGCGCGAAGTCGCTCATCAAGATACAATGTTCTGAATGTTTCGGCAACCCGCTCACCGGACAGATCACGGTCGAAAATAACACGCGCGGCTCCCATATCCTCAAGCTTTTTCGCATTCAGTTCCTGATGATTTGACGCCGCAAACGGATACGGCACCAGAACTGCAGGCTTGCCGATTGCGGTAATCTCGGCGAGTGTCGTTGCTCCCGCACGGCACAGCACAACATCAGCCAGGACATATGCTTCGGCCATGCGATAGACAAATGGCACAACAACACCCGCGAATCCGGCTGCTGCATATGCTTCTGAAACATGCCGGTGGTCTTTTTCGCCTGTTTGATGAATAAACTGCAGTGAGTCGCGGACGTCGGTCAGAAGAGGCAGCGCCTCGACAACCGCCTTGTTGATGCGGTGCGCTCCGCTGCTGCCGCCGAACACAAAAAAGGTAAAACGCGCCGGATCAAGGGGAAATGCTGCGCGCGCCGTCCGCTCGTTGCAACGGAGCAGTTCCCTGCGCACCGGATTGCCGGTCAGCCAGGTTTTTTCTTTGGGAAAATGGTCGAGACTTTCCTGATAGGTAACCGCTATGGCATCTGCAAAGCGTCCCAGCGTGCGGTTGGCAAGTCCGGGCACTGCATTCTGCTCATGGATCATCGTCGGAATCCCGCGGAAATGTGCGGCCAGAACCATGCTGACCGAGGCATAGCCGCCGACGCCGATAACGAGTTGCGGACGCAGCCGCTGCAGCAGGGAGCGAGCCTGCATGAGCGAGACTGCAAAAAGCGCCAATGCCCGCATCTTTTTCAACGGTGACTTGCCGACGAAACCTTCGGCCTTGAGAAAATGCAGCTGAAAACCTTCCCGCGGCAAGACCTTCGCCTCAAGTCCGTGCTCAGTCCCGGCAAAAACAACCTCATCGGCAACGCCCTGTTGCAATAGTTCTTCTGCAATTGCTATCCCGGGAAAGACATGGCCTCCGGTGCCGCCGCCTGCAATAAACACTCGCATCAGCGGTCCTCCCGCGCGGGGATGTCACGCTCATTGGTACGGCTGCGCTTCGCATAGCCGAAACCAAGACGCCATCGCGACTCCCCGCCGGACAGTGCATGTGCGCCGGCCTCACTCTCTGCCAAGCCTCTGCCGTCAGAGACCGGAGCATTCTTCGAAATATTCAGCAGCATGCCGACTGCAAACATATTGACGACCAGCGATGAGCCGCCGTAGCTTATGAAGGGCAAAGGCAGCCCCTTTGTAGGCACCATGCCGGTTACGACCGCGAAGTTGATGACCGCCTGTACCGCTATCATGATTGCTATGCCGAATGCAAGATAATGCGCAAAACGATCTTCCCGCTTGCGGGCGATGTTCACTGCCTGCAGGAAAAAGACAAAAAAGAGCGCCACAACTATTGTCGCACCGAAAAATCCCAATTCCTCGCCGATCAGAGAAAAAATGAAGTCAGTATGAACTTCCGGCAGAAAGGCAAGTTTCTGCTTGCTCTCCCCAAGACCCACTCCTATCAACCCTCCGCTGCCGAGAGCGATGAAGGACTGCACCAACTGGAAGCCGCTGCCCTGCGGGTCTTTCCACGGGTCAAGAAATGCCGCAACGCGCTTCCAGCGATAGGGTTCTGAAATGAGCTTGATGACGAGCGGAACCGCGAGAAGCCCGAGCATTGCGAGAAAACGCAGACGCACGCCGCCAAGAAAAAGCATGGACAATGTCAGAATCGCAAGACTCACGGCCGCCCCGAAATCGGGTTGCTGCAGAATAATCACCTGAAAAACTCCCATAATGATAATCGGGATAATGAAAAAAACAAATCGCTCTTTCCGGTATTCCGGCCGGCTCATGTACCATGCCATGAAGAGTACCATTGCCAGCTTCACCAGCTCGGACGGCTGAAACGCGGAGGGCCACAGACGCAGCCATCGCCGCGCACCTCCCGCACTCATGCCGAGTGGCGAATAAACCAGCACGAGGAATATAAGGGACAGGACAAGCAGCGGGATAGCGGCTTTCCGAAGATACTCCAGCGGAACCTTGCAGGCGATAAAAAGAATGACAAGCCCCATAACCACGGTCAGCAGCTGTTTTTTTATGAAGCTGAACTGGCTTGCCTCAATGCCTTTTCCCTTTTGCTTTTCGGCAACAGCTGGCGACACGACCGATGTTGAACTGTAAACAGCAGTGAGACCGACAAGGATGAGAATCGCAACAAGAACGATCAGGATGCGGTCATACCGCTGCGTCATAACTCCTGCACCAGCGCTTTAAACTGTCTGCCGCGATCTTCATAGTCGAGGAACATATCGAAACTCGCACAGGCGGGCGAAAGCAGGACGACATCGCCTGCATCAGCACAGGCATGGCTCCGCCTGACCGCAGCTTTCAGATCGGATTCAAAATAGACCTGCGTCATATCCCCGACAGCATCTCCTATTTTTGCCGCAGCTTCCCCGATCAAAACAAGCGCTTTCACCCTGTCACGAATGAGATTACGCAGCAGCCTGAAGTCACTGTCCTTGTCGCGGCCTCCCGCAATCAGCACCACCGGGGCGCCGAAACTTTCCAGCGACTTCAGAACTGCGCCGACATTGGTGCCTTTGGAATCGTTGATGTACTGGACACCGTTCAGTTCTCGCACCGACTCAAGACGATGCTCCAGTCCGCTGAACGTCTGCAACGCGGCAGTTACGGCATCCATGCCGCATCCGGCAGTCAATGCAAGCAGCGCGGCAGCCATGGCATTTTCTGTGTTGTGTACGCCCCTGATGCCGAATGCTGCGGGATCCACAGCATGTTCGATGCCGTTAAACGAGAAGACAACTCGTCCATCAAGGCAATACGCTCCCCGCACTTTCTTCTGCCTGCTGAAATAATAAACATCCGGGCTCACAGACAGAGCTTTCCATCTCATATCGATCTGCGGCGTATAGGGATCGTCGGCATTCAGGACAAGCACATCCCCCATGCTCTGGTTTTCAAAGATTCTGCATTTGGAGGCGACATAAACATCCATTCCATGATAGCGATCGAGATGGTCAGGAGTGATATTCAGAATAGCGGCGCCGGAGGGCCGGAATGAGTCAATCGTATCGAGCTGGAAACTTGAGACCTCGACAACAAAGAAATCCACTCCCAGCGGCACCGGAGCATCCGGGGCAAAGAAACCACATGCAAGCAGGGTTTCTGAAACGGCAGTCCCGATGTTGCCGCAGAGCTCAGCCCGATAACCTGCCTGACGCACCATCTCATAAAGAAGCGTCGTGGTCGTTGATTTCCCGTTTGTCCCGGTTACCGCCAGAAAACCCGGAACTCGCCGCCCGTGAGCAGCAGCTTCAGCGACCACGGCATAGGCAAGCTCCAGTTCTCCGATAACCGGAATTCCCCGACCGGCCGCCGACTCAGGCAACGGCATGTCATGCGGAACGCCAGGGCTGAGCACAATGAGGTCAGAGGAATAAAAGAGTTCGGGCGGATGACTGCCGAGAGCGACCCGGACAGCAGGATCAAGACGCTTCAGCGCAGGAGCAAGGATCTCTGCTGATTTTGCATCATTTGCCGTGACATGGGCGCCGAGGCGGGCGAGCAGATTTGCTGCTCCGACGCCGCTCCGCGCCAGCCCCACGACCAGCACTCGTTTTCCGTTGATTTGCCGCACCATCTGGACGTATCTCTATGAACGGCCTGCAGGGATTTTTCCTTCGGCAGTCGTGTTTGGGGCCGGTTTTTTCTTGACCTTCTTTTCGCTGTTTACAGACTTCTTCGTCTTCTTCGGTTTTTTTGCTTCAACACCCGTACTCTTCTTTTTGCTTTTTGCAAATGTTGCCTTTTTGCCCGGTTTCGCAGAGCCGTCAGATCGATAGGCAGCAAAGACAATCGGACTGTCGCTCTGACTGCTGTAAGTGATCATCGGCTCTGCTCGCCGGTTCATCACCTCGTTGCCCCGCGCAATCAGCTTTTCCGTATCGTTCCACAAATTTCCGCGTTGCACCTCTCCCAACACTGCGGAGATCAGAACATTCTGTCCCTTTTGCGCCGCACCGACAAAACAATGTCGCGCTTCGCGTGTATAGCCTGTTTTGCCTCCCAAGACATCGCTATCGTTCCAGAGCAGTTCATTGGTATTCTTTATAACCAGCTTGCGCCCCTTCGACGAATAAACACTCTCTGTTTTTGTATTGATGATATCCAGAACAACCGGATACTTCAGCGATTCCTTCATGATCTTGGCGAGGTCAAATGCTGTGACATACTGATCCGGCCCGGGCAATCCTGATGCGTTGATAAAGCGTGCATTGTCAGCGCCGATGTCGGCAGCTTTCCGGTTCATCAGTTCCGCAAATGCATCTTCAGAGCCGGTAGTCGCTTCGGCAAGTGCAACTGCAGCACTGTTCACCGACCGCATCAATGAAAGCGTCAGAAGGCTCCGGACGCTGAATTGCTCACCGGCACGGAGCCTCGGCGATACAGACGGGGTCTCCGCCGCTTGAACGCTGATTCTCACCATGGCATCAGGATGAAGATGATCCAGTGCGACCATTGCAGTCACCAGCTTGGTCGTACTCGCCGGACGAAGTTTCAGATTCGGATTTTTCGCGTACAGAATACGCTCGGATGAGGCATCCATAACGATAGCAGCAGTCGCCGCGACCTCTTCGGCAGATGCATCTCTGGCAGGCAGGACTCCCGGACAGGCAACAAGAAGTATCAGGGCGGCAGAAATCAGCACTCCATATATTTTCTTCAGCATTTTCCTGAATCCTCCGTTACCGTAATTTTAAAGTCGCCAAACTAAAGAGTGCAAGTATTATTCCTGCGATCCAGAACCTGACGATGATCTTGGGCTCAGACCAGCCTTTCAGTTCAAAATGATGATGGATGGGGGCCATCCTGAATATGCGTTTTCCGGTAAGCCTGAATGAAACAACCTGCAACACAACTGAAACAGTCTCCAGAACAAAAATGCCGCCGACTATTGCAAGCACAATCTCTTGCTTGGTGATGACAGCAAGCGTACCGAGTGCTCCGCCGAGCGAAAGAGAACCGACATCTCCCATAAAGACTTCGGCCGGATAGGCGTTGTACCAGAGAAATCCAAGTGAAGCGCCGAGCAGCGCACCGCAGAAAACGGTGAGTTCCCCAATCCCTGGCAGATAGAGCACCTGCAGATACCGGGCAAACTGGGCATGCCCAGACAAATACGTCAATGCGGCGTTTGCAATGATCGCAATCGCGACCAGTCCGATTGCCAGTCCGTCTATGCCGTCGGTAAGATTTACCGCATTGGACGAACCGACAATGACAATCACTGAAAAAGGGATATAAAAGATGCCCATATCGAACAACCACTTCTTGAAAAAAGGCACACTGAGAATGCTGGTATATGGGTCGTATGGATTGGCATACAGGAATATGCCGATAATCAGCGCCAGCACCATCTGAGCGCCGAATTTGTGAAGCGCCCGCAGCCCTTTCGGATTTTTCTTGACTGCCTTCAGGTAATCATCCAGAAATCCGATTGCGCCGAACCCGAGCAAGGCAAGCATGATAACCCAGGTATAGATATTACGGAAGTTCCCCCAGAAAGCCATCGCAACGGTCACAGAAAGCAGTATAATGAGACCGCCCATAGTCGGGGTCCCTGCTTTCTTCAGGTGCGTCTGCGGTCCGTCATCACGAATCTGTTGCGTCATGCTGATCTGCCTGAGCCATGAAATAATTGCGGGCGCCGTCAAAAACGTCACGACAAGCGCAGTCAGTGCAGCAAGAGACGTCCGAAAAGTAATATATCGGAAAACATTAAAGACTGAACTGATATCGGTAAAGCCATATAAAAATTCGTACAGCACCGTTCCCCCATTGATCGTCGTATGAACAGAAAGCAAATAATCCGCCACGGAACAGCATTTTCTTACTTCTTACTTCTTACTTCTTACTTGCCTCTATCCCCAAACCCTCGCAGACCCTCTCCATGCGCATCCCGCGAGAACCTTTGATTAACATGCAGTCCCCCGGACGCAGGTGAGGCCGCAGTATCCGCACCGCATCAGATGCATCATCTGCACTCAATGCCTTTTCTCCAAAGGCCGCAACAGCGTGGCGCATAAGCGTTCCTACCCCGACGAAAAGATCAACCCCTTCGGTCTTCAGTCTGTCGCCGACTTCGAAATGAAATGCGGCTTCGCGGTCTCCAAGTTCCAGCATATCGCCAAGCACCGCCACCATGCGACTGCGCAGATGACAGGACTCTCTCCGGCTGCAACGAACCAGCTCATCAACTGCAGCATGCATTGATGACGGGTTCGCATTATACACATCGGACAGTACCGTGATTCCCTCATGCAGACACACCGAAAAGCGCATCTGCACTCCCGCAAAAGCTTCCAGTCCGGTACGAATATCCTGCAGCGACATGCCGACCGCCGCTCCCGCCGCTGCCGCCGCCAGTGCATTGGCAACATTGAATGAGCCGGCAAGCTGCAACAAAACTTCGGTCGCTTCCTCTCCGATATGCAGGATAAAACTGACGCCGGAATCAGCAGGCATAAGAGACGAACCCCGTATATCGGCATGCGGGTTATTGATACCGAAGCTGAGTATTTTACCGCGAAAAACACTTTTTACACCATCCATGAGAAACGCATCGTCAGCATTGACGATTGCCGTCCTGACATAGGGAAGAAGCTCCAGTTCGCCTTCCCGCACACGTTCCAGCGATCCGAAGCCTTCAAGATGCTCCATCCCGATGTTGGTAATGATTCCGATGTCAGGCCTGGCGATTTCACAGAGTTCTCGCACGTCTCCCAACCTGTTCGTGCCCATTTCAACAACCACCATCTGGGCCGTGTCAGGCTTGCGCAATAACGAAAGCGGCAAGCCGATATGATTGTTCAGATTTCCGGCGCTCTTATGAACCGACCAGCGCACGGAAAGAACAGACGCGGTGAATTCCTTGGTCGTGGTCTTTCCGTTGCTGCCGACCACGCCGATAAGCGGATGCGTGTAACTGAGACGGTTCGATCTCGCCCACAGCTGCAGTGCAACGAGCGGATCAGCAACGGCAACAATGCTTTTGTTCTTAAAGAGATGAGAGAGCGATGCACGATCAAAATCGCGTGCGATTACCGCTCCGCCGGCCTGCTGCAGAACATCAGTCAGAAAGTTGTGGCCGTCATGCCGCTCACCCTTGATCGCAAAGAAAAGTTCCCCTTCGCGGATGGTGCGTGAGTCAATCGATACGTCCGCAAAGCTCTCAGGCCCGCGGGAAACCGCTTCGCCGCCGGTGACCGCAAGAAGGTCTGCAAGAGTCAGCATGCTCCGGTCACGCTCGTTCGCTTCGTGCGTCTTGTGCGTCGTGCGTGCCGCTCAAGTGAACGCCGGATCGCCTCCTCCAGCACCTCCCGGTCGCTAAAGTGATGACGCGTTCCCTTAATTTCCTGATAATCTTCATGTCCTTTGCCAGCCACCACAATAATATCGCCCGGCGAAGCCAGTTCGACTGCCATGACAATTGCTGCCCGGCGGTCATGAATGATAATGTAGTTGTCTTTCCGGATACCTGCCTCTATCTCATGGACAATAGCCTTCGGATCTTCAAAGCGAGGATTATCCGATGTCAGGATGACGAAATAACTCAGGCGAGAAGCAATTTCTCCCATTTGCGGTCGCTTCCCCCGGTCGCGGTCTCCTCCGCAGCCGAATACGGTAATAATTCGACCCTGTCCGTTCGTATGCGGCAAAAAAAGATTGTCATCACGCTTTGTCCCTCGCGCCGGACGACGTCCGGCAGCAGAAAGATCCAGCAGTGCCCTGGCATTCTGCAGCAGCCGCTGGAGGGCGTCTTCAGTATGGGCATAGTCGATAATTGCCAGATAACGCTGCCCGACAGCAACTCTCTCAAACCGGCCACTGACCGCCTCTGCTGACTTGATCCCCGCCTTCAGCGCGGAATCCGGCACCCGAAGGCCGATAGCAACTGTCACGGCAGCCAGAACATTCAAGACATTGGTCGTACCGATCATCGGTGACTCCAGATCAAGAGAACGCTCTCCCTCAGACGTTCTTATGCGGAATGTGAAGGACGTATGATCGAATCCGGGGTCAATGCGGATTGCGTACACGTCTGCCTCCTGGTTGTCCATCGCATACGTCAGAATCCTGATGTCTTTGCCATGCTCTCTTTCCGAACGAAGCAGTTCCACAAGAGTCCGTCCGTATTCATCATCGATATTGACGGCAGCAATGCCTCCGGGGGTCAGCAGTTCCAGGAAAAGGCGTTTTTTTGCATGAAAATAAGCATCCATGGTGACATGAAAATCAAGGTGGTCACGCGTCAGGTTGGTGAACACCGCAGCTCGAAACCGCGTACCGTCCACGCGCCGCTGCGCCAGAGCATGCGACGATACCTCGCTGACTGCATACCCGCATCCTGCGTCCGCCATGGTTCTGAGCAGCTTCTGAAAATCGGCAGCCTCAGGAGTGGTATGAGATGCTGCATAAACACGGTCGCCGACCATGTAATTGATGGTGCCGATAAGGCCGACTTTGTGCTGCCACGCTTCAAGAATCGCCTTCAGAATATATGACGTTGTGGTTTTGCCGTTCGTTCCGGTGATACCGACTACGCCGATTTCTGAGGACGGCGCTCTGTGAAATAGCGCAGCACAGCAGGCGAGCGCTTCACGTGAGTCGTTGACGCCAATCCATGCAACGGCGGGATAGTCCCGCAGAAATGCCTCAAGCTCGGGCCATCCCTGCTCGTAGACGATTGCTACAGCTCCCTTTCCGAGAGCCTGCCTGATAAACGAGTGTCCGTCGGCCTTTGCTCCCCGAACGGCAATGAAAAGATTCCCCGGCTCTACTTTCCGCGAATCATGCTGTATGCCCGTCAGTTGGGCGTTGAGGCTCCCTGAGAACATATCCCCGGGCCGTATGATATCTCGAACATGCAGAGCGTTCATGGGTTCACTCGATCTCTGGTCGATACAAGCAAAAGTCCCCTCTCGCGCTGGTCATCGCGGGGGACGCTCAGATACGAAAGCGCCTCATTGGTTATCGCCCTGAACGCCGGACCCGCAACAACCCCTCCGTAGATAGCACCCTTGGGTTCATGAACCACGACGATCATTGCAATGCGAGGATCGTCAGCAGGCACAAAACCGACAAATGAGCTCACATATCTTTCTTTGGAATAACGCTTGGTACGCTGGTCAAAGAGCTGCGCTGTCCCGGTTTTTCCGGCCACCTGATTGCCGTCAATCGACGCTGATTTAGCGGTCCCGCCCTCTTCGGTCACCCGTTTGAGGATATTGCGGAACACGATTGCCGTCTTTTCAGAAAGCACTCTCTCCTTTTCATGATGGGCCCTGTATACCTGCTGTCCCTCCGGCGTCCGTATCGCAGCGACAACGTGCGGCTTGACAAGCAGACCGCCGTTCGCAATGACGGCATAGGCGCGAAGCACCTGCAGAGGAGTCACCGCCACTTCCTGTCCTATCGAAATCGCCCCGATAGACATGCCTGACCATTTGTCAGGATGCCGGATCAAGCCTGAGACTTCGCCTGCAAGGTCGATGCCGGTTTTCTCCCCGAATCCGAATTTTTTCACATAGTCATAAACTCGCTGCTTGCCAAGCCCCAGACCAATCTTGATCGTACCGACATTGGACGACTTTTGAATAACCTCTTCAAAACTCAGCACACCGTTCCGGTGGTCGTCTTTAATGCGTCTGCCGCCGACCTCAATTGTTCCGGCGCTGCAGTCAAACATGGACCTGGAATTGACCGTGCCTTCTTCCAGCGCTGCGCTGCCGACAACCACCTTGAATGTTGAGCCCGGCTCGTAGTTGTCGGTAATGGCCCGATTGCGCAGTTTCTGCATCGACGTGCCGGATGAATTATTCAAATTGTAGGCAGGACGGTTTGCCAGTGCCAGAATCTCGCCGCTATGCGGGTCCATCATGATGATGGTAGCAGACGCTGCATGCCACTTTGCCATGATTTCGTCGAGATTCTTTTCAACAATGTGCTGCAGTCCTTCATCAACGGTCAGCACGACATCATTCCCCTTCAGCTCTTTCATTGAGCCTTCAGAAAGGGTTTGCCCGCGGGCATCCTTTACCTTAGTCAAGCTCTCAGTCTGTGTTGCAAGCTGCTTGTCGAGCTGACGCTCTATCCCCTCCAGCCCGGCATTGTCTGAATTCACAAAACCCACGATATGCGAAGCGAGTGAGCCCTTCGGATAGTAGCGCTTCAACTCCGGTACAAAGCCGATTCCCTTCAGTTTCATATCCCTGATGCGCTGCGCCCGGGCGAGCTCTACTTTTCGCTCGACCCAGTAAAAACGCTTGTCGGCATTCAGCTTGGTGAGGACGACCCGGGCATCGCTTCCCAGTTCGCGCGACAGGGATTTCGCAACATCTTCATGAGCGGATATTTCAGCGGGATCGCAAAAGACCGATTCAGTCTCGAGGTTGACGGCAAGCTCACGTCCCATGCGGTCATAAATAATGCCGCGCTTGACCGGAATGTTCTCCTTTTTGGTCTGCTGACCTCGGGCTTTGGCGAGAAACCAGTCGTGGTTCATCACCATAATATCGGCAAGGCGAACAACAACAGCAAGAAATGCCACGGAAATTATGGCTACGAGTACCATCCCGCGCCTGTTCATGCTGTTGCACTCCGCTGTATCATGGTGTCAGAGTCCGGGTTCCTCCTGTGAATCAATCCCGCGCAACCCTGTTTTCGCGGGAGCCGGGAACAAAGGAAGCCGTATATGTGGCCCCCTGGCGACCGTTTTTTACATGAACTACCTTCATGCGATCGGGGAAAACCAGATTGCCGTCGGCACTGGCCACCGCATCAAAGCGCTTTACGGCAAGCAGGCTCGCGCGCTCCGCGCCGAGTACCTTCCCTTCCTTCATCAGTTCATTTCTTTTATGATCAAGCGAACTCAGCTGATATTCGAGCGAAACGACTGCTGAACGAATCCAGACGATGGTAAAAACAAGCAGAACAGCGCAGGCAAGCGCAGATGCCTTCCAGGCAGCACTAAAATGCGATCTTCTTCTCCGCTGTATCATAACCGTTCACACCCCCTCAGTTTTGCGCTTCGCGCAGCTGGATTTCTGCGTGTCTCGTCACGACTTGCTGCAATAGGCTTCTTGGTAAGAAGCAGCACGCGTCCTTCGCGTGCGCTGTTACGCATGAACTGCTTCACTATCCTGTCTTCCAGCGAGTGATAAGAAAGAACACAGAGTCTGCCGCCCGTTCTCAGCAAACCTTCCGCTGCTGCAAGACCATTCTGCAGTTGCTCCATCTCACAATTCACCGCGATCCGCAGCGCCTGAAAAGTTCGCGTTGCCGGATGCGTCTTCCCGCGACGACCGTATGCCGCACTCACCACATCGGCAAGCTGCACGCAGGTATCAATCGATGCCTTGCGTCGTTCTGCAACAATTCGCCGGACAATCCTCCGGGCAAAATGTTCTTCGCCGTACTCCCGGAGAATGCGCTCCAGATCAGCTTCCGATGCATTGTTCACGAAATGCCAGGCGCTCTCCTCCTGATCCGGATCCATCCGCATATCGAGCCGATGCTCCGACTGAAAGCTGAATCCGCGCTCATGGTCTTTCAGCTGCATCATCGAAACGCCGAGGTCAAGGAGAATGCCGTCGCACTGACTGAATTCCCGAGCTGCCGCAACGGCTGCCATGTCGGCAAACGCCGCTTTCTGCAGAACAAACCGCTCACTGCCCAGTCGCTCCGAAGCTTTGCTCAAGGCAGCGCTGTCGCGATCCAGTCCGAGCAGGCGTCCGCAGGAGCCCAGTTTTTTGAGAATCGCCTCACTGTGGCCGCCGAGACCGACGGTTGCATCGATGTATCGTCCGTCCTGTTTCACCGCGAGCATCGTCATTACCTCATCAAGCAACACCGGAATATGCTCATCCATCAGAGTCCATACCCTGCAAGAGCCGCACTGAAAGCCTTTGCGTCAACCTTTTCCGGATTCGTTACCGCATCCCACGCGGACTTGTCCCACAATTCAATCTTGTCCAGCAGCCCTACCATGACGATGTCGGAAGCAATGCCGGCATCAACACGCAGTTCATACGGGACCAGAATGCGTCCCTGTTTATCCAGTTCGCATTCGGTGGCAGAGGCAATGACGCGGCGCAGAAAGTACTTTACCGCCTCATCGGACTTGGGGAGGGAGCGAACCTTATCCTGAAGCTTTGCCCATTCTTCAACGGGATAGACCTGCAGACACTTGTCAAAGTCAGCATTGGTGATATATAGTTTGGAATTGTTATAGGTGGAAACAATGACTTCGCGCAAAGGAGCAGGGATGACAATTCGCCCTTTTTGGTCCAGCGAATAGTAATATTTGCCATGAAAAGAGAGCATCTCCACCACTTTCTACCACTTTTTACCACTGATAATAAAAGAATATGCGGGTTGTGTCAAGCAGAAAATGCATGTTTTTTCAATGCCATATATAATGTGGACTAACTCAGGCATGAACACCAGATATTGTGGTTTTGGGACGGAAAATTATGTACCATGAGGATCTCAATGAGATTAGGATGCGTGGACTTGCACGCGTCGTCCGGGATCGCGACTGCTCTGCGCCCCTCTCATCAGGCGGTACAGCACGGATTATTCTCGAGGGAAAAGAGTTTCTTCACTTTTCCTCAAACGACTACCTAGGACTTGCCTGTCATCCCGATTTGGTCGCCGCAGCGCTTGCAGCTCTCGATGCGTGCGGCACGGGCGCAGGGGCAGCGCGCCTGCTCGGCGGCGGGACGCATTATCACCGTCTTCTGGAAAAGCAGACAGCCCAATTCAAGGGAACTGAAGACGCACTCCTTTTCAACTCAGGGTACACGGCAAACCTCAGTACGATTCCCGCGCTGGCCGGTAAAGGGGACGTCATCTTCAGCGATGAACTGAACCACGCCAGTATTATAGACGGCTGCCGCCTCAGCAGGGCAAAAACCGTTATCTACCGACATTGTAACGCTGACCACCTGAAGGAACTGCTGCGAACAGAACAGGGAAAGCGCAGGCTCGTCATTACCGATTCGGTCTTCAGCATGGACGGGAACATCGCCCCGATTCCCGCTCTCTCCGCAGCATGTCGCACAAGCAAAGCTCTCCTTTATATAGACGACGCGCATGGAACCGGAGTCCTCGGCGGTGGCTATGGAGTGCTGCGACACTTCGGCATCCTCCCGGAAGACCATATTATCCAGATGGGCACCTATTCCAAAGCGCTCGGGTCCTTTGGCGCTTTTGCGGCAGCACCGTCTGATATCATTCAATGGCTCTTAAATGCAGCCCGCGGGTTCATCTTCTCAACGGCGCTGCCGGCAAGCGTTGCCGCAGCATCCCTTGCAGCGCTCCGCCTCGTCGAGACTGCTGATGCCTGCAATGCACGCCTGTGGACAAACAGAACGCTCCTTGTTGAAGGACTTACCCGTTTGGGATATGATGTGTCGCAATCCGAAACCCCTATACTGCCCCTGTTCGTCGGCGATATCGGCACAACGCTCCGCTGCGGCGACTATCTGAGAGAAAACGGTATTTTTGCCCCCGCCATTCGCCCCCCAACGGTTGCCGCTCCGAGAATTCGTCTCACGGTGACAGCCGGCCATACTGAGGACGACATACGGAAGCTTCTGAATGTCCTTGCAGGATGGACATCTGTCTAATTGTTGCGCACATCGGGCAAAAATCAACCATCGCGCTCGAGAAGTTGCGAACATTGATCCCGGCTTTGATTTGTGGTACAAGTAAGTCAAAAGCGGCAAACGACTGGGAGGATGAGGCAATGACCGGAGCGGAAAAGAGAAAACAGCAACGCGTACGCATCAGGAAAGATGTCCGAATCAATAACGACGGCTCAGGTCGCGGCACATGCATAAGCGAAAGCGGCATGTTCGTTCTTACCGGCCAGGACTATCAGGAAAATGGGAAGGTTGTGATAAGTTTTTCATTCGACCGGGAACTGCTCTCGATGCCGGGAATTGTCAGGCATTTTGATGCGGATGTCGGATTCGGCGTTATGTTCGTCAATCCGACGGACGAACAGCGTGCGCTGCTCAGGCAGGTAATTCATGCGGAAGCTGCAGCTGGAAGACATCCGGCCCGCGCAAACGTTCTACTGGTCGATGATAACGTTATCAAGAGAAAAAAATATGCAAAGGTTCTCCTGAAATCGGGGTATACTGTGCTTGAAGCAGACAATGACATCCAGGCTATTGAACTCCTCGAGACACGCCCGGCACAGGCCGTTGTTTTCGATCCGTTTATTCAGAACGGGTTTCATCTGCTCAGGAAAATCAGAATGCTTCCTGAATGCCGAACGATTATCCCGATCGTGCTTGCATCGAAAGCCGTACCTGAAGACAAGAAACGGATGTATCTTTCTGCGGTGAAGGATGTGCTTCTCAAAATGACCACACCTCCGCTTCGCCTGCAACAGATTATTGAAAAACACCTGCCGCTCTGAGTTTCCTGCATCCTGGGAGACTCAGGGTCTGCCGGGCTGCGCAGACGTGAGCGCCCGCAGCTTGCGTCATGGGGAATGCCTGATTGAGGAAACGTTTCTCCTTTTGGTATAGTTAAGCCTTATGAGCTATATATCAGTTATTGGCGCCGGCGCCTGGGGAACCGCACTCGCCGCCCTCCTTGCTGAAAAGGGCTACGACATTACGCTCTGGACGCGGGAAGCGGCGCTGGCGGAGCAGATCGCCATGGAACGCATGAACAGAACATTTCTTCCGGGGTATCTGCTTCCGGCGAATCTTGCAGCCACGACCAGTCTGCCTGATGCGCTTTCATCTGCCCGCTTCGTGCTGAACGCGGTTCCGACCCAGCATATCAGAGCGGTCTTTGCCGATTCGGCTTCGCTGCTCTTGCCTGAGTGCGTCATCATAAGCGCGTCAAAAGGCATTGAAATCAGCACATTTAAAACGCCGTCCGTTATTTTGGGAGAACTGCTCTCTCGTCCCGCCGCAGCGCTGTCCGGACCGAGTTTCGCAAAGGAAGTCACGATGAAACTGCCGACGGCAGTTACTCTTGCAACATCGGATCAGAAAATTGGCTATATCCTGCAGGAGATTTTCAATACCGACTTTTTCAGGGTTTATACACATAACGACACCATCGGAGTGGAAATCGGCGGCGCCTTGAAAAATGTGATCGCGATCTCGTCCGGCATCTGCGACGGCCTTTCCCTTGGACACAATGCACGCGCTGCCCTTATAACGCGGGGACTCTCTGAAATAAAGCGCCTCGGCATCGCGCTGGGTGCCAGGGAAATCACCTTTTCGGGACTGAGCGGCATCGGAGATCTTCTGCTGACATGCACTGCAAGCCTCTCTCGCAACTACTCGGTCGGCTTCAGGCTTGGCCGGGGGGAGACGCTGGCAGAGATAACCTCGGGAACTCACTCCGTAGCAGAAGGCGTTTCGACAGCATTGGCAGCGCACAATCTCGCCGCTGAGATGGGCATCGACGTGCCGATTACCGAACAAGTGTATATGACCCTGTATGAAAACAAAACGCCCGCCGATGCAGTGAGAGAGTTGATGACTCGTTCTCTCAGGGCTGAGTTCGATGGATAACCATCGCCTGCAGGCGCTTCTTCAGGAGGTCAGGTCCGGTACGCTGAACATTGCGGATGCGCTTTCTCATCTGAAGTCACTGCCGTTTGAAGCCATTCCAGGTGCAAATATAGATCATCACCGGGAACTGCGCACTTCTGTTCCTGAAGTCATCTTTGCCCCAAACAAACAACCTGAGGATGTGGTTCGGATAGCCCGTGCGATGGCCCAAAAAAGCGGCCGTTTTCTTATCACCAAAACCGATGAAAAAACCTGGGAACTGCTCGGAATGAAAGGCGCTGAGTATCACTCGGCATCCCGCGTGATATCATTCGGCGCATCAAAGCGCAAGCGCGGCCTGGTTGTCATCGTGTCCGCCGGAACGTCGGATATTCCCGTCGCTGAAGAAGCTGCGGTCACTGCTTCATTCCTCGGCAGCACAACGGAAACCTTCTATGACATCGGAGTTGCAGGCATCCATCGACTGTTCAGCCACTTGCCTTCCATCGAAAAGGCAAACGCCGTCATTGCGGTTGCCGGCATGGAAGGGGCTCTGCCCTCAGTGCTGGGCGGCCTGACCAGCAAGCCCGTGATTGCAGTTCCGACGTCAGTTGGCTACGGAGTCAGCCTGGGCGGCCTGACAGCACTTTTTGCCATGCTGCACTCCTGCGTGCCGGGGGTTGCTGTTGTCAATATCGACAACGGGTTCGGCGCAGGATGCTTTGCGCATAAAATCAACCTGCTCGCATCACGAAAAACAAAAAACGGAACGCGCTGATGCGCATCCCGTTGCAGGCATCATGAGGAACCGGACCGGTTCCCTAAATCTTTCAGCAGCCGCCGAATCCGCCGCCGAACCGACCAAAGCCGCCCGAGCCTGCTTTCTTGCCGCATCCGGATGAGCAGGAATTAAACGAAGACATCCGCTTGGTAACGCTCGTAGCCTGGCACTCCGGGCACCTGACCTCGTCAAAACAGGTAGCATTTCTCAGGACAGCAAAGACAGAACTGCAGTTTTCACATTTGTATTCATACATCGGCATGCCACATACCTCCAAAAAAAACTCTTGCTCTATTTTTATCAATAGCTACGGCTCACGTCAAATAGTGACGCTGTCCGCATTGAAATCAAGCCGCATGAGGGCTGCATCTTCCTGCGGATTCTCGTAGTAGGCCATGCGTTTTGCATAGAAGCGGAAGCCGAGCGATTCATACAGCGAAATAGCAGCGTGATTGGAAGCGCGAACCTCAAGAAAGAAGAAGCGCTTGTCCGTCTCCCGCACCTCTGTAAGAACCTTCTGCATGAGCAGCCTTGCCACGCCGCTGCGTCGCCGGTCCGGATGGACGGCAAGGTCGTGCAAATGGCATTCATCAGCCACCAGCCTTACGATGACATACCCGACGACACTCACCTCCGACTCCGCAAGCAACGAGAGAGAATGCCTGCTGCGGACTTCGTTCAGGAATGAGATCTGCGACCATGGAGTCGAAAAACAGAGTTGCTCTATCGCCAGCAGCGCCGGCACATCGTCCGGCACGATCTGGCGAAGAAAAATGACACCTTCTGACTCAGCAGTCATTCTTGAGTTCAGCCTCTGATCTGCGGCAATAGCGGGGCACCAATGTGAGGGGATCGACAAAAGCTTCTTTCTCCGCCAGCTGCGCTCCAATCCAGGCCACATGCGCAGGTGCCGGCGCCATCATCCCGGGCGACCCGAAATAAGCGGCATATCCCATTTCATGCTTAATTACAGCCTGGTAAAGCACCGCTCCCTCCCCGAGGAAAAGTGTCGGCCCTTGAAGCCGCTTAAGCAGATCACCAATCGGATAGGCACCTTCCGGAACCAGTCGTTCGAAGCCGTTTCCGAACCATTGATAAACAGCGCCGTACACCTCTTTCCTGCGGGCGTCCAGCAGCGGGCAGACCGGATACATGCTGAAGGCAGCATTCCAGGCAAAGGCTTCAAGTGTCGACACTGCAACAACGCGCTTTCCAGCCGCAAAGGCCAGTCCCTTGACCGTGCTGAGGCCAACCCGCAACCCGGTAAACGAACCGGGCCCGATAGCAAATGCTATCACATCAACTTCATCAATACTCATTGCACACTGCTCGAGGCAACCAAGAATTTCTCCGAGCAACCGCTCTGAATGCGCAACCTTCACGTTCAGGCGGGTTTCAGCACGGAGGACATTGCCGTCCAGCAGCGCAACACCGCCAAGCAGGGTTGACGTATCAATACCAAGCACCTTCATGGTCTGACCTCCTGATGTGAACGCCGAAACGTATAGACCAGCAAAGCACTCGCCGCAATGCAGATTATTCCGGTCAGCTTCAGCGAGAACAGCGTGCCAAAAGCATGCGCAAGGATACCTATCATGGAATTTCCAATCGGTGCAAGCCCGAGAAAAACAAGCGTATAGAGGCTCATGACGCGGCCACGCAGCGCATCGGGCACCGCATGCTGGATAAAACTGTTTGCCGTTGCGAGAAAACTGACCACCCCCCATCCCGCGAACCAGATAAGAACTGTGGAGATGTGCAGGTTTTCCGAAAAAGGAATAAGCGTTATCGCAACTGAAAAAACAATAGCCGATAACGGCATAAACTTCTTCTTGCCGGCGATATCTCCGCGCAGTGCCATGGCTATCGCAGCAACAAAGGATCCGGCGCCGGCCGAAGCGACGAGCATGCTCAGACCTGTGACTCCTGCTCCCAGCACGTCATCGGCCAGTATCGGCAAAAGCGTGATATACGGGATGCCGAAAAGACTGAAAACCGCTATCAATGCCATTATCGGAAAGACAGAGGGCTCACGGACGACAAATCGCCATCCTGCCGCCATATCCTGCGCCAGTCCCTTGCCCTCTTGGGGAAGCACGCCGCGCGCTTTAATATGAAACAACGCAAACAGCATCGCAATGAAACTGAGCGCATTCAGATAAAAACAAGCCGGGATGCCCACCTGTGCAATAACAAAACCGGCAATCATCGGACCCAGAATTCGCGCGCCGTTAAAAGCCGCCGAATTGAGCGCAATCGCATTTGTAATGGCCGAGCGATCTACAACTTCAGCAAGAAACGACTGGCGCGTCGGAACATCAAAGGCATTAATGATGCCCAGAAAAAGCGCTGCAGCTCCCACATGCCAGACCTTGATGATTGCAAGATCCGCCAGCACAGCGACAAAAACAGCCGGAACGGCGGAGAGAAACTGAGTGATGATCAAGATAGTCCTCTTCGGATATCTATCAGCGACCATGCCGCCAAAAACCGTAAAAAGCAGTATCGGCAGCGAAGACAAAGAAGCGATCAGCCCCAGATAGAGCGGAGAATGCGTCAGTGAATAAACGAGCCAGCTCTGTGCAACTGAATGCATCCAGGTCCCGGATAAGGAAATAGCTTGTCCGCACCAGAAAAGACGGAAATCTCGGAATGCAAGAGCAGGGAAACGGGAAGATACGCCCATAGTTCTTCAGTATACATAATTTGCCGAAAAAAAATTACGCCAAATAGCCGGACAATAGCGTCTGATCACCCTTTCTGCTTCAGCAGTTCTTGCATTTTTGTTTCTTTTATAGTATCTTGTTCGTAAGGTAGTATCAAAACGCAATGAAAGGAGGTGACCATACTATGAAGAAAATTATTCTTTTGGCAGTTGCAGTGCTTTTGGTGTTTTCGTTCGGCTGCGCCACGAAGGACTATGTAAAGCAGCAGATCGACCCGCTTGCAGACAGAATCAGCAAGCTGGAGGCGAAGACCGGAGAGCTTGATGGTAAAGCAGCGGCGGCAAACGCAACTGCGGCAGAGGCGAAGAAGATCGCGATTGACTGCTGTGAGAAGTCTGATGCGGCAGCAAAGAGAGCTGAAGCAGCGGCAGCTCGCGCTGAAGCAGCAGCTGAAAAGGCGGCAAAGGCTTTCCAGCTTGGCCAGAAAAAGTAATTGAAATCAGAGGGTCCAGAACTCCGGAACAACAACCGGGGCTTTTGGACCCTTTGTTTCGTCCAACGAGATATCTGTAGGCATGCCGTCTTTTTTGCGCACGGCTTTATAGAGTTTTTCCGTACTCACGTTCTTCATCAGTCCCATCTTTTTCAGCAGTGAAGTGGTTTCCTCAAAGTAGCTCGAAATTTTCACGTCCGGATCTTCATGAATCTCCACAAACACACGCTTATTGCGCACCCCGACCTTTATGGGCTGCTTCACAATGGTCACTTTCGTGCCAACAGGGACCATCTCATATAACTTCGGAACTTCTTCCGGATACAGGCGAATGCACCCGTGCGTCGCACGCCTCCCTATTGCATACGGACGGTTCGTGCCGTGAAGCAGATACGTCCTGAGTGACAGACGAAGCGCATGAGTCCCAAGCGGATTGTCCGGCCCGGGAGGAACGACAGCCGGCAGCTCGGGACGTTCTTCGCGAATGGACTTCGGAGGATACCAGGCGGGATTCGCCATACGTTCGACGATCTTGAATGAACCAACCGGGGTATCGAGTCCCTCGTCGCCGATGCCGATAGGGAACGTACTCACCTTGAACTGGTCGACCTTTTTAACGGGATGAAAAAAGTACAGACGCATTTCTGAAAGGTTTATCACAATACCGTCATAAGGACTATCAGGCAGAACCCATGCCGCAGGAATACGAATTGCCGCCCCCTCACCCGGAACAAAGGGATCGAGGGCAGGGTTCGCAAGCGTGATTTCGTTATACCCGAGATGATTCTGGCGGGCAAGCTCTATCAGCGAGTCATTCTTGCCGGCAACATAGGTTGCATACACTTTTGGCGCACCGACCACTGAAGTCTGTTGATCATAAGAAAAAGTTTGTGCGGCACATTGCGATGCAACCGTTGCCAGAGTAACAACCACAAGTGCAATGTTCAAAATCCATTGTATTTTCATAATCTGAATAATAGCAAGAATCAGCGCTATTTGACAAAAGCTGCTGAACTATTGTTTAATAAACTTCGCTTCGCGGGCGGTTAGCTCAGCTGGGAGAGCGCAGCCCTTACAAGGCTGATGTCACAGGTTCGATCCCTGTACCGCCTACCACTTTTGAAG
>DATIKF010000238.1:0-1719 GCA_035477855.1 Dissulfurispiraceae bacterium
TGGTAGCCCCGAATCCCAAACCCATGGTACAATAAGCTGGTGGACATGCTTGACTCCTATCCTAAGTCCTTGCAAAACCTTTGGATAAGCCGGCATGTCCACTCTTCTCAACTCAAAAGTACGCAAAAACCGGATGAGCCCTTTATCTTTATGCTCGACTACCTTGACGGAGACGGAAAGCGTAGGCGGATCTCACTGGCGCATGCCGACCGCCGCAAGGCCGACAAGCAAAAGGCGCAAAAGGAACGCGAACTGCGAATGGGAATTGTCGCACCCCAGTCCATGACTCTCAGCGAATTCGTCACCGATAGTCTGACGCGGACCGGCGACCAGATCCGCGAAAGCACTCGCACGGAGTATGCCTCAGCGATGGCTCACCTCATCCAGGTGGTCGGCGACCTCGACTACCAGAACATCAGCCATAAGCACGCGGAGCAGTTTCTCCAGGCCCGTCTGGATGCGGGGGATAGTCCTGCCACGGCCGCCAAGAAGATTCGACACCTCAAGCGGTTCTTCCAGTTGGCCGTCGACCGTGGCCAATTGGATCAGAATCCCTTGGCGCGCATCCGGCAACCGAAGACACCCAAGACGAAAGTACGGGTCTACAGTGTTGACGAGTGCGACCGCATGCTCCGCGCGTCTCTGGAGGTCCGCGATTGCTGGGTGGTCCAATGGGACCTGCTCATCGCCTTCGCTCTGGTCACCGGGATGCGAAAGAGCGAGATGCTCAACCTTGTGTGGGGTGACATTGACTTTGGGGCAGGCGTCGTTGAAGTGCAGCCCAAGACGAAATCCGCCGCAACGTGGGAGTGGCGGGTCAAGGACACGGATCGCCGCACGCTGGGTCTCACCGATGCCGTTCTCTCGCAGCTTACCGATCTCCAGGCCCGTTGCCCGGAAGGCTACCCTTACGTCCTCGTTCCCCCGGATCGGTATGATCACATCCAGGAGCGGCGAGCCGCAGGCAAGTGGACCTATTCCGACTCGCGTCTCAAGGTGATCAACAACTTCCGGCCCCAGTTCAACGCCATCCGTGAACGAGCAGGCATCGCCCACGGGAGGTTCCACGACCTGCGGAGCACGGCCCTGACGAACTGGTTTGCCATGGGCCTCAAGGAGTACGAGGTCATGCGGCTTGCCGGCCACTCCAAATTCGAGACGACACACCGGTTCTACTTGGCCGTCGCGGACGATCTGGTGGACCGGGCACGGCACGCCAGCGACGCGGCTCTCGGTCAGGTTTTGGCGCGCGCCCCTCAATCGGCCCGGAAAAGAAGAAGGCTGCCAAGCACAAGTGCTTGACAGCCAACAAGTTACGTAACGAGGCCGAAGGGTCTCGAACCCTCAACCTTCGGATCGACAGTCCGATGCTCTAACCAATTGAGCTACGGCCCCGTATTCTATAGAAAAACTACTATAGTGTTCCTTCCCCGGTTCTGTCAACGGTTTTTGCAACTTTTTCGCGGAATCTCTTGTCAGGCTCACCCGGTTCAGGTGTGCTCTTTTGTGTTTCGGGCGTTCCGGCCCAAAACCCCCGGCATTCGTCGCATGGGGCCAATAGCATGAGAGGGGGGAAAGAAAGGCTCATCCGGTTTTTGCGTACTTTTGAGTTGAGAAGAGTGGACATGCCGGCTTATCCAAAGGTTTTGCAAGGACTTAGGATAGGAGTCAAGCATGTCCACCAGCTTATTGTACCATGGGTTTGGGATTCGGGGCTAC
>DATIKF010000239.1:0-1537 GCA_035477855.1 Dissulfurispiraceae bacterium
CGCAGGTGATTTCCAGCAATCTTACACGAACTCCCCTTGCAAAAGAAAAACCCCGGAAGCTCGATTCTTCCAGGGTTTCTTTGTGTTTTGCTTGGTGGGGCTGAGAGGTTTCGAACCTCCGGCCTCTTGAATGTGAGTCAAATATTATGCCCCATGTTATAAGGGTTTATTGCCATTTTGCTGGCTACTTGCTGGTTTTTAAACAAAAAAAGCCCCGGAAGGAGGATAATAGAGGTCACGACACAATCAACACCTGTCCGACCCTTATAATGTCGTGCTGCAACCCATTCCACTGCCGGATCTGCGCTGCACTCACGCCGTATCGGTGCGATAACCGCCACAGGGTATCCCCTGCGACTACAATGTGCGTTTGTCTAGAAGCCGTCTGAGCCTGCGGAGCTTCCCGCGCTGGCTGAGTGTTCTCGGCTCGAAGTCGCACCCCTAAAAACGCGGCTATGCCATCAGCTATAGCCCTCGCCGCCCGCTCTTGGCCGTCCGCGCTTTTAAGCAAAACTTCTTCGGCGGGGTTAGTAATGAACGCCAACTCGACCAGTGTCGCCGGTACAGTTGCCTGTCTTAACACCTGCACAGTACGTAGCTTCAGGCCCCTGTCACGCCGCCCCAGTGACGCGATCAGGCGGGTTTGAATACTGTTGCTTAGCTCTTTGCTCTGCGCGTGTCCTAGAGCAAAATAGAGGCCTTCTGTGCCATTTGCGCCGGCTGTCGAATGCCCATTGCAATGGATACTGACAAAACACGAGGCATCCGCAGGGGCCACACGCCTGCCTAGTGAGACAGCCACATCCGTTTCCCTCGTCATGCGCACATCCGCATGAGAGCGCAGTAAATCTCGCACGCGCAGGGACACGGCGAGAGCGACATCCTTTTCCTGCAGTCCGGTCGGGCCTACTGCGCCGGGGTCACGCCCGCCGTCAATGGCCAGGATCTAAAATTACTATTCTAGTTCCCGACATTTAACACCACCTCCTTAAAATGCGCCGATTAAAATTAATCACTGTCCAATTCACTTTGTGTCTCCGCTCTTTCCTTATCAACCATACCCTCGCCAAAAATATACGCTATCAGCACCGCCACGCCGGTTATGAGCGCCGTGACCTGCTCGATAGTCAAGTCGTCAACGCCGAATGCAACAAGTATCGCCGCGACAAAGCCCACTACCGCGGCCCAAAACTTCCTGCTGGAGAGTTTACGCTTCCAATCAATCACTTGCTTTACCTCCTTTCCGCTTGGCCTTTTCGATACCAGCCAGAAAAAACAGTTCCCCGGTCGTAAACGCAAACCAGGCAGCGATCAGCACCACCGGCTCCGCACCCGTTACAAGGAAAATATACAGCACCGCGGCAGTGAAGATGACGTTTGCCGCTATCACTAAGCCAACAACCACCTTGCTGAACTTCACCCCACACACCTCCTACCGCTGATAAACGGTGATATAAAACACAATAAATGACACGCACACTGACGTTAGTATCGTCAGGATACTGGCTACCGCCCAGGACGGGCCCCTGGGGGAGGC
>DATIKF010000240.1:0-18774 GCA_035477855.1 Dissulfurispiraceae bacterium
GTTTTCTACACACAACCGGAGGCGGGTGAGGTCAGGCCGCGCGGTTTCTGCGGCGGGCTCAGCCACGACGAGGTCCAATTTGCGTGCCCGCCCGCCCGGCGAAGGGAAGTCAAACCACTCACGAATCTGGCCCTTGACGAAATCGTGCTCAAACGGTTCACACATGGTTCGCAGGTCACGCAAGATCCCTCGGCTCATGCAGCTGGAATGATCGTCCGTTCGATGGTTGTGGAAGCCTCGCGTTTTGATTTCGTCTATAACGTCGTCAAACGCCGCTCTCATTTGGCAGTCATCCTCTGCATGCCGAGTCCGTGTGTCGTGAAGGCACGTCGGCCGCATGAATGACCGAACCTTCGGCGGCCTCGGCAGCCACGTGATCGGGCAAGGGCAGCCGCTTCAGTGCATGGCTCTGAAGTCGCACAAACCCCTTGGACGCACGTTGACAGTTCTGCGCGAGCCATCGGCGGGCTGAGGGCGATTCCAAGTAGCCGGCAATTACGTCGATGTCGTCGGGCTTTCGCGGCACAATGTAATACACCGAATGCCGGGGGACAAACTGAGCTGAACGATCCACCCAGAAGCGCGGCGTACTAGTAATGTCCTTGCAGAGAATTTTGGGCCGCAGAATCTCTCGTAGCAGAGGCGTCTCGTGAAAAGCGTACCAAGGCTTGCGGCGGACACAGGTACGCGCCAGCAGTTGCTGGCGAACATCGTCGCGCATCAGGTAGCGGCCAAAAGCGCCCAGCTCTTCCAATGGGAGCAACTGGCCGTCCGCACTATAGGGGATGAGCATCGCGAAATGCTGCAAAAGCTCTGTTGTCGTCGGCGTCAGTTGCCGGCCCGCTATCGTGGGGTATGCGAAGCGCCGAAGCTCCGGGTCGAGGCTCTCGACCGGTTGTACGAATACGCTGTCCGCGCCAGTCGCCACACCGCAGCTGATCCGCAAACACAGGTCTCCAAGTGTGACGGCCGTCTGCTGTGGCGCAGAGCCCTCCAGCAGGGGCAGCCACGGCTTCCCCCCGGAAGGCAGAGTTACTGCCGCCAGGGAGCCGTCCCGGCGCCTGACCTGCGTCCTGCCAGGCGCCGCATGGCGGACAACAGTGATGGTTGGATAGGTAACGAGGTCGCCGAATGTATCCTCTTGAAGAAAGTGGATTTCCTCCAGGTGATGGCGTGCGAGCAGATCTCGAAGAGGTCCTGCCGTTTCCACATACACGTACTTCTCCGGCGTAATGAAGACGAGCCGTCCTCCGGGAGCAAGGCTGCGAAGCGCTTGCTCGAAGAAGAGCAAATAGAGATCGAACCTGCCGCGGGCGGTTGCGTAACGTGCGCGGTATCGCGTCTTCTCGCTGTCAGAGAGCGCCGTAATTGCGACATAGGGAGGGTTACCGACGACGAAGTTGTAGGTTGTACGTCCGTCCGTGAGAAAATCGGCGTGCTGTATCTCGACAGTCCGCAACCGCATGTACTTCGAGTGCAAAAGGGGCAGGTGACGCGGATCGGACTCGACGCCGGTGATGCGTGGAAGCGCAAGACGCTTCCGGTCGCACCAGCGGATGATGCCGTCAATGAACTCGCCCGTCCCACAGCCCGGGTCGAGCACGGCATCGTTCGGTTCGGGGTGCCTCTTGCGAAACAATAGCTCGACCATCGCGTCGACCGTTTTGCGCGGTGTTGGAACGAAACCCTTCATTGTAGCCTCCTCTCGCCGGGATTCGTGTCCGTCTAAGTCCTGCCGGGACCCCCTGCGGTCTGCTGCCGGTGCACCTGGCCGAAAGCCCGCTTGATCCCGAGTTCAAGTTCTCGGTCGAACGCGAAGCACCTTCTGCCTGCCGCCTCTTGCCCCCTCCTTTGCGGTCTCGACCAGCACGGCCCCTAGGAGACGCCGCGCAGCGGCCGCGGCCGGGAGCCCCGCCACCTCTTGTCCGCCGCAGGGACAGTTGAGTTTGACGGCCCGTTGGGGGGTGCCTGCCGAAACGGCAGAATCCGCGCCCGCCCCCGCCTGAAAGGAGCCCAGCCATGCAGCCCTGCGCCATGTGCGCCGGCCCCACCGAACGTCGCGATCTGCGGGTGGGCCAGACCGTAGGCACCTCTAACTACTGCTCACAGTGCCGGGTCTTTACCGCGGATTCGGACGGGAAGGAACCGGAGCGCTGGGCCCGCTTCACGAGCCTGCGCCTGGCCGTTGTCCAGGAGGTGCTCCGCCGCCCGGCACCGGAGCGCCTGCGTGGGTGGCCGGCCTGACTCGGATCGTCCTCGCAGCCGCCCCCGTTGAACCACTGATGTTACGGGAGACCAGCCCTTCTCTTTTCACACGTAGCCTTGAGCACTCCCTTGGAGGGGAGAACGGTCGGTTGCCAGGGCATCGCAGAGATACGAGGCTACACTACACCTAGAAGAGAGCCGACCGGAACGCTATACTCAACAGGGAGGTCTTTGAGATTGAGGTTGGCGTTAGTGATATATGATACTAGGCACTGCGGGTCGATGGTCCGGGCGTGAACCACGTGGAGAAGGGGCTTGGTCAGCGCGTCGGTCACCAGGTAAAAGTAGAACTGGTCGCGGTGTGATGGCAGGAAGGCCTTCTGTAACGTCGTAGACCGGAAGGTGAACGGCCCATCTCCCCGGGAGCCCTTCACCTCAATCAGCCGCAGTTTTCCGTCAGGTTCTTGCGATTTGAGGTCGTACCCTTGGCCCCGCTCCACCTCCAGCACAAGCCCAAGGCCCTTGGACGGATCGACATCCCGGCCACGATCCTGTTCATACCACAAGGAGGCCCTGGCCGCAATGCACTCAATCCAACTGTTCTCCTCATGCTGGGTTCGGGCTCCAACACCCAAACTCGACAGGAAGCGCACCCACTCACCCAACTGGGCCGGAGCGGACACCAGCTCGGGGCTTACGAACTCCACGGGCGCCTCGCCCGCCGCCTGGCGCAACAAGCCGCAGGCGAGCAGCCTCTCGATGTCGGGGTTAGGCTGCAACTCGGACGGGAAGCGCAGCTGGTCTGGGGGCAACCAGGCGCCGCTCTTGGCGGGTAGAGTAACGAAGGTTTTCAAATCATCGGCTCCGATTTCGTCCCGTTCCCACGTGGCCTTCAGACGGACCAGCAAGTCCCACCGCTTTTCGGGAGAAGTGTCAGACCACTCCGTTTGGATTTTGGAACCTATTAGGCTTCGGTTCGCTTCCTTGATCTCGTGGTCCGACGGTGTGCTTACTCCAAGGAACTCTAGGAATTCGCCGGGCGGACCAGACGCGAGGAGCGGGTGTACGTAGGTGAGATTGCTAGGCAGGCACTCTTCCCGCCCGGCGGGTTTGAAGTAGACAGCCCGCACACCGCTAGCATCACCGCTCTCGGTCAGCACAACGGGTACATCGTGCAGGTAGGCGCGCCAAGTCGGTGCGTGCCAGTATTTCTCCGACCCCGACCGTAAGATCTCAAGCAGTCGCTTGAAAAAATCTACGTCCCCTGCGGCCGCCCTCTCTTGCAGGTGACTCTTCCCGAGAGGACTGCGCAAAAACCCACCATTATTGCGTACGAGAGTGTCAACCCGGGTTATGCTAGTGAGGCCTTGAGGCACGACAAGCCCGCGTAGTAGCGGCTTTGAGTCTTTACCGTATAGCTGTTCCAGCTCTGGCGGGGAGATGAGAGACTCCACGGACAGGTCATCCGGAACCACGTAAAGGGCGGCCCCGGGTTTCACCCAACTACCGTCGTAGGCAGGCAAAGAAATGTCCCGTTCCAGGAACGCGGCCAGACCCCCCTTGAGGTGTTCCGCGAAGAAACCCGCGCCCCTTGGCTCTTCGGGCCACAGCACTTCTAGCGCGTGGGTTCTCCGCTGCTCATGTGCCAGCAGGTAGTGTGACGCAAGCTTTATCAGCTTGAGAACCTCTCCGGCAACCCAGTGGTTCCACAAGCTGTCCTGGCGGATGGTTTCCCTACCATGAGCGGTAAGGAAGTCAGCTTGGATGACGAATTTCAAACCAGTGCTTTCCTCCCGAAGGGGCAGAAAGCTGAAAACTCCCAGGTGAGCGGTACCGCGCACGTCCGGGTCAAGCTTTCCTTCCTCGGTAAGCTTGATGGCCAACATCACTTCGCGTGTTCTCACTTCACTGCGATTCCACAGGTGAGTCACCGGGTCGGCCTGCACCTCCGGCGGCACCTGGCAGCAGCGAGACACGACCAGCCACCTCTCTTGGGTGGTCTTCTCCCCGATTTCCTCCGCAAGACGGAACTCTCTTTCGGTCAACCCATCCTCCCGGGAGGTAGCCTCACCAGATTGATGTCTTTCCACCACACGCCTGACGCCGTTCTCCTCGTCAGTCAGTTCAAGTCGGGATAGATTCTTGAGAAAGAGGAGAACGCGGCCGTTGAGCTTTGCCTGGCTCATCTCGTCACGCAAGGTCCTTGAGGTCTCAAGCCCCTTATGTGGGAGGACAAACCGAGTTGTCCAGGAGCCCGGAGGTGGTTCAGGCTGCAGCGTGACGGGCATAACCTGCCAAGGGAAATCTTGCGGCCAGCAGTTGGGCCGAAAGGCGAAGTGGTAAGGGCCGGAATGAACCTCTGGTCGATCTGACACGAGAAACACAGACTTGAAGCCCACGCCCAAGTAGCCGATGTAGCCGTCAGGCTTTTTCCATGACCGCGCGATACTACACACCGAGTCCACGTCTTCCGGTGCAAAAGGCCTGCCATCGTTCACTATCTCGACCATGTCCGGCCCCAAGCGCACGCGCATGCAGCGCGAGCCGGCATCATCAGCGTTTTGCATGAACTCATAGAGATAGTGGCCACTCCGCGAGAACTCCCGTACAACCGTAGCCAGTGCACCAGTCAGAGCATCACGAACCCGGCCTTTAGCCCGCTTATAGTCGCGCCGGATCCGGTCGAGATGCCGTTCCGCTGGGCCTCGCGGAATCTGCTCCCGCATGTTCATTCTACCTTACCCCCTGTCTAGCTAGGGCGCTCTGTCTGGAGCCGTCCGAGCTGTCACTAACACGATGTGTGAGTGGGACCGTAGTGACAAGGGCTTCAGGCTGGAAGAGCAAGCCAAGCAATGATTCGAGCCACACCAGAGCTACACGCCCACATGGCCCCAACGCGTGCCTTCGCGAAACGTTCCTGGATGACGCGCCTCAGCGGTTCGGCCACCGATTTACCCCAGAACCATCGGTCCTTCTCTCGTAACGAAAGACCGGTCGACCCTGATGCTCGCACACGATTCACGAACTCTACATATCCGCTAACAAGTAGTCCCCGAGCAAATACAGTTCGCGGTAGCCCCGGTCGCCCGCCAACTCGTCGGTCATGGCGCATAACTACCCTTTCACCGGTAGCAACTCCGTGGGCCCTCCGCCGGCACTCGGGTTGACTCGCAGTCGCGCTGGTCGAGCGGGCACGCCGCCCAACTTTTTCAAATTTGATTCGCCGCAAAATGATAGATTCCTCCGGATAGTGCGGTTTTGATAAAGGCTAGCGGAAATCGGTCCGCTGGGGAACTACGGTTAGGCGGCATATGCCCTGCCGTGCCCTCTCGGGCTCGTTCCACTTAGGCAGCTCGGGCTCTCCCGGCCCATCGCGCGCCTTCCACCGCCGTCTATCTGACGGTAGACCGGTCAAATCCTGGGGGTTATAGTGAAGACCAGGGGGGTCGCCCCCCGGCACAACGACGCGACCGTCACGTTCCGCAATCCAAGGAGGATTATGGTAGCCAGGGGGCGAATTACTAAGTATTTGCCTCCCAATGAAACCTGATTTCGGAACAGCGGCCGGGATTCGCCCCGAGTGCAGTGGGGGTGCGGACAGACGTTTGTTGAGCGATCTGAGTCTCCTGCACTCATATCGAAGCGACCACCATGATATCATCAGAGACTTCTACGTACCCTGCCTCTCTCGTAGTTCACTGTACTCCAGGGCCGTGGGCTTCTTCTCCAGTTCAGCCCTGACCGTGGCTGCCAAGGGCCTTCATTCCTTCATCCAGAGAGGTGGTCAGATGCGTCTCGTGGCGTCCCCGATGCTTTCGGAAGTCGATGTGGAAGCCATTAAGAAAGGCTATGCTATACGACAAGAGCGGGAGACAGAAGCTCTGCTTGCTGCCCTTGAAGGTGACTTCGGCTCACTCGTCAGAGAGAGGCTTGGGCTGCTTGCATGGATGATAGGGCATAATCTGCTTGAGATCAAGATTGCCGTTCTGCGGGCGCCCCGTGGTCGAGGGCTCTACCACGAAAAGTTTGGGCTGTTCTCCGATGGGCACAGCCTTGTGGCTTTCACCGGCTCCCCGAACGAATCGGCCTCAGGGTTGATCAGTAACTTCGAAAGCATCGATGTATTTTGCTCCTGGGTCCCACATGACCGAGACCGGGCCAGTGAGAAGAACGACAGCTTCTCCAGGCTCTGGAACGACAGAACCCCCACACTTAGAGTCTACCCATTTCCCGAGGCAGCACGCCGCTCTCTCCTCCGGTTCAAGCCGCCCACTACGCCAACTCGTGATCCCGAACAGGGCAATGAGTCGCCAACTGCCGATGAGGCTAGAGTGAGTCACCCTTGCATGCCAGGAGGCATTACCCTCCGCCCTTATCAAGAGGAGGCCATTTCTAACTGGCTCAAAGCACGTGGGCGGGGGACCCTCAAAATGGCCACTGGGAGCGGGAAGACCATCGTCGCCCTGAGCATTGTTGAGCGGCTTTACCGCGACATCGACCTTAGCGCAGTCATCATCCTGGTGCCATACCGGCATCTAGTACTTCAGTGGAGCCGCGAATGCGAGCGCTTTGGATTGCAGCCGATCCAGTGTTTCCAGACGCGAGATGAGTGGTGTGACAAACTCCAAACTGAGCTCCTCCGCGTCAATGGCGCCGGTGGTCCGGGGTTCCTCGCAGCGATAGTCACAAACGCGACTTTCAGTTCTGACGCCTTTCAAGGAGTGTTACCTTACTTCCCCGACAAGACAGTCCTTGTTGCCGATGAGGTCCACAATCTCGGTGGACACCGTCTTGCTCAACTCCTGCCAGTAGGAATCGGGTTGCGCCTCGGCCTTTCCGCCACGCCCGAGCGTTGGTTCGATGAGCACGGCACACAGACTCTGTTTGACTACTTCGGCCCAGTACTCAAGCCGGAGTTCACGCTGAGGGATGCAATCAGAGCACGGGCTCTGGTCCCCTACTCCTACCACCCCGTGTTTGTCGAACTGACTGGTTCGGAGGCAGACGAATACCTGAAGCTTTCGCGTCAGATAGGCAAGCTGCTTGCCTGCAACCCTGACGAACATGGTGATTCACCAGTCTTGACTGCTCTCCTGGCTCGCCGGGCCCGTCTCATTGCCACGGCCGAAAACAAGCTACATGCTCTTCGACAGATTATGGCCACGCGGTTGGATACGGGGCACACCCTCTTCTATTGCGGAGATGGGAGCGTCGAGGACCGCACCTCCGGTGAGTCCCACAGGCATGCTGAGCTTGTGTGTCAAGTTCTGGGGGCAGAATTGGGCTATCGTGTTGAGACTTACACAGCTGAGACACCCACTGACAGGCGTGAGGATCTCCGAGCAAGACTCGTGAGTGGAGACCTGCAGGGGCTCGTTGCCATCCGCTGCTTGGACGAGGGAGCGGACATACCGCTGATCAGAACAGCCTTCATACTGGCAAGCAGTACTAATCCAAGGCAGTTCATCCAGAGGAGAGGGCGCGTCCTACGGCCCTATCCCGGCAAGGACCGGGCCGAGATCTTCGACTTCATCACTGTTCCGCCCGAGAACCTCACCGAAGAACATGAAGTTGAGCGTCGTCTGCTGCAGAGAGAGCTTCAACGGTATATCGAGTTCGCCGATCTTGCATTGAACTCCGGCGAGGTCAGGGGCACCCTCGTTGATCTGCAGGCTAAGTTCGGACTGCTGCATCTCTGATCGTAAAACAGGGAGGTTGCGACGACGAGATGGACCGAAAGGCCGTCAGAGAGATCATGAAGCCGGTAACCGAGGCGGATGAGGTGTTGCGGCGGGTCATTGAACGTGTGTTCCAGCTCGAAAGAGAGAAGCTGTACCAGCAGAAGCCTAGGGTCATCGATGATCTGCTGACCATAATCAAGGAGGAGGTCAGATGAGGCTCCTCTCGATGCGACTCCACAACTTCCGCCAGTTTGAGGGTAGTACCCCTAAACTAGAATTTGCTCAGCACAAGCAGAATAACGTCACTGTTGTCTTCGGCAGCAACGGTGCCGGTAAAACAGCGCTCTTGAACGCCCTCACGTGGTCGTTCTTTGGCAAGTTCACAGACGCTCTGGCTCTACCCGAGCAACTGGTCAACAGACGGGCCATAGCCAACGCCACAAAGGGGTCAACGGTTTGTGCGTGGGTCGAAGTGATGTTTGAGCACACTGGCAACAACTACCGGCTGAAGAGATCCAAGTCTGTTGTTCGAGGCTCAGAAGTGACTGCTGGGACTTCCCAGGAGGAAGAGGTGACTCTCGACGTTGGCGATCCTACAGGTCACTGGCAAGCTGTCAAGCAAAACGACGTCCTAGATAGACTAGGCACTATCTTGCCTTCTCAATTGCACTCATACTTCTTCTTTGACGGAGAACGGATTGAACGGTTACAGCGTCCCGACAAACGGGCGGAAATCACGTCGGCTACAGCGCTTTTCACCGGAGAGGAACTCCTGAGAAGGGCATCCAGTCACTTAGGGGAAGCGGCCAAGCGTTTCGAAAGCGAACTTCGAATACTCGGCGACGTGGAGCAGCAGAAACTCATTGACCGGAAGCAGACTGTAGAGGAAAGGAAAGAGCAACTTCATCGGCAGGAGGCTCAAAATGAAGCGAACTTGAAGGGGTACACGAATGCTAGGGATGCGGTAGAAGCTGAACTGCGCAAGCTCGAGACGGTCAAGGCTCAGCAGGCGATACGGGACCACCTCATCAACGAGCAAGAGAGACTTCGTCAGAGCATGGCGACCTCGCGACTGAAGCTCGCCGACTTAGTGTCTAATAGAGGCTACTGGCCCTTCTTGGGTGGGGGCTTTAATCGGTTCTTGGCGATTGTTTCTGGCTTGGAGTCTCGCGGCGAGCTTCCAACGCCGATGAAGGCACCATTCGTTCAGAGTCTACTGGACAAAGGTGAATGCATCTGTGGCCGCTCTCTCGTACCTGACGACAGTGCATATCAACAGGTTGAGGCATGGATGCACCGCAGCGGCCTGTCTTCAATTGAGGAAGTGGCGATTCGGATGAGAACCGAAGTTGAGCGCCTGCAAAGAGAGATGCCAGACCTCTACGCTGACATCCAGTACGAAAAGAACCACAGAGAACAGGCTCGGGACCAACTCTCCAGAGTTGAAGAAAAACTGGCTCTCATCGGAGCCCAGCTCAGAGGCAGCCCTGAAGCGAATGTTCGTGAACTTCAATCCCGACTCGATTCTCTGGCGGGGAATATCCGTGAGGTGCAGCTACAGCAGCTAGAGGATAGGCGTAACTTGGAGACCGTCAATGGGGAGATCGAGAAGCTAGAAGACGAAATCCGAAAGGTCGAGGCAAAGACCGCACAGCAGGCCCTGGCAATGCGAAGGCTGGGTATTTGCCGCGAGGCAAGGGCAGTCATCGAGGAGGTCAGGCGGCGCCTCGAGGCCCATTTCAGAACGGACTTGGCCGCCAGGATCAGTCGCATATTTGCCCTGCTCTCTTTCAAGGCTTATAAGGCGGTGCTATCTCCTGACTACACACTTGGTCTATCGGATGGAACTGGTGGCCCGCCAGTGGGCATGTCAACGGGAGAGAGTCAGGCGCTCAGTCTATCATTCATAGGAGCGATAATTGAGAATGCGCGCGAATTCGCAGCAAGTCGGGAAGGATTGCCCGGTCCAGACAGCAGTGCCTTCCCCCTCGTAATGGATTCGCCTTTCGGCAACCTCGACCCGTTGTACCGCCAGCAGATATGCCGCCACATTCCCGAATTGGCCGATCAGGTTGTGATTTTTGTAAACCGCAGCCAATGGGAGGGAGACGTAGCCCACAGCCTCGAAACACGCATCGGCAAGGAGTACGTGCTCTCCTACTACTCACCCAAACCAGATGCTCAGGAGGACTCCATCTTACGCTTTGGCGCGACGTACAGCTTGGTCAAACATACAGGAGATGACTTCGAGAGAACTGACATTGTCGAGGTGGTGAGGGGCCATAGATAAGCGAATCCGTGTACCGAGAGACAAGGAAGAGTTCTTGACCCAGTTGCTCCTGAGTGAGGAGAATCCTGTCGGTGTCTTCCGCCGGAAGGCGGACATCCTCGTGTTTGCTGCAGTCTACGGCTTCCGTCAGGAAGCCCGCCGGCCACTCGCCGACACAGGCGAGCCGATTCGGTTTGAGGTGTTTGAAAGGCAAGGCTATGGATTAGTGTTCAATCTGATAGCACTAGCTGCTACGGAGGACGCCACCACCTTGGGCGAATCCGACTCAGCCGTCGATTTGCGCTCAATGATCTTTGAAGAATATGCCAACGGCGGTCTCGAGCTGCTCCAGCAGGAATTGCGTGGGCTCAGCGACCCCCTTGGCAGGCTCCTTCTGGTAATCGATAGAGAACGGCGACCCCAGGAAGACGGGGGAAACGAGGAGTTCGACCTGAGCAGGTTCCTGCCGACTGGCTAACACAGGGCGTCCCTTGGCCGTTAGGCGGTCATGTCTGGACTATGTTCGACCGGAGAAGGATTGGGACTACTTTGCGTCGTACTTCCAATGGTAACTTGAGAAACTTCCACTAGGAGATCCGATCAATGTCATCCGCTTTCCACTACGTGTTTCCTGTCATCCGGGGCATTCAGGCGAGTCGCGAATACTACGTAACCATGTGTCCCATGCGTTTGATTCCCCGCATCCTCTTGTTTGATGAACAGGAACTACGACCCGAACTTCGTTCTCAGAGGCTACTCAACAAGGCACGCGTACCCGCAATCGCTAACTACATCGTGAAGAATCCGACCGAGTATGTCTTCTCCGCCCTGACCGCATCTATCGATGCCGATGTGGAATTCACTCCGGTATCTGATGACCTCGCTCTCTACAATATCGGCCACATCCGCATTCCGATGTCAGCGAGAATGGTGATAAATGACGGTCAGCATCGAAGAGCTGCCATTGAAATGGCTCTCAGGACCCAGCCCGAGTTAGGTGACGAGACCATCGCATGTGTGCTTTTCGTTGATACTGGCTTGAGACGAGCCCAGCAGATGTTTGCAGACCTGAATCGCTATGCTGTCAGGCCAACCCAGTCTCTGAGCATCCTTTATGATCACAGGGATCATCTGTCGGTCTTAACTCGAGAACTCGTTCACCGAGTCGTCGCATTCCGGGGCCTTACTGAGCTTGACAAGTCCACGATTTCAAACAGGTCGCGAAGTCTGTTCACACTCAGCGGTGTCCATCGTGCAACCTGTGAACTTCTCGCTGATCAGCTGAACTCATCATATGAGCAACGGTTGGCTTTGGCAGAGCTTTTCTGGAACCGGGTTGACGCCAACATAGACGCTTGGGAAAAAGTGAGATCCGGACACGTTTCTGCTGTTTCATTGCGGAGGGAGTACATCCACGCCCATACTGTAGCCCTAGTAGCAATAGGCCGAGCAGGCCGGGCTTTGTTAAGACACAATCCAGGCGGGTGGCAGACAGCCCTTGGGGGGTTGAGGTGTGTCGACTGGCACCGCTCCAACACTCAACAATGGGAGGGTAGGGCAACGGTTGGGGGCAGGGTCTCGATATCCCGCAACAACGTCTCGCTCCTCACCAACCAGGTCAAGCATATGTTGGGAATTCCATTGACCGATGACGAGCAAATGCTGGAAACGGCATTCATCAGTTCAAAGGCTTCCTCGGAGGATAAGGCATGACCCAACTGAGCCTGACGAAAGGCGTTGTACAGGAGATAACTGAGTTCATACAGCGCCTCTTCCTTGAAGACGAAGTGCCCTGGGTGGTCGGATACAGTGGGGGGAAAGACTCAACGGCCACTCTCCAACTTGTGTGGTACGCCTTGGCCAGTCTATCTGCGGACCAACGCAACCGCAAGACAGTCTACGTTATTAGTACTGATACCTTGGTGGAGCAACCCGTAGTAGCTCGCTGGGTTTCTGAGGCGCATGACTTGATACGCCGTGCTTCGGTGGAACAGGATATGCCCATTGTACCTCATAGACTGACGCCAAAGACCAAGGATACTTACTGGGTCAATCTCTTGGGGCGGGGGTATCCAGCTCCGCGGCAGACCTTTCGGTGGTGTACGAGCCGTCTGAAGATAGCTCCATCTAACTCCTTCATACTTAACGTTCTCAAGAGCCATGGTGAAGCAGTCTTGGTTCTCGGCATAAGGAAGGCCGAGAGTTCCCGTCGATCGGCCATAATGAGCCGACATGAGAGCCGGCGCACACGTGACTACCTGAGTCCGAATGCCAGTCTCCCCAACTCCCAGGTGTTCTCCCCTATTGAATCATGGTCAAACGACGATGTCTGGCTGTACCTTATGCAGTATCAGAACCCCTGGGGGAGGTCAAACAAGGCGCTCATGCAAATGTACCGAGGTGCCTCGCTTGACAATGATTGTCCTATTATTCTGGATACAACCACGCCAAGCTGTGGCAGTAGTCGATTCGGCTGCTGGGTATGTACGCTGGTCTCAGTAGACAGGTCCATGGAAGCTATGATCCAGAATGATGGGGAGAAGGTTTGGATGACGCCCCTGCTTGACTTGAGAAACGAGATAGGGGTCTTGGGCTCCGACGGAGCGATTGATGATCGGGACCGTAGGGACTACCGAAGGATGGACGGGAGTCTGAAACTCAAAGCCGACCAAGCCATACATGGTCCTTACACGAAGCGGTGGCGGGAGTACCTGTTACGAAGGCTCTTGGGAACACAGGAAGAGATCCGCCGCTTGAGCCCCGGGCCTGCAGGTGACATTGTCCTCATCACCCCGGAAGAACTCCGCGAAATCCGACGTATTTGGGTTCAAGAGAAACATGAATTCGACGATACCCTACCCGGGTTGTATGAAGAAATGACGGGTTGCCCCTACCCGTTCAAGGACGACCTCCAGCCACATTCATTTAGCCGATCGGAGTGGGAGTTGCTCGAAGAGCTTTGTGAAGGTGACCATGTGCGCTTGGACATGCTGGCATCGATGATAGACCTTGCGCAGAAGAGCCGGGAGTCCATAGTGCGGAAGCCCATCAAGCAGGAACTTGAGGGGATAATCCGTAGGTGTTTCTACGAATCCGAAGAGGATGCAGTTGCCTTCCACCGGCATCGGAGCCATCTCCGGGGGAGTCTGCTCATTCAAGAAGACCCTGATGGCCAAGCATGATTATACGGCGCATGGCTTTCTCCAACTTCGGCGTGTACGGAGGAGAACAGGCCGTAGAGCCTGCAAACCCTTTGCTCGCATCGGGGCGGGGCATAACCATCATCGGGGGTCTGAATGGATGGGGCAAGACAAGTCTGCTTGACGGAGTCCTCCTGGTACTATACGGCTCACGGTCTCCGGCGATGCGCAATCCCCGCCGCAGCTATTCATCTTATCTTCGCGGTTTAGTCAACCGGAACTCCCCCGAAGGAGCAGAGGCTTGGGTAGAGATCGACTTGGTGACAGGTTCGCCCGCCCACCCTGCTAGCATTCGGGTCAGGAGATCCTGGGAGGGAAGTAAGAGGATTGAGGAACGCCTGCAAGTCTGGAGAGATGGTCACAGGGATGATCTTCTGGCCTCGGGGTGGGACTCCTACGTCGATGAGCTAATTCCGGTAGGACTGGCCAGCCTCTTCTTTTTCGATGGAGACAGAATCGGTGACCTAGCCGAATCGGACGAACCGCCTGAGGAGATGCGAACAGCCATTCACAGAATGCTGGATCTAGACATAATCGATGACCTCATCCTTGACCTAAGTTCGCTGACCCGCACCCACCAATCGCGGCTGGGGAGCGGGGATGTCCAGAAAGAACTGAGTGCTCTGCAGTTAAGGAAGACGTCTCTTTTGGTCGAGCGTGTTCGAACGAAGCAGGACATTGCCCGCGCCAATACTGATCTTGAACGTCTTAGCCAACTCGTCCAACGGAAGCATGAAGAGTATTTGCGTCGAGGTGGCAGTCTAGTTCGCAGACAGCAATCTCTCTTGGACCGCCAGCAGCAATTGCGTGAGGCTGCCCATCAGGCCCAGAGCGCCGCAGTCGCAGCAGCCGCTGGCCCCCTCCCACTTCTGCTGACTGAGGACCTCTTGAGGCGCATTCGCGACCGAGTCGCGGATGAGAAAGCAGCAAGAGAAGCACGCCTTGCTCTTCCGATAATCCAAGCCCGGAACCGGGAGTTGCTGGAAGCTCTCCGCCGATACTCAAAAGACCAACGGATCATGGCTCTGATTCAGGCGAGATGTCGTTGCCAGGAGATGGAACTTCTGCGCCTGGCTCAGGGCACGGAATTGCTGCCGCTGTCAGCACAGGGCATAGCCCTCCTGGACGGGGCTTTGGATGTACGGTTCGAGGAGCTTCGGCTGGAGACTTCGGAAATTCTGGGGAGAATGCGCGACATCGAGGAGGAATGGCAATTCGTTGAAAGACACGCAGCGGTTGAGGTAAACCGGGAAGAGGTAGCTGCTAGCCTCGATGAAGTCACAAGCTTGGCTCGTAGAGCAGCTGATTTGGAGCAAGTGAAGGCCAATCTCGCGAAGACAGTCGCAGGCCTTGATCGCGAGATGAAAGAAATCGACGGGGACATGGCGGCTTTGGCGGATAGGCTGGTTGGCTCCGAGGAGTCGGAGCGGGTCATCAAGTACGCAACACGCAGCCGCCTGATGATGGAGACGTTTCGCGAGCGGGTGGCGGAGAGAAAGGTGGCCCTCCTTGCTGACCGCATTGCTGAAGCGTTCGCGCTCCTAACCCATAAGCGTGAGCTAACGTGCCAGGTCCGCATTGACCCGCGGACTTTGCGCATAGCACTCTTGAACAACCAAGGGGAGGAGATATCCAGGTCTGAACTCTCTAGCGGAGAGAAGCAGATGCTGGCCCTAGCCGTTCTTTGGGGCCTAGCTCGGGCGTCGAACCGCAGGCTGCCCGTTATAATTGACGCACCCATGGGAAGACTTGACTCCTCTCACCGGTTGAACTTCGTAGCGCAGTACTTGCCCAACGCTAGCCACCAAGTCATCGTTCTTTCTACCGATACGGAGATCGTTGGGCCGTACCTGCAGTACTTGGCTGGTCACATTGGTCAGACGTATCTACTCGACCATGATGAAGAGCAGAAGCAGACGAAGATACGCGAGGGTTATTTCTCAGACCGTGACGGTCTCCGAGGATGATAACGAAGCAGATCAGGCTGTCAAGTCAGGCCAAAGAGCAGTTGGCTCGGCTAAAGGGAAAGACGGGAATCAAGCAATGGAACATCCTTTGCCGTTGGGCCCTTTGCCTCTCCCTTCGAGAGCCTACCCGCCCCAGCGAAGTTGACATCTCAACTGATAGCAACGTTGAAATGACCTGGCACGTCTTTGGTGGCGAGCACCACGAACTCTACTCCGCCCTCATCGTACAGCGATGTCTGGAGGACGGACTGGGCACGGACCCTTCCACCCTTGCCTGTCAGTTCAGGCTTCATCTGCACAGGGGGATATCGTATCTGGCCGCCGCCAATCTCATCAAGTCTACCTCTGATCTTCTCGGTTTGGCGTTGCAGGGCCGGGATTGGAAGCCAGAGGGGTGAGCTTCAGTGCCTCTGTACTTGGACTATAACGCCACTGCTCCGGTATCTCCCGAAGTACTTGAGGTCATTATACGGACGTACAAGGGTAACTACGGAAACGCGGGAAGCCGAACTCACTACCATGGACAACGAGCGAAGGATGCGGTTCGGCAAGCTCGGGAGCAGGTGGCCACGCTCCTAGGGGTGCAGACTGGTGAGGTCGTGTTCACCAGCGGAGCAACCGAGAGCAACAATCTGGCTATCCTCGGATTGGCTCCGTGGGGCATTAGGACCGGCCGGAAGCACATTGTGTCTACAGCCATTGAGCATAAAGCGGTCTTGGAACCCTTAGCCTGCCTCGAGCGACAAGGCTTCGATGTAGAAATAGTGCTCCCTGACTCCTTAGGGCGTGTTCGGGCTTCCGACATTCTTTACCGTGTCAGAGATGATACTCTCCTCGTGAGTGTCATGCACGCCAACAATGAGACTGGGGTCATCCAGCCAGTTGCCGAGATTGGGTTGGCACTCAAGAGAACGCCAGTGTACTTCCACGTGGATGCCGCTCAAACGTGCGGTAAAATGGTGGAGGAACTCAAAGGGCTTCACTACGACCTCGTGAGTGTAAGCAGTCACAAAATGTACGGGCCTCAGGGCGTCGGGGCTCTCATAATACGTCGTGCCCGGCATGTCCGCCCGCCGCTGGAGCCCCTGATGTATGGTGGTGGGCAGGAGAGTGGCCTGCGGCCGGGGACTCTGCCAGTAGCTCTGGTTGCAGGGTTTGGCAAGGCAGCCGATTTGGCCCGCGTTCACCATGACGACTGGATGAACACGACCCTACGTATCAAGGAAAGCATCCTGAAGCAACTGCAGGAACTAGAGTTCGTAGTCAACGGCCCAATTCAGTGCTCTCTCCCCAACTGCCTGAACGTGTCCATCAGGGGCGTTGACGCAGAAGCGCTCATGCTTGCTCTTAGAGACGAGATAGCAATTTCTAGCGGCTCGGCCTGCACCTCCGAGGACTACAGGCCAAGTCACGTCCTCACTGCAATGAAGTTACCGGAAGACGTGATCGCGGGGGCAATTCGCCTATCTTGGGGACCTGACGTCGGGGATGTCGACTTGAGTCAGCTAGTTCGAGTGGCAAACAGCTTTCGCTAGGAGCCCGTGGGGAAAACCGACGGGCGTAGTTGCCACGCTGGACGGTCAATGCACCGAATCAGTCTTGGCCGCCAGTTTCTTGATGGGGTTCGTCTATTGCCATGATAGGAGCAGGGCTGAAGGAAACACCACTCCCCCGAAGGCTATCCTTCAGCCGAAGCCGGACGCCACCCACTCCAACCACCGCTATTTGAGCTAACCCGCCGATATAAGGTGTGTATTCCGACGCAAAACGACCACCCGTTACGATTCATTCCGACCACTCATTACGATCCAAAGCGACCACCGTTTGCGACGGAACCGACCACTCGGGTCTGATGCAGCTAGCGCATACAGTCAGCGGCCGATGCAGGCAACGCGACCGCTGATTCGCTGAAGCGTGGTGCTATGCCTTCGTCTTCCGTGTGGCCGCCCCACCAGCTCTTTCGACAATCTTGAGCAGATCGCTGGCGACGACGACTCTCGCGAACGCGGAGAGAAAATCCATGTCGATGTCCCTGTGCGAACAGGGATTCCTATAGTAGCCAAATGCGCCAGCCACGTAGTGACATAAGGCCTCTCTTTCCGCCTTCGGAAGGGCCAAGTCGGTCAGCGGTCCATTCTCGGGATGGAATGCCCGTCGTATCAGATTCACGCCAAACTCGTCAGCACTTGATTCTGTCCACCTTCTTATGCCTGTCTCGACCGTCTTGAAGGCCTTGAGAACCGCACTCTCGAAGTCGCCTGACTCCAATAGGCAAAGCGAGGATTTGCCGATGACAGGGTGGATGTACGCCTCGGGCACGAGCACGTATTCCCTAACGACACGTCTAAAGTGGTCCTCAAGAAACCTGAAGCCAATCTTCGTTGGATAAAAGGCTTCCTCGCCTTCGCTATCATAGCCGCGTTGGTAGCGGCGTATGTCTATATGGGTGACCGGACTAGCTTTGTACTTGATGCGCGAGAAGCGAATAGGACGATAGCCGCCAGCGTTTACCTCGCCAATTATGTATTGATACTCAATCTTTGCCTCAATCTCGTTCTTGTTCTTGGCCATCCTCTTAGTCGTCCTTCCTTCCTTGAAAAGAAAACCACCGAAAATCGTCGCAAACTAGGCCGTGGCCTCACGCCTTTCCACAGTGACCTTATGCCCCCTAGCTGGAGTTGCCCAGTTCCCGTGGGCTGTTCCAGTGGACTGTGGATCTAATCTGGCGTTCGGTGGTTCGGCGCAAGCCTGGTGTCTTCCTTTGGGCTAGAGCTTTCACCACCGGCACAAACACGGATCAACCGTGCCATCGGTTAGCAAGGTGCGCCCCGCCAGCGGGTTAGCTCAAATAGCGGTGGTTGGAGAACTCGAGATTCGAGGACTTCGTTGATCAGGTTGCGTATTCCGCCCCAAGTCGATCACCGATTCCGGCGCAAACCGATCACCCATTCCGGAGCAAATCGATCACCGATTCCGGTGAAATCGATCACCTGAATCTGGGAGCGTAGCCACGCTGGGCGAAGCATCCGGCCAGAGGCCGGTCCACCCGAAAGTCGAAGACCTCAAGCAGGTTGAGGAAAGGTGGACCGTCATGGCGAACAGGAGGACGTCCATGCGCAAGCTTCAAGAAATTGTCAAGGCCGGTTGGATTGTGACCCGGTTTGGCTGTCGACGTCAAGGGAAAATGTCAGTGTTAGTGATGAGCGATTATGTCAGCGACCTTTTCTGGCTCCGGCAACGGGCCGGGTGCCTTGGCCCGCGGTCTAGCCCGATTGGCGGGCGGACTTGCGGCACGCAGGTACTTGCGCACCGTGTTCCGGCAAAACCCGGTCCGCCTAGAAATTTCTCGGATCGACAGGCATTCGGCGTGCAGACGAACAATATCCATCACTGACCCGCCTCTCAGCAACCGGCCCTCACTCCATTGGTCTGGTATGAGGACGGTTTCGCTA
>DATIKF010000241.1:0-37155 GCA_035477855.1 Dissulfurispiraceae bacterium
TATCACGGAGATGAAATCAATCAAGGGATATCCCGATAACTATGTGAGCGAGCTTACCGAGAAAATCGCCGCTCTGAAATCCGAGAACGCAAGTCTGAAGGCGGTGATAGAGGAGGTGCCGGAAATGTGGGAAATAAACGAGCGCCCAATTATCGTTGGCGGTGTCCATTGTGGATCGCATTGCATTTTGGTTACAAAAAAAGAACTCCTCAAAAAACACGGGGTGGAATTATGAATCCGTCGTCAATTGAATTGCAGAACGCCCACAAAGCGTTGATTGATTTTGGTTCTCACATGATACTACATTCCAGGTCAACTCGAGAAAATGAAAAAACCATGAGATACGAGTTCGTGGATAAAAATAATAATGTTATAGGGTCAATTGATCTTTTTTTATACAGGGCTGTTGTTGCAGAATTTTATCCAAAAAAAGGGGTGTCCCTATGAGCAACGAAAAATTTACGCCGGGACCGTGGAAGGTAAGCAATTATAGGCCATACGACATAATCGCAAGAGATCCAAAAGAAAGCACATATGATGTTGGCGATGACAAATTCGCGCCCATTGCTGTAGTAAACCGATATGGGCTTAGTAATCAGCAAGAATTTTTTAAAAACTCCCATCTTATCTCCGCAGCACCAGAGATGTATGAGGCAATCAAAACACTGTGTGCAAATAACATTGAAAATTTAAATTGTCCAGCATCGGATTGTGAGGTTTGTTTCGTAAAAAAGATCATGAAAAAAGCAAGAGGTGAACTATGAACTGGCTTCGACAGATGTTTGGCGTGTGTTGGTGGTGCATCAAAAAGCATTTTGGTGAGTGCGAGTGGCGGGTACATAACGGAAAATTCTTTCCAACGTGCAGGGATTATAAAGAGTATGACTCTGGTGAAGTTCTCAGCTATTGTTTTTCATTTACCAAAAAAAGAAAGGAATGCCCTATCTGTGACCGCCGGGTGAAGGTGAGAAAATAATGGAACATCCAGGTTATCCAGAAGATGAAGAGATCGAAGCGGTCAGAAATATCGACCCGTCAAAATTTTTGGATGGGGCTGAATTACTGCTGGAACTATTTGAGTCAACTGGTTATGGGTCGGGACATATAACAAGGTTTCGCGGTAAGGCGAGGCTGTATATCAGCACCGGTGGGTGGTCAGGGTGTGAAGAGTTGATATCAGCGGTCAACAAGTTTTGGTGGCTGATGTACTGGCAAAGGACAGAGCGTGGCGGCCACTATGTTTTTGAGGGACCGCGTTAAGGTGAGGAGGTGAACATGAAATTCGAAGTATTTGACAACCAAACCGGTCTTGAAGCCTACCCGGTTGCTGTTGCAACGATCATGGCAGAAAAGGCCGGTATACGAGCGCCCAGGATTGCTTACTTCTGTGTTGACAACTGCGGGGATCTGTTCGTTATGTATGACGATTATGGCCACTATCAGCCGTTCTATGTTGATATGGACCGCTACACCGCCCGCTTCGAGCCAGACATAGAGTTTGATGGCAACATAGCGGGGTTGTTCGTCAATGGGGTCAGAATCCCGCTTGACCGCGACTACAACGCCATTCTAGCCGCCGCCCGAAAAACACTTGCTGATAACCGACACCTTGCAGACGGTGAAAACTGCACACTCAAGGAGCTGAGGGATGCGGTGGAAGTGTTTGATGGGGTATCCAAATGACCTTCCTCCGCGACCTTGAAGATATCCTCTCCCTCATGGGGCCGGACGAGCGGGAACGGTGGGAAGAACGCATGGCGATAAAGTGCGAGGGCAACCCTCAGCGCCTTGAAACGGCTGCGGCTGAGGTGATGGAGGAGATGAAGGGAGGGAAACAATGATCAAAAAATACGTGAAAATTATCAGACCGGAATACGGGGAAGGCGGCTACATTGAAGCGATTGAAAACGTGTCCAACGCCCTGGATGGTGAGTTTGATGGGGCAGAAGCCGGGGATAGAATTATCCTTGAGCTGGTTGAAATGGAAGAGTCTGAGTTTAAAAATATGCCAGAGTTTACTGGTTGGTGAGGTGAAAAATGAGCAAGTTTATTGAGTTGACTAACAAAGGCGTGGCGTTTTTTGTAAATTCATCACACATCGTTGAGTTTGGTCCCCTTACTCGTGATAGTGGTTTTTATTTTTCAACGGTCTTAGAAGATCGTGATGGATTTCGAAATTGTGATCAATCCCCCGCCGAAATCATGGCGAAGATACAGGCCCCCGACCCCGTTCCTTTTACAACAGAAGAAGCCTCCGTTATCTGTGACCTGATTTTTAAGCATGGGGACGCGGACCCGGTGCAACTTGGGATTATGGATAAGTGTGCAAGGATTGTGAGGGCGGCGGTGGATGGCAAGGAGGCAAAATGAAAAAATTGAAAGTTAATATGAAAGAACCATGCAGGGAGGTAACTCTCGATGAGGCGCTTGCTGAAATAGATCGTGCGTCAGCCGACGAAACATTTCTGGTCCAAACAAGTGACGGCAATGCTCATGTCATACCGAGCGTCGTGTTTGAGAAAATCGTGTCGGGTGAAATGAAAATTACGGACCTTGATGATTATGAAAAGATTATGGAGCGGATCGTCCAAGAATGGATTGATATAGTAAAGATTATGGAGCGGATCGTCCAAGAATGGATTGATATAGTGAGGAGCAAGGAGATAAAATGACCGACGAAAAAATCTTGATACCGCTGGCACTGGCCCTACTGGGGACACTGTTTGGCAGCTACCTGACCGCCGTGCTCAAACTCTACCTCTGGTTCCCGCCGAAGGCGATCAATTGGATCACTGGTGTCCTGATCTATGCTGTTCTTGTCCTGGTCGGCTGGATGCCCCTGAGTATCCCCACAGCAGCCGGGTACACGGTGTGCATACTCGGGGGACAGGCCGCATATGACAAAGTCCTGCGGGGTGTTTGGGAGCATGTGAATAGGTGGCATAAAGGCAGGAGCGGGAAATGAGTATCGAATACAGAACAATACTGATTGATGAAGGTGATTTTGAATATTGCTACTATAAAAAAGAGGATGTAATATCAAAATTAAAACAGCTTGATGTTGAGATTTTGGAATGGTATTCAACTATTGTTGTCATTCCCGATTCACAAAGATTTCACGAAACGGAAATACTCGACTTTATTCGCAGTGAGAAAATCTATCTTGATGCGGCATATATTCAATGCAGCAACTCTGCTTGGGAGTTAAAGAAAGTTTACTGATATTCATAAATTCTATACCAATACGTGGTCTTTGGATGAGGAATAGTCACAACAATATTATATCTCGCGGTGCTTTTGCTTATGTGTATATATTAAAAAAATGATCACCATTAGAAAATACAACGACGTTGGACAAATGTATATTTTGGGCACCATAGACGGCAGTTTGTCAGAATGTGGTATTGAGAAAGTTGACAGGGAGACAGAATCTGACCATAATATAAGGGATGAAAAACAAAGGCGGCAGACCGAAGATACAGATTAACCAGAAAACTTTTGAGGGGTTATGCGCGATCCAATGCACCGAGGAGGAGATCTCAGCTGTCCTCGGTATATGCGCCGAAACAATAGAAAGATATTGCCGAGATACCTACGGAACAAGTTTTCGTGAATTTTTCAAGACAAAAAAGGCGGCGGGGCGGGCAAGCCTTCGCCGGACACAACTGAGGCACGCCGAAAACAACCCAGCAATGGCTATTTTCCTGGGTAAACAGTACCTGGGACAGTCTGATAAAAGAGATGACACATCATCGGCAAGTGAGGCCCTGCTTAAGGCTATGCAGGAAATTGCGGAGAAGATGTGAGCCTATGAAACACGGCGTGACGGCATGAATATACCCGTTGGGTTGACAGCGATACAGGAACAATTCAAAAAAGACTCGACCCGGTTCAAGATTGTCACTTCTGGACGGCGATCAAGGAAAACGCTGCTGTCAAGGTGGCAACTCCAAAAATACGCCATGTTGCACAAAGGCCGGTATTTCCTGGGCGCTCCGACACATCAGCAGGCAAAGGCGATATTCTGGGATGCACTCAAATCCGACATGCGACTGTTCACCAGAGATATTAATGAGACTGCGCTAAAAATAAAACTAATAAACGGCTCAGAGATACAAGTCATCGGCCTGATGGCCGGTGAACGGGTCGAGGGTCAAGTTTGGCATGCCTGCGTGATTACTGAGTTTGACGATGTTCCAGTTGGAGTCTGGGAGGAACATATCAGGCCAGTGCTGTCTGATACCCTGGGATGGGCAATCCTTGAGGGAGTCCCAGAGGGCCGGGCTGCCCTGTATGAACTGGCCCTGAAAATCTGCAATGGATCAATCCCCAAAACAATACCGATAGAGGGAGCGTATCACAAAGGCCAGAATTACGGCCCTGATGATGACTGGTCCGAATGGGCTTTTTATACCTGGTTCTCATCTGATGTCCTGACACCTGCTGAAATCGCTGCGGCCCGCTCCACCATGGATCAGCGGACATTCGAGCAAGAATATCAGGGCGCGTTTGGCTCGTCTGAGGGTCAGGCGTATTACGCGTTCGGGGAGCACAACTATAATCGGGACCTGTTCCGGGATCAGAGAGCGCCGGTTTACGTTGGGATAGATTTCAACGTCAACCCGATGACGGCGGTCCTGTGTCATGTTGACCAGAGGCGGAGAATTGTTTTTCAGTGGGGCGAATTGTACCTGCAAAACAGCAACACCTTTGAAATGTGCGATGAGATATGCCGTACCCTGGGCATTGAGTCAGGCCACGGCGTGACGGTGATCCCCGATGCTACCGGTGGCGCTCAGTCCTCGAACAGCACTGTATCGGACTTGGCAATCCTGAGGAAACGGGGCTTTGATGTTCTGACCCGTACAGCCAACCCATTCCAACGTGACAGGCTCGCTGCCGTCAATTCGATGCTCAGGACATCATCGGGCGATGTCCACTATTACATTAACCCGGCGTCTTGCCCTCAGACCGTCAGGGATTTCAACCGGGTACAACTATTGCCAGACGGCCGGATTGATAAGTCACTTGAAAAAAAAGGAATTGGACACATATCCGATGCCCTTGGATACCTGATAAATCACTACTTCCCCGTCCGTCAACGATCCGTGACGGCAGTATAGGAGATACCATGACAGAGATGGAAACAGCATTGATATTGGCGGCACTCAACGACGAGAAAAAATCAGAGGACGAGAGACAACTGCAGGCCTATAACCGGCTTGAAATGCTCCGGGATAATTATTGGATGCAGACCCGCGATCGGATGGCCTATTACGTCAGCAAGGACAGCCTCGACATCCTGGAAAAGTACATCAACACGTCGCAGAACGTCTATAAACGTTTCCTGAAACGGATATCACGGATCTATAAAAAGCCTCCCGTTCGCGTGTTCTACAAGGGCGGTCAAGTTATGACCCGTGAACAGGCGGCAGATATCACGGCGATATATGACGAGGCCCGTGTGGACCTCAAAATGAAAACAGTCAACCTGTTTGTCAACTCGGTCAATACGGTATTCGTTCGGCCCGTGTGGCGTGATGGGAAATTGAACCTTGATGTCCTGACCCCTGATCAGGTCATTGTCGTGACAGATCCCGAGGATCCAACCCGTATGATTGCAATCCTGATCGAGAGAAAGCGAGTTTTACCATCGGGCAAGAGCCAACGATATTGGCAGGTATGGACCGAGACGGAGCACTTCCTGCGTGTCGAGGTCGGCGAATACAAGACCATGAACTATGGGAAAGTCATCAACACCGTCGATGAGCCGGTGCCTGGCAATGAAGCGATGGTTAACCCGTATGGGTTTATACCTTTTCTGCCGATCCATATCGGCCACCTTGAGGCGGCGTTCTGGGATGGCACAACCGGTAATGACCTGTATGTCGCCAACCTTGTGACAGCCGTCAGAAACACCCTGCTTGACTTCGCTGCGGTGTGGCAGTCATTCAAACAGATCGCGGTTGACACAGACGGCGATGTGCCAAACGGCTTGACACTCTCCCCGGATTCAATCTTGCATGTCAAGGGCGGTGCGACATTTACCTCCCTTGATTTGACTGCGGCATTTGACCAGATCCGGGGGGACCTCGAACGTTATGTCAGATCCGTCGGTCAGACATACGGGATCAGCGTTGAGAGTTTCAACGCCCCCACGCAAAAATCAGGGGTTGCACTTAAGATTGAGAGCCAGGAACTGCAAGATAATTGGACCGATCAAGTAGAGATATTCCGTGATGCGGAACAGCGGCTTTGGAAAATGATACAGCGGATATCAGAGATCGAGGGCCATGGCGTCCCGCTTGATGTTGATATTGATGTCAAGTTCGCCTCCATGGGGATGGCTGACGAAAAAACAGAGCTTGAAAATGACCAGAAGAAAATGGAACTGGGCCTTGCCTCCCCGGCGTCGGTCTACATGAAATACAATGACGGCATCATTGACGAGGCTGAGGCAGAGGCTGAAATGCGGTACAACCTTAAGCTGTACAAAGAACTCACCCCTAAAACCGACAGCCTGATCATGGATATCGGGATGGATACTGAGACAGAGGCATAGTGCATGAGACCGAGGTATAGGGCATGAGGTTTATTCAAATCATCCTGCAGCTCAAGCTCAAGGAAATGGAGGAACAGCAGAAAATCATCCTTGACAAAGCACTCAAGGGCGGCCCTGGTGATCATACTGTCATTAAGCGGTCACTGCAGGATACTGTTCCCGGATCCTGGTCCCTGGGCGTCGAGGCGATGCAGCGGGGGTTGAAGATGGGTGCCAAAGGTGTCCCGTTCCCGGCTTCCGTCAATGAATACATCTCCAAACGGGTCAATGATTCAATGAAGCGGGCGGTCGGCGTCTATAATGCGCGGGTGTTTGGATTAAAAAAAGGCCCGGCGGTCGATCAGGCGTTCTCTGAGTATAAAAGGTCACTCTGGCAGGCCGTCAGATGTGCGATACAAGATGCAGCACAGTGGGGCGGTCGCTGGGCGAGTGGTGATAGAGATGTCTGACGGGGTGCGTGATGTCTGATCTATGGTACTGGCTGACGATAGGTGATGGCAAGGTTTGCCCCGACTGCATTGAGCGGGGAGACACTCAACCCCAGCCGTGGGACGACTGGATAAATCAGGGCTTGCCACGGGAGGGTGCTACTCAGTGCGGTTTTAATTGCCGGTGCCAACTGGTCCCGGCCCGGGTGGTCGGCGATGAGATAGAGATTGACGCTGACGCTGCGATTGACGATGCCATAGAGCGGACCATTGACGAACTGATGCAGGGTGTGAAGTTCGACAAGATGAACGGCAGGGTTATATTGTTACAGGACTTCAAAGAGGCCACGGGACTGAAAGACCTGAGCCTTGCTGATGCGGCGCGGTTCGATCCTATTTTTGAAGAGCTGACAGAGCTGATCACTCGGTACAATGTTTCAGGCAGGACGCTGCCCATTGAGTACTACAACATATTGAGCTTGATTGAAAAGTTGGAATGGCTCCGGGCGAACATATGAGCGTAAAAGTCAAGGGCCTAAAAGAGATACAAGCCAAGCTGCAGAAGATAGAGCGCATAGGGAAACAGGGCGATTCCGGCATGATGACAGAGGTCAAAGACGAGGCTATCGACGTACTGCTGAAACGCACCGCGTCGGGCCGTGATGTCGGAGGCGCACCGTTTAAACCGTACACCGACAAGTACGCAAAGAAGAAGCGGTCATCGTTTGTCAATCTCTTTCTGTCTGGTAAAATGCTCGGATCCATCAAAGGCAAGGCCACGGCAAAGCAAGCCGTCATTGCTGTTGAAGGGGATCAGAAAATCTATGATATCGCCCTGGTTCACAATGAGGGCGGCAAGTCCGGTCGAGGGGCAGGGTTCAAGATGCCCAAGCGGGAGTTTTTCGGGATCCGGCTTGAGGCTGAAATTAAACGGCTGCGCGACGTGATGGAAAAATGGATCAGAAAGCTATTATAGCGATACCCAGGCCCCAGGCCCCGTCAATGGGCGGCAGGCTGATTTACCGGCCCGATGATATTATCCCCTGGATTACCGACAAAACTGTTGCAATGATCGGGGATGGCCCATCTAAACGTCGGTATGTTTTTGCGCCAGATCAGGTCATAACGTTTGCCGTTAACAAGGCCGCGCTCGTCTACCCGTGCAGTATGGCTGCCGTGGTCGGTTGCCATTTTGATGAGATAGCGGTTCAGTTGCCACCGTGGGTCCCGATCCTGTATATCGGAGCTGAGGACATCAGACGACACAATATAGCTGATACGCTGTGGACCGTTATAGTTTTACTCAGATTCCTGAGCCGCCATGCTAGCCGGATCTATGTCCAAGGTCATGACATGAGCAGCAAGAAGTACCTGAGTCAACTGGCTATACTACACGCGGCAGCCACGCGGGGAGAGATTGATAAAAGTAAAATATGGCCTGTTGTCGAGGGTCATCTTGCAGGGGTATTCGGCCTCAAGGCACCGGATATTAATCACATATGTTGACAAAAGATAAAAATAACCCCATAATAGGGCAAGGAGTAAAAACCTATGAGTGAAAAACTTGACAATCAAGGCGGCAGCGTCGCTGATGAGAGTCTGAAATCCACGGCAGCGCCGGGTCTTGGGGCTGACATCGTCAATCCCGAGGGTGTTCTGATCAAAAATAAGGAACTCCTGGCGGAAAAAAAACAACTACAGGACAGACTTGACAGGCTCGAACAGGCAGAAAAACAGCGACAAGAGGAAGAAGCCAAGAAGCGGGGAGACTTCGAAACCTTGCTTAAAGACCGTGAGGAAAAACTCAGGGCGGCGGCTCAGGAAAACAAGCAGCTCAAGATTGCATCGCGTGCAATCGCTGAGTATGAGCTTGTTGACCCCGATGCAGTAATCCTTTTTATGGGACAGGTCAGTGATGACATGGGCAACCTTGGGGAAGTCATGGCGGAGTTGAAAGACAAGAAGCCGTGGCTGTTTCGGATGCCTCATCCCTTGACCCCGGTCAACCCTCCCGCTGTGCCGACCGACAAAAGCAAGGGGTCTACTCCAAACGCTCCCGGTCATGTGTTCACAAGAGCCGAGATCAATGCTATGTCCACTGAACAGTATTCAGCCAATAAATCGGCGATACTGGACCAGCTCCGTCGGGGGGTGATTAAGTAATACCGACGGAGGTATATTATGGCTGCTTTTAACTTCATCCCCGAGATCTGGTCTCGGCAGATTCACGAAACCCTAAAAAAGGAAATGCCCGAGGAAAATTTTGTTAACACGAAATTTCAGGGCGAAATTAACAACATCGGCGACCGCGTCCATGTCTGGACCCCTGGCGCTGTGACTATCGTCAATTACACCAAGAACACCGGATATGCCGGTTCGCTCGAAGTCCCCCAGCCGACCGAGGAATATATGGACATTACCACGGCGAAGGGATTCAGATTCTACGTTGACTCCATCGACAAGGTTCAGGGCGCTCTTGACCCCGAGGGCCCGTTTCTGCAGGAGGCCACCTACGGCATCATGGATACCCTGTCCCAGGCCATTGCCGCCCAGCATGTCAATGTACACGCTAACAACGTCGTGTACCCCGCTGCGGTTGTTACCGCTGCGACCATATGGGATCTGCTCAATGAGGCGCATTACAAGCTCGACGTGCAGAAGGCCCCGAAAACGGGCAGATGGTTCCAGGCGTCAAACTACATTTACAAACTGATCCGGGAAGCCATAGGCGACCGTGCCACCCCGCTCGGTGACACTGCTATCATCGGCGGCCCAGTTGCCAAGTTCTGCAACTTCGACATCTACACCTCGGCCAACGTCGTGGCTGTCGAAAATGCCGGCACTTCCGGCGGGACCGGTGACAAGGCTGTTGAACGCTGCATGTTCGGCGTCCGCGATGGTATCAGTTTGGCCTATAGCATCCCCCCGACCTCGCTGCACTACTACAACCCCGAGGCCGCTAACGGTATCGCCGTTAAAGGTCTGGTGCTGTACGGGATCAAAATGTGGCGCGGAGGCGCTCTTAATGGAGTGCTGAACGCTTATTATGCGTGAGGTATAAAATGGATGTCACGATCCTGATTCGACGTAAAGCAGACGGGCACATCGTGCCGACGACTGCAAGGTCTTTCGGTCTGCTGACAAACGTTCATGAATGGGAAATCGTTCAACCCGAACAGCAATACACGCCCCCCGTATTGGGAAAATCAGTCCGGGCCGAACAGCTTGAGGTTCAAGTATCGGCTATACCCGCCCCGGTGACGATTATCGAACAGTCCGCGGCAGTCGAGACATTTAATCGCGTGGTAGCTGAGGAAGAAAAAACCCATCCTGAAATGAAGCGGACCCGGAGGAAAAGGACGTGACATCTGTCATACAATCAAGCCGTCAGGTCTACTGCGGCCGTGCTGATAGCCTTTCACTTTCAACCCTCCTAGATGGGGAGGCGGTGGCGTTGTCTGCCGCCTCCTTCATCGTTTACCGGGGATCCGAGGAGATTGTATCAGGTAACTGCACGGTGGTTGGCAATGTATCGACGGTCTCATTCGGAGCGAGCACGTTTGATGTTCCAGCCGAATACAGGCTTGTGCTGACCACTACCCGGAGTACTGGTGGCGCTGTTATGGTGACTCAGCATCTATTCTGGGCCGTGTATCACAAACTGTTGCCGATGGTCGATGATACAGTATTGATGCGCAGGGTGCCGACACTGGCTGATGATATCTGGTCAGGAGAAACTAACTATCAGGATCAGATTGACGAGGCCTTCTCAGATATCCTTGATGACCTGTGGCGATCAGGGTATGACAGCTCTGTTCTGGTCGATGCTGGTCAACTTAACTCCGCGCTGACTTGGAAATCCCTTGCGGTTATCTTCTGGGGTTTCATGCGGGCTGATGGCGATGTGTGGGATCGGCGGTATCAGGACGCGGAAAAGAAGTACTCCGATGTAATGGCGTCGATTAAACTGGACATCGCCCCGGATTACTCCGGTATCCCGACCCGTGAGGCGAATATGGCGACTATCAGGATGAGGCGGTAACATGGCGCATACAGGCGGTAACTATGCTCGGTGACGTGATATATGCGTACTCGCAAGCGCTGTTGGCGGCTGGCTACACGGAGAACAAAGATATTGACACGGATGATTTTCAACCCGCCTCCTCTGCGGACAAAAGCTATTACGTGCAAGGGGTTGCCAAGGCATCAGAAAGTTATACAGGCAATTATGAGACCGCTTCGCTCGGAATGGGAATAACAGTGCTGATCAGGTATCACCGGAAGAACACCTACGCTGCGAATGAGCAGGCAGCCTGGAATGAGATTAGCAACATCGAACGGGACATCAAGGCCCTTGCTGCTACACGCGGTGATGCCCTGAATGTTGATGGCATCGAGTCTGAGCGGGTCGAAGATTTTAAGGTGTTCCGGTTGTCGGTGACTTGCAGTTTTGAACGTAATATGGCGGTGATGAATTGAAGAAGAAAATTATATCTAACCAGCCCATAGCGGTTGACTTGCCTGATGTGCCTGACACGCCTGATGTGTTTGACACGCCCATATCGGTTGATGAGGTCCCCGATGGCTGGGAAAAAATATTGACGTATTGCCCTACCCATGGCAATGTGTTCCGGCTGCGGCAGATCCGACCGCACCGGATGAAGAAAACGGATGAATGAACTTGCAAGAAGAACATTTGCTTGTAAAAAAAAAACGAGGTGAAACATGGCTGATTCAGTCCTGAAAAGAATGTTAAAAATAGCTGTTGCCAAGGCGAGTACTTGGGGAACAGCAGTTGCCGTCGGCGCGGGTGATGGTTTGCGGGCGCTCACCATTTCCGGCATGGATCGACAGATCAATATTGCCCCCGATCACAGCGCCGGGCAGCAGTTTGAGGGGTTTGCCCATGTCGGGATTGACGTAACCCCGAACCCGAGCTACACGGTACTCGTCAACGAGAATGACGATACCGCGATGCTTGCCTTGGCCGCGATCCTGGGCGATGATACTGTGTCGGGTGGATCTGACCCCTACACGCACACAATGCCGTTCGAGGATGAGGGCGCGGTGTTCCTGTCTCTGTACAGACAGGAGGGTGACGAGGTTAAGGCCTGCGCATCGTTCAAGCCAACCAGCGTCGAGCAGAGTTTTGACGGTAATGGTATCCTGCAGTTCACGGTCAACGGAATCGGGAATAAGATAACAATCGCTGCAGCCGATGCTTGCGATACGGTTACTTTCCCGACCCGGTCCGCTGCATACACGATGGATAATACCACATTCAGAATCAACGCACAGAGCGGCGATGCACTGGATGCCGACGATGCCCTCGAGGTTGCCGATCTGGTTGTCACGTTTGGACGCGAGTCTGACACGGTCCTGGTTACAGGTGGCGATGCCATCGTTGAACCAAAGGACGGCGCTTACCCGACCTGTATGATCACTTTCCGCATCCCCAGGAAAAATGCGATGTCCAAGACCTTGTATACAGGCATGGGAGCCGGGACGATGTTCAAGGGCGATATCACTATCTCGGGCAGCGCTGCAAGCCGTCAACTTCTCGAGCAGTTCCCGCAGCTCCAGGTCGAGGCGTGCAGCAATCCCGACAATGACGTGATTTATACCGAGGTGACTCTGAGAGGTCAAAAAGCGGCTGCGCCCCCCACCGGGATGACCGGAGTTACGAAACCGACGGCCATCTGGAAGTCGGGCGTCAGCGGCGCGTTGGTGTAATGAGAAAAATAATAGATATGGTCCGGGGCTGGGTGAACTGGCCCCGGTCTGTCTTTGTATAAATAAGCATCAGGAGGTGAAAGAATGTTCATTATGAAACGGTATCAAGAGGAAGCATGGACCCCGGAACTCGGGGCATCGTTTGGGGATCTGAGACTTAAAATCAAGATGATCACCCCGGCGATGAAAGCTGCCCGCGGCGCTGAGCACATGAACGGCAAGGGTGAAATCGACGTGCCGAAGATGGTGCAGGGCCTGATTGACTTTGCACTGTCCCTTGTTATCGGTTGGCAGAACTCCGACATTGAATACTCAGAGCAGGTCAGGGATGAAATCCTGGCCCTGGCCCTTGAGGATGAAGTTGAAGAACTCAACGACAAGGGCGAGCCGATGCTGCTGCGGGATTATATCTTGCACTTTGCCGGTGATCGCTCCAATTTTTTAGCCAGCTCCGCGGCTACTTAGAGGGCTGGCAGCTATGGCGCAAACAATGGGGCATGATGGAGCCCCGGTTTGCGCGGTGGCTCTCACCGGGCGATGCTGCGGCGCTCAGGTTTTACAGTCATTTCGGGTTACACAAGGAGGCCGGCATTATGTCTGCTGAATGGCTGAGATGGACACGCGGGGCCGATGACGCTACCCGTGAAATGTTTGCTGACCGGCTGGCCCTGATCGAGGACACCTATCTGCAGATTGCCAAGGACCGGGCAAAGGATAACAATGAGCCAAAAACTTGAAATACTCATACAGGGTAAAGACCAGCTAAGCCCGGCTGCGAACTCAGCACAAAAGAGCCTTGACGGTCTCGGGGTGTCTGCCGATAATGCCGATAAAAAAACCACGTCACTGTGGAAACAGATGGCCGGCGGCGCTCTGGTCGCCCAGGGTGTTACCATGGCTGTCGGTGCCCTGGCTCGGGGGATCAAGGATTTTGTGAAGTCGTCTGTTGATTTAGCGATAAACACAGAGGAAACCATGTCTAAATTCGGCACGGTATTCCAGGATGTGACTGATGTTGCGAATAAATCACTGCAAGACCTGACTGAAAACTATGGTCTATCTCGCCGTGCTGCAGCCGATATGTTGTCTGGAACTGGTGATCTATTGACCGGTCTCGGTATGACTGGGTCCGCTGCTCTGGATTTGTCTGAGCAAACACAAAAGCTGGCTGTAGATCTGGCATCGTTTACAAACTACTCGGGCGGGGCAGAAGGTGCGAGCCAGGCGCTTACGAAGGCAATGCTCGGTGAACGAGAGATGCTGAAATCTCTGGGAATTACAATCAGCGAGGAGATGGTTAAGGCAGAGTTGATGGCAAATGGCCAGTCAAGACTTGAAGGCACTGCCCTTCTGGCGGCCAAAGCTCAAGCAACCCTCACTCTTGCAATGCGACAGAGCCCGAACGCGATCGGGGACTATGCCAGGACCATGGACAGCGCTGCAAATGTCACCAGGCGAATTGCTGCGGAGTGGGAGAATGTTTCGGTTGAGATCGGGAAATCGTTTCTTGGTGAAATCCGTCCGGCCATGGCAGAACTGTTGAAATGGTTGCAGGACAACAAAGGGGAAATCGTTGAATTTGGAAAATCAGCGGCCCGCGCCTTCGGAGATGTGGCAGGAGCGGTCGGCGCTTTGCTCAAAATATTGTATGCGCTGAGGGGTGTTATCGCAGAAATCCCAACACTTCTTGCGCCACAAGCTGCATCTGCTGCTGGTGTCAGGAAATACATGGAGGAGCAGGCCGAAGGGTACAGGCAAATATATGAACTACGGGACAAGGCGCTTAACATGGTGCCTGATGCTGTTAATGCAGCGATGAAAAAAGGCATCGAGGATGCTAAGGCTGCCGAAAAACAGAGGCACCAGGAGTTCCTGCAGCAGGTAAATGAGCGTGGTGAGCGCCTGGCCAAGGCGTACCAAAACGAATACGCCGAACAAGTCAAGATTGAAGAGCAGGCCAGAAAAATCAACGCTGAACTTGCCAAGGCCCCGACGTTGATCACTCCTCAAATGAAGCCCGGTTTTGACCTACTCAAGAAGATGGTTCCGGAAGCCGCTCAACTGGGCGCATACATGGGATTGACTGCCGAAAAAACGGTGCCGATCCCGGGAATGGTACATGACACAGAAGTCTCTTTGGTTGGCATCAACGGCGAGGTTACTGAGTGGGCTCAAAAGATGAAGGGCGTCAGTATGGAGACGTATGACGTTTCAGACCTGTTCAAGGGCCTTGCTGACAGCCTGCGTGATATGGGCATTCAGTCAAACAGCTTAAATACCGGCCTTGGCATGCTGGGAAACGTTCTCAAATTGAAGGTTGGACAGGAAGGGGTTACGTCGGCAACAAAACTGAATGGAGCACTTGCTGCAGGGGCACAGATCGCGGAAGGGTTAATGGAAACGCTTGGCGTCGACATGTCTTCTGGGTTTGGGCAAGCAGCCGGCGGCGTCCTTGACGGGTTGACCACTGCAGCAGCCGGCGGTTTCAGTCCTATATCAATCGCAATGGGGGCAATTCAGGCGCTTGGCGGGATAGCTGGAGCCCTGTTTGGCCAGACAGGCCTCGATGACACCATTGAAGGCCTGAAGCGTGTCGGCATCACGATTTCCGACAGCCTGGTCAAGCGCCTGGAGGAAGCCCGAAAAGCCGGGCAGGATGTCGGCGCGGAGATGGCCCGGGTCACATCTCAAATCATCCGGGACACTGAATTGACCGGCCAGAACTTCGGGACATTGTCGAAGATGGTCCGAGATGTCTTCATGCAATTTGACAACGGCAGACTCAGCGTTGAAGAGGCCACGAAAGTCTACGGCGACGCCTTCGTCGAACTGGCAAAGAAGGCCGAGGACGCAGGCATGGCAGGCTCCAAGGCCCTGGCTGATATGATCGGTGATGCCCGGAACAGGGGCATGGTCGGTAAAGACATGCTTGCTTTCATTGACCCGGCGCGGATGGCCGGACTGAATGCCATGGCTGCCCATATCAGGGCGACATCCGACACTGCCGAAGGGTTCGCGGCTGCACAGCGACAGACAATGGCATTTTTCCAGTCCATGCAGGCTGACGGGAAGTCAGTTATCGAGATCATTGAGGCCCTTGGACCCGCGCTTGATGAACTGAAAGCCACGGGCGAGGCCCAAGGGTATGACACCGGATATCTGTCGCAATTGTTTGGGATGCGGGACTTCCTCGAACAAAACAAAGATGTAATCGAGGGGATCCAGGCGACACAGGCCGTCATGGACAGCATGGCGAAAACCGGTATCCTCACACAGGAGCGGTTTACAGAATTTGCCGCATCCGCGTGGGATTACTATAACAAACTCTCCGATGAGGGCAAAACATCAGAGCAGGCACTGCAAGCCCTGCTCCCCATGCTCGGAAAACAGCTCTGGTATGCTGAGCAGTATGGGTATGAACTGGACGAGAACACCCGTAAACTTATCGAGGAAGCCAAGGCGCAGGGGATGAAGCTAGACGCGGCGATCCCCGCCGAGGAGCGCATGGCAGCCGGGATAGAAAAACTTGTAGAACTGTTTGAACGGCTGACAGGTGGCATAGACGGCGCGACAAGTGCGATCGGTCGCATGGCTGATGCTGCCGGGCAGATAAGCATACCGGACTTCGGCTATGGTGACGGGACCCCGGCCCCTGGGGAGCCTTTGACTGGATTTGCTACCGGGACGCGTGGATTCCAGCGGCTGCCGTCAACGTATGTTGTCGGAGAGAACGGCCCCGAACTTGTCAGGCAGAGCGGCGGGCGTACCAGCATCACCCCTATCGGTGGCATGGCTCAGGGTCAAACGATACAACTTGTGCTGCCGAACGTTCGGGACCCCTATTCGGCGCAGCAGCTCAAGCGGGATCTTGAGATGAATGAGGCCGGTCTAACAACGTATCTTGCGGCCCGCGTGGGGAGAGGCTAACATGGCAAACGGAGCAGTACAACACGGATCGACGACATACACCTTTGATATCAATTATCAATGGGGATCTGCTCGGCCTATAGCGGTCAATGAGGTCGTGACCCGATCAACGTCAGGCAAACTCTATGTCCGAAAACGCTACACGTATCAGGCTTTCACTCTGATTTTCAAAAACATCAGCGATACTCAGAGGGCCGCATTATACGCGGCACAAGCGGCGAATCCTGTCACGTTCTACCCAAACGGCTACACAACAGGCGCGGAGAGCTATACCGGGATCTGGACGGTAGAGTCCGACAACTGGAAATATTCAGACAGTAATGACATGACAGTTAGATTTGAGTCCGGTCCGGTGTGATATAATGATAAGCACAGGTGAACCACAGGTGAACAACCGGCTAAGCAAGGTGTATGTGATATGATCATCAGAATTGAAATAGAACTTGACAGCGGGACGCTGAAATTCGCAACCGAGGCCCCTGTGCATGTTGCTGATGACACCTCATATCTGAAAAAGATACTGTTAACCTCCGAGATATCGCGTTCTGGCAATTTCGGCGATGGATGGCGGGTTGGTAATTTCAGTTTTTCTCTTGACAATGCGGCGCTCGGGTATCAGTCAAGCGCTGACATCTGGTACGGGCGGCCTGTCATCGTCTATGTGTACGAGGAGACGCTTGACGGCGAAACATGGAAACTGACCGAGAGGGACAGGTGGACAGGTGCTGTGTCAAGCCGGTCAACTGCTCCCGGGGAACTCAGGATCACGGCTGCGGAGAATCACGGACGGCTTGGGGATATCCTGCCCAGGTACACCATCAGCAGTGCAGAGTACCCGGCGGCCTCTGACTCTGCGCTCGGTCAGCCGATACAGACGTTGACCGGATCCTATACCCTGGCCGGTGGCGCGGTTGTGGCATGGGCGGTCGGCGATGGCCGGTATCTTGTTGCTCAGAACAGCATCGTATCTGTTCATGGCGTATTCGACCCCTCGGGCGGCGGCGTGTCTATTCCGGCTGCTGACTGGCAATTGATTTTTGACGCTGACGGTCGATCATACATCCGATACATCCCGGCAGAAGGGCAGGCCCCTGAATACCTGTACTGCAATGTTGTTGGGACGACCTCAGAGAATCCGGTCGATGCACTCAAGGCAACACTTGACGCGGCACTTGGAACGGATGTCTTTTTTACCGGCGCGGCTGCCGTGAAATCAGAGATGACGACACGGGGATATCTCGCCTCTATTAATGCCGGTATGGGCGACACGGTCGGGGATATGGTTGACGAGTTCTGTCGGAATTTTGACTGTTTCGCTGTCCTGGGCACTGACGGCAAGCTATCACTCGGCATGGTCAGCGCGACGCCGGTTGAAACGTTTGACGATGACAACATAATTGATGCCCAGGAGTCAGAGGATCCAGGGGCAATGGCGAATGATGTCAGGTTCGCCTGGGCGTATGACTTTGCAAAAAACCAATACAATAACGAGGACCACTACCAACACACAGACAGTATCGACGATTATGGTCGGCATGTCAGGGAATGGGATTATTTTCTCACCCGTGACAGATCGACGGCCGTCGATGTCACCCGGCGAAAAGTGAGGCAACTGCGGGAATTGCCGCGCCGCCTTGAATTGACCGTATGGTTTACCGAGCAGACGGCGGTCGATATCGGCGATGTCATCAGTGTAGAGCATGAGGGCCTCTTGCGGTCAGGTTCCTGGAATTATCTGGTCCATGGGAAACGGATTAACTATGCGTCGAATACTGTAATACTGGAATGTATGTCTTATCTGTCAGGAATGGATTATATCATTGAGGTCACGCGGAATTATGACGGCGGCACCATTAACCCGTTTGGTATGCAGGTGGTCAGCGCCGGGTCAGACCTGACTATTGACGTGACAACTGATGATTATCAGAGCATAGAGTACTTTTGGGTGGATTACACGACACGGGTTGAAGGCGTGACAAAGTATACTTTTGGGGCCATCGACGCAGATCATACATTCATGGTAGTGTTCAAGACCGACCGCTTCCTGATTGTGGCATCTGATGACGGGAACGGGGTTATTGACCCCAAGGGCAATGTCTATGTCGAGGCCGGTGCCGATCAGACGTTTACCTTTACGCCTGCATCGGGGAAAACCTTCTCGCACTGGATTGTAGACGGGGCGCAGGACGCGACATACCCGTATGTTTTCGAGGACGTTGACGCGCCTCATACCATTGTTGGATACTCTACGGATGTTGTTTATCAATATGTCACTGTTACGATAATCAAGACCGGCTCGGGTACAATCACGCCGGGGGCATATAATGGCAACGTCACTGTCAACATCCAGTTGAACAGTCCAGTGCTGTTACTGTTCTCTCCTGCCGTCACTTCGTTAACTCGGGACAGCGTTGATGTTACATCCGGGAATGAGGCGGGTTACTATATCGACAAGCTGACGGCCAATACGACTTTTGAGGTGAATTTTGCTTAAGGTTAAACAGCTCAAAGTACCGCAGCACTATCACAAGGGGGCGGTGGTCCAGAATCAGAATATGGAATCGGATCCGGTGTTTGTGGCACATCCTGTGTATGGTCTGACATCTCAGGACGTGACTGACGTCAAAAACCTCTCCGGCACGAATACCGGGGATCAGGCGCATAGCACTCTGTCTGATATGCCTGCGGGCGGCAAGACAAACACAGACCATGACGACCGGTATAAGGTTCATGTTGACGACGACGCGCCGCCGCTTCCCGTTGACGGTAAACTGTGGCTTGATACCGATGACCCTGGGGAACCAATAATCCACAATGACACCGAGGATAGGGACGCTGCTGACGCTCACCCTATAGCTGCGATAACTGATGCGCTCATACCTGCCGGGAAAGCTGGAGGTCAGACTGTGGTTGGCGGGACGGCTGCGAGTGAGAATCTACGACTCAGCTCAACCTCTCATGCCACAAAGGGATGGGTTGGAATAAACAATAATACCGACGTGGATGTCGGCGTTTCTACCGGAGTGGTTTTTAGAATAACAAACGCAACCGATGCGGCGGGTAGACTACAGTTTGATGGTGTTGGTGGTGCAAGCGTCACAGGTTTTCCGTCACTTTTGTTTCGCCGCGCCCGATGGTCTGGTTCAGCGTTGTCTGCTGTTAAATCTGGTGACGCGCTTGGGGGTTTGCAAACATTCGGTCACAACGGAACCGCATATTCGACTAATAAAGCAAGCTTCTTTTTCTGGGCGGCTGAAGATTGGACTACTACGGCAAACGGCACACGGGCCGATATTCAGGTTGTAGCCCCTGGGACCACGACCGCCGTCAGGATCGCTGCATTTCACGGGACTGGCGTTACCATTGACCAAGGTACAAATTTACCTAATGCCAAATTAGATGTCAATGGCGGTGTCAAGGTTGGAGCCGACACGGATTCGGCAGGGTCAAGTAAGGTCGGCACCATCCGCTATCGCGTCGATGGCAACAATACCTACGCAGAAATGTGTATGCAGACAGGTGCATCAACCTATGCGTGGGTTGTTTTAGCGAGTAATTCATGGTGAGGAAATAATGGCACAGATAACAATTACAATTGATGATGCAAGAGGGCCGATGATTAAGAGATATCTTTTGTCTCTTATTCCCGACGAGTCAGAGCAACCGGACCTCAGTACGGGCGCAAAAATAGTGGCCGCTTTTAAGGCACACATAATCCAGACAATGCAAAACAGAATTACTCAATTTCTTCTTGCTGAAAAACGGGCGGCAATTGACTGGACGGTTGAAGATTCTGGGGTTCAATAATGCCCTCCCTGAAAATCTGGAACGCTGATACTGGCGAATGGAACTACATTGGCAAGGGTGGAGGCGGTGGGGACGTTGTCGGCCCGTCGTCGGCCGTTGATGGCAACATTGCTGTTTTCGATCTGACAACCGGAAAGCTGGTAAAAGATTTTGGTTATCCCCCTTGGAGCCTCACCGTCATGGCATCGGATTATGTGTGTGATGGCACTGACCTTGAGGATGTCACAGGGCTATCGTTCTCCGTTGTTTCAGGTGGCATGTACCGGTTTGAATTTGTTTTGCCGTGGAAATCAACGAACGGATTATATGGTATGGGGTGGGCGATATCGGCCCCGAACTTGGATTTTGGGCAGTTCTGGTGTTTCAAAGCCTCTGGCAGCGGTACAGTCAACGGCAATACTACGGCTGTACAGCATTTCAACCCGGCAACCGTGGACTCAGGCTGTTTCTACACGACCAGCCGACAAGAGACGGGCGGGGACTACGAGAATAAGGGCGAAGGCGATGTGCTGCATATGTTCGGCATGATTAAACCATCGGCCAATGGGATAGTGCAGGCCAGAATTAGGGCTGAAAGTGCATCATACCCGGTGACGGTTCTGGCCGGGGCGCACGTTGAATGGAGGAAATTAACATGATGACATTAACACAGGCAACAAACGGATACATTCTGGGCATCGTGTCTATAATCCAGAAGCGGTACGGCTGGGAGGGCTGGAAGTCCCGGCGCGAAATGCTGTTCACTATGTCAAGGAATGGTCTTTTCGGCATCCGTTTCGGCGCGATGCCCGGGTTCTTCGAGTGGGAGCAGACGCCGCAGGGTGCCTCTGAATACTGGGATTTGTTCCCGGTCACAGATATCATGGGGACGCCCAGAATCAATCCGGTCTGGCGTGAGGAATTCCGGCAGTTACTCGACGACATGGGCGATGCGAACCTGCTTCCCGTCGTGTACCTTTTCGGCGGGTGTGATCTGTACCGGCCTCTGAATCCTCTGGACCGTAACCATGACAGAGCGATCGGCCTTTACATGCGCGAGGTGGTCAACTGCCTGGCTGCATGGGGCGGTGATTATCTGATCGAGACCGGTAACGAGTGGTATGTGGGCTTCGGGGATGAATTGGACGGCTCACTGTGCCAGGTCTCTATTGCTGACCGTCTGGTATCGCTCGGTGTGCCGATGGACCGGATCCGGCTGTCGGCTTTGGATAACCCGCGCGAAAAAGAACCGCCCTCCGCTGAATGGCTGCAGGTGGCGGCGTTCGACCCGGCCAAGAGTAGTCAATCCGCCGTCAATGACCGGCTGCATCGGATCGGTTTCAGTATCCATCAGGTCGGGAATATTAACGACTTCCAGCCCTGGGGTTATGCCGGGCGCATGGAAGTCAACGGATTTGCAAACTACTCTCACGGGACTTTCTGCAATATCCTGTGCAGCACCGACGGCGCGAATTGGAATGAGGTTACGGAAAAATTTGATGGTGTCAGCATAGACGATATCGGTCCGCTGTATTTCCGCTGCCTTGAGGCGTTCAACCATCCCCAGGCCGGGTCATGTCCGATGTTTGAGCACTTGCCTAACGAGGCGATAAACTGGACGCCGAACGCGGAGGCCCCGGGCGGCAAGGTGGCAACTGTCCGCATCAGTGAGCCTACACTTGAGCGGGTCCGCAGGATGGCCGCTGCGTATCAGCAGTTTTTTGGACACAAGCCCATCAATGCGGCCTGTCCGGTGGAAGATGAGCCTGTTGAGCCACCGACGCCGCCCGACCCTGTCAAGCCAGACCCGATCAAACCCGACCCCATCAAACCAGAGGAGGATAAACCGATGAAACTATTTTCTTTTTCAAAGCGATTCCCGTTTCTGAATGTGCACTACAAGTCATGGAAAAGATCCCTGACAAAAGATCAACTCAGGGTCCACACAGACACGCTCTGGCTGACATGGGGACTCCCTGCCGGACTGGTTTTGATCGGTTGGGGCCTGTGGACTTTGATTAAATGGTTGTTTAATTTGGTTTTTTGATTTAACACATAAAGTGAGGTGACAAAAAATGGCACAAGGAACAATATCCAAAACCTTCGAGGTGGCTGTCGAGACTGGCAACGTGATCACGATTGACGTGGTACACAACACCATGTCGATGCAAATCAAGTTGCTTAATGGTGAATGGCAGGTCATTGCCAGAAACCGCACCGACGCCCTGACCGCGCTGGGGCCGACAAAAAAACTCGGGGTCCAGGAAGCGATTGACGGGTTTATCGCAGACGCGATCACAGCCGCCGGTTTGCCCGTGACTATGTCTAATGTCCGCACGATGGGTCTGGGATACCAGATCGACGCGGTTGCGCCGCAGGAGTAAACCATGGGAAACATAACGGCTCTAAACGGTCTGTGTACCTCGGCTGGCGTGGCGATTAATGCCGGGACCGTTTTCACCCCGGCTGAGGGTCAGAAGTTTTACGCGCTGACGGGTGGGAAATTGTCGGGCGCTTGGGTTGTTGGGTACGACAAGGGCAATGAATCTGCACTGCTGGCATATCCCCATACCATCCCGGAAGGTGGAGACGCAGACGACGCACAAGGCGTACTTGTGCCTGATGCCGGAACCATGAATTACCGCCCCGCAGTTATCAGGATGCCTGCCGACACGATACTATCAGGTGTCACTCAGTCGTGCCGCATCCGAGTTGAAAACGACGCAGGTCATCCAATGGCGATGCTGCATCTTGACACCGAAACTACCGCCTGGGCATCCGCTACCGGCACCGTGCTACTTGGGTACGAGAAAAAGGCTGATGAACCCGTTACTTTGGGGTCTGCCGTTGTCGATGTTGATGTCACCAACGCCACTGCCATACCCGTCACCCTGGGATCCGAGGTGGTGGATGTCGACATCCAGAATGCAGAGATCGGCGTCACCGTAAACAACACCGAGCTGGACGTCAGCGTCACTAACGACGTGCTCGATGTTGACGTGCAGAACGCATCGCTGACTGTGGCCGTCAGCAACACCGACCCGATGCCAGTGGCAATCAAAGGCAGCCGGACCAAGCTCGCGGTGATCTAAATGCGTTCCCCGCTCCCCTCCCCTCTGCTGTCGGCTCTGCCCTCCCCGCTCCCTAACCCGCTCGGCATGGGGGGCGGCGGGCTGAATATGGCGTGTTTCAATTTCACCGGCTCGAATTACGCGAGCATTTCGGCGTTGTCAACAAATCTGTTGGGCGGTGGCGGCAGTTTTACTGTTTCGTGCAGGGTATACCCGTTGTCGTATGACGGTACATATCGCTCTCCATTTGGATTGTATGCGTCTGGCACAAACAATGTTGGGCTGTCAATACCAAGAGATGCTTCTGCACAGGTGGTCCGCCTGATTGGGTCGGTCAACGGAGCGTCGGCAACGGAAAACACTACAATAGCCGCTACCGCAAGCACTTGGGCTATATATACGTTAGTTTGGGATCAAAGTGCATTGCAGTTAAAAATTTATAAAAACGGTGTGCTTGGACATACAAAGCAGTTATTAGGTGGATTTGAGTCTGTTGCAAGCACTCCACTGTATGTTGGTGCGCTTGCTGGTGGGACATATCGATACAACTCGAAAACGGCTGACATCAGACTTTATTCAGCTGTCGTCACCCCGAACCATGCAGTCTTGGCAACATCAGAGAGTAATCTAGTGGCATGGTATCCATACCCGAACGCGGCGGGCAATGCCAGAGACGCAAGCGGAAACGGCAACCACATGACCACTACGGGCGGTAGCCTGTATTCTGCTTCCGGTGGACCTGGCTTGCCATGGGTGACATTGCCATGATGATAGCCCTCATCCTCCTACGCACCATCGACCAGATTCTGACCTGGCTCTACGGTCGGCAAACAGAGCAAATGGCCGCTGCGAAATGGGCGATCAGTAAAGGGCTTGCGGTGTATGCGCTGTTCTGCATCGTGACAACCGGGCTGCTCGTGGCGGCGTGTGAGGCATCAGGTGCGTTGATCGGAGAGATGGCAGGGGCGTATGTGTACGGAATAGTGACGGGCATGGCGGCGTTTATGTTGGAAAGGAACGTGGTTTATCTGATCAGGAGAAAGAGATGAACGATAAAGTGAAGGACGACATCAAGGTTTTCGCCATGATCATGCTGGCGTTTTGGTCTATCGTGGCCATGGCCTTACTGTTCAAGTGAGGTAAACATGGACGATGACAGAAATATTCTGAGGTTCTGGGCGATTTTGGGAATCGTGTCTGGGGCGCTGGCGGTTATCGGGTTTATTACGGTTTTGAAGTGGATATTTTGATCAAAAAATTCAAACGGAACAGGTGATGGAATGGATGCAGGTTGTGAACAGAGACACAAATTAATTGATCAACTCAAGTTGGTTGTCCTTGGAAATGGCGTTAAGGGCTTGGCCGATGAGGTCAAGGAGCTGAACTGTTGGAGACGGGATATTGACGCACTCGTGAATCAAATCAAGGGCCTAAAAATCCTGATATTGATTGCATCGTTCCTCAGCGCCGCTCAGATATTGGTTAAAGTCATCAAACCGTGAAACCACAGGAGGCCCCCATGGCCGATTATGCCGCGATACTCAGAGCGATAATGACACAGCTCGACCGGATCGAGGAACAGCAGAAAATACTGATACAGGTCATGACCCAGATGCACCCCGACCCGAAACGATGGCCTATACCAATGGGGCCGATACAACCGGAACAACTCCATGATGAGGCGTGGGCGGATGATGAGGACGACTTGTCCGACGACGGCTGGCCCATGAACCCAAGTGACCCGCCGCCGCCAAGGGCTGAAAAGCCGCAGGCCAGATGAAAAAAACAATCATCGCCTCCAGCATTGTCCTGCTTGTAGTCTGGTTTGTAATGGACCTCAGAAACAGGGCAATTCTCGACGAGGCAGAGCGGGACGCCAAGAGACGCATAGAACAAGCCGAATGGCGGTACAGTGCCGAGGCGATCAAGGCTGATGGCCTGGCCGCTGAGGTGCAGAGGTTGCTTGACCTGCCAGAGAAAATCAAGGTCGAAACCATCATTCGGGATCGAGTCAAAACCGAGGTCAAGACCGAGGTCATCCCCGGCTCCCTGCCTGATGTAATCATCGGTCAGATAGAATTGACCCCGCGTCAGGCCTTCCCAGGTCTGGCCGCTGCAATCGACCGGTTGATTGAGTCCCATTACATCCTCAGATCCGAGCATGATGCAATGGTGTCAGGGCTGCGGGATCTGGTTGATGTTAAACAGAAACAGCTGGACCGGACGAAATGGGGATGGACCATCGGCGTACAAGGCGGTGTGACCCTGAGCGGATCTCCGTATATCGGATTCGGTGGAACGTGGGGCAGGAGGTTGTGATGCCCAAGGCAACGCTAACATGGGATCTGGATGAGTTGAGGGAGGAGGTCACGACATGAAGTTATCGGACATTAAATCAAACAGCAAGAACCCGCGAAAGATTGATAATAAGAACGCTGAGCGCCTGGCGAAGTCAATCGAAGATTTCCCACAGATGATGGAGCTTCGTCCGATTGTAGTTGATGATGAAGGCTTTATCCTGGGAGGAAATATGCGATATTTTGCGCTCAAGAAATTGGGATATAAAGATATCCCTGACGCCTGGGTAAAGCGGGCAAGCGAGCTGACAGCGGCGCAGAAAAGGGAGTTTGTCTTGAAAGATAATGGCAGCTTTGGGGAGTGGGACTGGGATCTTTTGGCGAATGAGTGGGATGACTTGCCGCTGGTCGATTGGGGCCTTGATTTGCCGGAGGAGTGGGTTGCGCTGGGGAAGGATGAGGAGGCCGATATCGATATGACCCCCAGGGCAGAAGTAAATAAAGCGCTGTGTAAATGCCCAAAATGCGGGTTTGAATTTATCCCATGAAAGTCTGCGCATATGTTCTTGATGAATACGCCAAGCAGACATATGCTTCAGAGTCGCATGACGTAAGGGCGTGGCCAGGGTTTGAAATGATTTTGCACGCCGTAAGGTCTGCGGGTTATGCTGTAGATTATGCCGGACGGGCTACTGTGCACAGCTACGATGTCGTGCTTGTGAGTATCACTAGTGATTGTGATTGGTGGCCGTTCATTGCTGAGCGGTCAAAATGGCAGGGCGGGAAATATACCGTAATTGCCGGGGGAGCGGGGGTTCTTAACGTCCGCCCGTTCTTGGGCTTTGTCGATGCGTTTGTTTTGGGGAGAGGAGAAAATATCATTAACGGCGTTTTGTCCGCCATAGAGACCGGCGGGCGCTACGAGTCGCCTTCCGTTATCTGGTCTGATTCTTTTTCGGTTGATAACAAATATACCATCTGTCAAGCGGAATCCCCATATCAACATACGTTCACCTTGACAAATGGCAAATAATTTCAAGAGTTGCATGTAGGCTGCCCCAATAAGTGTTATTTTTGCGGGTACACGTGGCAGCGCAAATATATCGGGGATGGCACATATCAAGCCGGAGCAGAGTCAATGAGTTCCGGCAATAGGGAGCGAACTATAATTGATTTGCTTAAGTTGCCCCCTGATAAATGGCAAGAGGAAGGTCCTGTCCGTATTGTTGGCCTTGACGGAATGTCTGAGCGCTTACGGTTCAAGGCAAACAAGAGAATATCAAGAGACATGCTCGGCTCTTTTTTTTCTGGGCTGGCGCAGATCGAAAAGCCGCATCAAATAAAGCTGTATGCCATTGTTGGGTATCCTGGAGAAACGGAAGACGATTGGATGGAATTTGTTGAAGACTTGATGCTTGTAGACGAGGGTTTGTCAGCCGGTAAGCAATGGTCGATCCTATTGCACGTCACTCCGTTTCGAGCCATGCCAGCTACTCCTGCGGCGATATGGCCAATGTCAATGCGAAACTATCGCGGAGTGGTAAGTGCAAGAATCAAACAATATCCTTGGATGAAGGGCAACATATTTTTTCAAGGTAATCGATTTTGGGCGGTAGAAGGCATGGGGACAGACTCACTGCCGACCGTTGTTCATAGCGCCGCGTGTCTACGAGGAACCGAGGCTGACGCTGAAAACATCCTTAAATTATCCCTGGCGTACAAATATTGGAAAGCAAGTGTAGTTCAAAAAGAAGCAACCCTGACAAAACTATTCGACATAGACGCGCTATTCTCTGCGCACACCTGGGGAACTCTTCCGACAAGATACATTGACTGGCAGTCATATCAGCGACCATTCAAGCTGACCCACCACGAGCGGAAACAGTAAAGGGGCCGCTTCGGCGGCCCTGGCAACATCAAAAAAAAATAATCTTTTTTTTGTCTTAGGTGTTGACAACTATATATAATTATATTATTATATATGTATAAAGACGCCGGGAGCGTCGGGAGGTTGAAGATGATTGAAATTATAAAAAACGGTAGCGAAAAACAAAACGATTGGGCGCAAAAAATCGCGGATAACTGGATACGTAAAATTGATATCGAAATCGAGAGCCATGCGTTTCGTGTGCCGGAGGACAAATATTTTGGGATTACCGCCATACTGAATGAATACAAATCTATGGCAGTCGACCAGCTTAAAAACACCGAAGCTAAAACAATAATTGACCGGTATACAAGACAACAAATGCTTGATGTCTATGTCATAAAAAACGCTTACAAAAAAATTGAATCAATGGTTAAAACGGAGGCCGGGGAGTAATCCCCGGCTCATCATCATGTATACCTACAAAGCATGCAGTCATTGTCACCGCGCCATACCAGAGCATGATGGCCGGTGCATCCCCTGCGAGGAGCAGAGCGAGGGTGGGAACGTCGGGACGTATGAGGTCCACGGCTTCAAGGGTCAGACCATACAGAAGCGGGACGTGCCGTCCCTCATCTCATTGAGGGCCTATGAGGCTGATCTTGGAGGGGATGTCGAGCTTGGGCATCAGATCCGCGCCCTGCGGGTCTGGCTGGACGGTGTCCTATGATGGACTGGAAATACCTTGACCCTGACATTGTCGAGTTATCCGGTGTGATCAAAAAGATCAACCGGCACTTGAATGAAGCAAAGAAGATCGAGCGCATTAAGCGCGCTCAGTATGAACGGATCGCTCTCGGCCACCCGACGCGGGAGAAGGCGCTTGACGCCTATCTCTCAGCGGCGTCGGTGAGCGAGGCCATAGAACGGATAAAAATAGAGGTGGAGGGATGACAATAAAACAGTTTTGCGAAAAACACGACGCCTGTAGAGAGGGCCGCGAATGGGCGCTGTCTACCGGATGCCAAACAATGGCTGAACTCTGGAAGCGCGACGACATCATACCGGAATGGCGAATTTGGATCGCTACCCGTCCCGGCGTGATGAACGACAGGGACTCGAGGCTTTTCGCCTGTTGGTGCGTCCGGCAGGTGTGGCACCTGTTAACCGATGAGCGGAGCAGAAACGCCGTTCAGGTGGCGGAGCGGTACGCTGTTGGTGACGCGACCATTCAAGAGTTGTTGCCAGCATGGACTGCAGCAACAGCTGCAGCAAGGGGCGCAGCAAGGGCAGCAAGGGGCGCAGCATGGACTGCAGCAAGGGGCGCAGCATGGACTGCAGCATGTGACGCAGCAAGGGGCGCAGCAAGGGCAGCAAGGGGCGCAGCAAGGACTGCAGCATGTGACGCAGCAAGGACTGCAGCATGTGACGCAGCAATAGCTGCAGCATGGGACGCAGCAGACGCAGCAGACGCAGCAAGGACAGCAGCATGGGACGCAGTAAAGGACGCAGCAAGGGCAGTAGCATGGGCTGCAGCATGGTACGCAGCAATAGCTGCGGCAAGGGACGCCCAGGCTAAAAAGCTGATGGAGTATTATGTGGTTTTTTTATATGAGGAGAGAACATGACCAAAAAAACACAGCTGCTCGTAATAATCACCGAGGATCTGCACAAGCGGATAAAATCCCATTGCGCTCTCAGGGGTAAGCCCATGGGCGCGTTTCTGACGCAGGCGATAACTGACAGGTTGAAGAAAGAGAAGGAAATTAAAGCCATAGGAGGAAAGAAAGATGAGTGAAAACGTCGTACATTACGAAAGCGCCGGGGCAATGGTCTCGGTGGATCAGGTCAAAGCCCAGGTCGCGATGATTCAGGGCTTGATGTCGTCTCTAATGAAAAACGGGGAACATTACGGAAAGATCCCCGGATGCGGAGAGAAGCCGTCATTGCTTAAGCCGGGGGCCGAAAAAATCAGCTTCATGTTTCGCCTTGCGCCCGACTATCAAATCGAGCGCATTGACATGCCTGGCGGTCACAGAGAGTACATTATTACATGCTCTTTGCGCCACGTCGAAACCGGCATGAAATACGGCGAAGGTGTCGGGTCATGCTCCACAATGGAAAGCAAGTACCGGTACAGGGGCGGCGAAAAAGAAGGCACAGGTCAACCAGTTCCAACCGAATACTGGAACTTCAAAAAAGATGGCCGGACGGACGATGCTCAGGCCCTAATTGGTGGCAGGGGTTATGCGCCCGGGAAGATTGATGGGCGTTGGGAAATCTGCCAGATCGGTGACAAAGTTGAACACGACAACCCGGCTGACTACTACAACACGGTTTTGAAGATGGGCAAAAAGCGCGCCCATGTTGACGCTGTTTTGACTGCGACCGCTGCGTCAGATATCTTCACACAGGACATTGAGGATTTAGTAGACAACGGGGTGATGAAACCCAAACAGGAAACCAACGCTGAAAAGCCACAGACCGAAAAACCACAGGCCCCGCGCCGGGCATCGGATGGTATGGGCGAAAAAGAGAGACCAACAAAAGAAGACCTCGACAAATTCGAGAATCTTCTTCTCGGTCATCTCGGATCTGGTCAGGCAGTACAGGACTGGTTGATTGAGAAAACAAAAGACTTTCGAGAGATCAGGCAGGTCAGCCAGATCAGCACAAAAAAATGGCTGCTTAAGCTGATACAGAAATTTGAGGCCGATCAAAACGGCGGTCAGACTGGGTTGTTTCAGTCATGAACATCCAATTTTTTGAGCAGGGCCACAGGTACACGATTGACGGGGCGCAAGTCCCGTCAGTCACCCAGATATTGAAAATCCTGGAACCATACGACGGCTGGCCGGAAGATGCGGCGGTACGCGGAACACACGTACACACACTGTGTGAACTGTATGATCAGGATGATCTTGACCCTGAAAGCATTGCCCCCGAATATGCCGGATATCTTGACGCATGGATCAAATTTAAGGCTGAAAACCCGCTTAAAATCGACTTCAGCATACTAAAGTATGAGCAGGTATTAGGCTCAAAACTTGGTTACGCGGGTACTGCAGACCGGCTCTCAAGTGCGTGGATTCTGGATATCAAGACAGGCGCACCAACCAGAACACACCCGCATCAGCTACACGCCTATAATATGGCCGCTATAGAGACATACGGCGGTAAAAAGCGGGCAATGGCCGACATTTATTTATCTGCGGATGGGACATACAAGCCACAGATTGTAAAATGGGATAACGCGGCGTGGGATATGTTTCGGTCCGCTCTAAACGTACACAATTTTAAACATGGAGGTTTGAGATGAATAATTATCCAAAAAAAACCGATTGCATGAGTATTGCTGATCTATGTCATTATCTTGGAGCCGAAAGCGTAGAATCGGTGCGATACGCTGCGCGATGTATGCACAAAAAAAAAGAGATTGTACTGTACACCACTGGGACAAGGTACTTTGTTACAAAAGCTGACGCTGAGAAGATGAAGAAAAGCATATTGATACCAGTACAAGCAAAAGAAGACACGTTGACGCCTGTATGTGATTTGCCTGCAAGAAATCACGCAAAAAAAGAACCGGCATTGCTGCCGTTATTTGATGTTGGTGAAACGAGACCGCCAAAAACAAACAATAAGGGCGAGTATTCACTCGGGTTGTGGGAAAACGGCAAAGCTCTTAACACATCGGTGACACGTAGCTTCCATCAGCGCATAAGCGATGCCGTCCCCGAAATGTCCACAATGTCAGACAAATTAAGAGTCGTTTTGAGCGCCGGACTAGATGTATTGGAAAACGGAGGCAAACTGAAATGAAGGAACAAGAAATTATCACTGAAAGCATCATTCCGTCATCAGTCATGAATGTGGTCAAGGCTCAGAAGGTAGAGGTATTGGCTAGCCTCATCGTCAAGGAGATGGACAGGGAAACACGGGACATAACCCGAGAATCACAGGCAGCGCTTGAACATGCCCAGCAAATCAGCGTCAAAACAGAAGGGGATTTGACTCCTGTTACTGAGTTTATCGGAGTTATGAAAAACCGGCTTAAAATGTTTCGTGATCACTGCGGGGTGTATGTCGAGAAGTTGAACTACCTGCACAAGTCCGCTACCGGATTCAGGAAGCAACACGAAGACTTGATCCAAAAAGCGATTGATGCCGCTGATATGAAAGCCAAGGCGTTTCTGCTTGCTGAACGCGAACGGATCAGAAAAGAGCAAGAGCGAATCGACCGGGAAGCCCGAGAACGCGAAGAAAAAGAGCGCCAAAAATTACTGGCTCAGGCAGCCAAAGCCGAAGACAAAGGCCAGTCTGAAAAAGCCGCTGACTTGATGGAAAAGGCAGAATCTGTTTATGTCCCGTCCACCATTCTTGCAGGTCCAGCTCAAACAGTGAAAACCGATGCCGGATCAAGGAATTATCGCGCTGAATATAAGCCGGTGATAAAGGACATAAAGGCCATATGTGAGGCCGTCTATTATGGCCGCCTGCCAATATCTATTGTCAAAATTCAAGAGGTTGAGCTTAAGCGGCATTGCAAATCGTTCCAGGTCAGTCCGATAGAGGCCCGCAAAATGGGTTTTGATCTGGTCGAGGACCTGATCGGGTCATCAAGATAGAGCCTCCTTAACTCCCTGACATAGGGGCGGGGTCCACCGGGAGAGATTAGGACCCTGCCCCGCCTTGGGTACTCGTTTAGATGATTGACTAAAATATATACAAGTTGAAAAAGCGGAGCAGTTGTCTTTGTTTGGTGATTAAATGGATAGCAAATTCAAGTCTTTTTTTGAATCAGCTTGCAATATCATCGTCGGGTTTGCCGTGTCATTCACGGCGAACCTGATTGTACTGCCGCTATTCGGTATGCCATTCAAGCTGTCATCGTTTGGGTTGATAGGGGCAATTTACACAGCCATTTCACTGATTCGGTCATATGTCATCAGGCGATTATTTGTTAATGGATTCTATGAGGCGGTGTTTCGGAAATAGTTGACGGGTAGGTTAAATTGAATTATTATGATTATAAAGTGAGGTGCACATGAAAGATATAGTGAATCAAAAAGAATTGCAGGCGATACTTAAAAAATCCAGTGTAACGATATTTCGCTGGAAACAAAAGGGGTTGCCTACGATGATCGGCAACATGTTTTACATGCCCGATGTTATTAAGTGGATGTCGGAAAACTCAAGAGCAAAAAAGGTTTAAAATGTCTGACGGATGGATCAAGCTGCACAGGAAGCTGATTGGCAGTCAAATGTATAAAAACCTAAACAGCAAACAAAGGGATGTGATGATTCAGTGCCTACTCATGGCAAATCACCAGGAAAACGAATGGGAGTGGGGACAAGAAAAGTATGTTTGCAGGCCCGGACAGTTTATTACTTCCCTAGAAAATATCAGAGAAAAATGTGGGTGTGACGTCAAAGTACAGTCCGTGAGGACAGCTTTGTTGAAATTGGAAAAGTGGGGATTTTTAACAAACGAATCAACAAAGACGGGACGGCTAATTAGTATAGTAAAATGGGACTTATACCAGAATTGCGAAACAGATACCAACAAAGACATTAACAAACAGCCAACAAAGAGCCAACAAAGAGCCAACAAAGAGCTAACAACTAACAAGAATGATAAGAATGATAAGAATGAAAAGAATGTCAAGAATGAAGAAAATATTATATCGTCAAATCCTCCGATCCATGACTTCACGCAACAGAATTTTGACTCATTTTGGAAAGAGTACCCGAGGAAAGTCAATAAAGAGGGTGCATGGAAATCTTTTAAGTCATTGAAGCCAAGCCCGGATCTGTTTTTAAAAATCATGGATGCATTAAAACGCCATTGTGTTTTGTGGTCTTCTCGGGAAAAAGAATTTATCCCTCATGCGTCTACATGGTTAAACAAGAAAAGGTGGGAAGATGAGATAACGGTTCCGTTTAACCCAGGCATCACTGACAGCCGGGATACGGATCTTGTCTACATGTATGAGCGTGGTATGGGAAAACTCAGTGATGAGGCAAAAGAGGAAGCTCGGGCGTTAATCGCCCGTGGTGTGAGGGCCACAGGAACATGAAGTGTGAAATTTATAACAACATTGAGTCTTTGACTGGAAAAATCAATGAATTAACTGTTTACGGATCACAGTTCCCAATCGGTAAACAGCGGACCGAGGCACTTTCAAGCCGACTGGCAATTATATACTGTGACAGCCAGTTTCACATAAAAACTAAGGGAATGTGGGGTATTGACGTTGTTATTTGCAAATGCCCGCAATATACCGGACAGGTGGCCGTACAGGCGGCGACAACGGAAGCCCCCAAAAAAGAACATGAAATGACATGGGCCACATATAACGATCACAGCGGAGACGGCCAGACTATAAAAAAGTGGGTAGATGGGGAAGGGAAAATATTGATTTTAAAAGGCCCGTCTGGCCTTGGGAAAACCCATATATGCAGGGCGCTGCAATACCAGTTTATCGACAAAAATAAAAGCGTGTATTACATTACCGCCCATGACCTCCGTCGGCATCTGCTGGACTACAGCCAAACGAATAGAGAGCGGATTGACGATTATTATCACGCGAAAAACAAGATAAAACGGATTAAGGAATCGGATGTACTGATTGTTGATGACTTGGGAACAGAAAGCCAGTCAGGTGTAATTAACACGTTGAAAATGGGAATACAGGATATTGTCGATCACTTTGACGGTCGATTGATTGTAACATTAAACTTGACGATCGCTGATGTGACAACGCCCGGAAATCTTGGGATGTATGGCGGTAGAATATATTCCAGGCTTGTCGGCGGTGCTGCAATTATCAATTTAAAGGGGACGGATTACAGGTCGAAACTATGAAATCAAAATACGGCAACAAAAAAACAGAGATAGACGGCATAAAATTCGACTCAAAAAAAGAGGCTGCATATTATCTGAAATTAAAAGACGATAAAAAAAACAATCGAATAGGAAAGTTCGACATGCAGGTTGAATATGAACTGATACCGACGATAAAACGAAAGGGAAAACCTGCTGTGCGTGGTGTGAAATATTATGCGGATTTCGTGGTATATAATGTTGACGGATCAGTCGATGTAATAGACACAAAGGGCATGAAAACGCCGGTATATCGGCTTAAAAAGAAAATGATGCTCTATTTTCACGGGGTTGATATAATTGAAAAATAATATATTGACAAAACCTAAAATATATATATACTAAGTAGTGATGGAGGTTAAAATGTTCAAAAAGAAAGGTGATCTCAGAGGCACATCCAGGTCCGCGGCCAAGGTCAAGGCTGTCCGTGAAAACGGACTCAAGGCTCCGCAGGTTTTGGAAGCGGCATTTCGGAAGCAGGTCATAAAGACCCTTGAATCGAAGGGATGGTATATCATCCCGGTGAATGACAGGTACCGCAAAGGCACGCCTGATATTTTTGCGTGCAAATTCGGCGAAGCGCCGGTCTGGATCGAGTTCAAGACGGATTCAGGCGTCGTCAGCGGCCCCCAGGAACAGACCATCAAAGAACTCTTGCTTGCCGGAGTGCAGGCAATCGTTCTGCGCCCGTCCACATGGTTCCCGGAGAGGTGGTGAGATGGCACACGCATCATTTAAGCGCCCTGAAAGATACGAAATTGTCGAGTATTCCAAGATGATCGTTACTCCGCGACATACCCACCCCGGAGCAGATGGAGGAGCGGGTGTCGATTCGGCTCAGTCTCAAGAAAGCAAAGGCCCTGATGCCGGGTGGGATGTACAGGGATATGATGGAGATCGTCGGTAATGTGCTGGGGGTGGAAAATGATTGAAGCATTACTGTCTACGGTCTTAGTGTTGTCAATCATCAACTATTTTTTGGAATGGAGGGAGAAATGACCCACGCCATAATCTTATCTGTCATCTGCGGCTTTGCTGTGATCATCGGGACTCTGTTTATCGGCTGCATCTTCTTTGCTTGGCTGATGGCGAGGGCGCGGAAGATGTTTCCGAGGGTGGAGGGGGAGATGTTCGCTGAAGTGTTGGATAAAATGACCAGTGTCGATGAAAGAGGTGGGAAATGACTCGTGAACAATTCCGTCAAGCGGTATTGCAAAATGCCATCGCTGATATTGGCAAAGGTGAGGAAGACGAGAATAATTGGGGGCCGTATGTTGAGGGTTTGTTGAATAGAGTTGGAATTGACTACCCAGCTTCATGGTGTGCGGCTGCGGTGTGGAGTTGGATTAGCCCAACAATAGACCGTACGCACATTGATCAGCGGGCATTTAATTTGCTTGAAATCAAAACCCCATCAGCCAAAGCCATGTACAACGCCTGCCGTGAACTCGGTTGGCTTGTCACCGATCCACAGCCCGGAGACCTGATTTTCTTTAAACGTCCCGGCGAATCGTGGTATGCGCATGTGGGGATTGTGGAGGTTGTTGCATACGCTAGCAACCATACCACATCTGCGCTGGTAATTCGCGCCATTGAGGGAAACAAAGGCCAGTTTCCAGCAAAGGTAAGGCGATATGACTACAATACGCCAATCGACAACCTTCTCGGCTATGCCCGGCTGCTGAATGAGGTGAGGGTATGAGTATGGAAAACAAAATAAAAAAAGCCGTTGACACTGCAAAATATCTAACCGATCATCGCGGCTTTGAAATGCGACAAAAAATGTCGGGAAAAGACGGGGTAATATTGGATGAGTTTTTAAACATGGCCCACGTTTTACTGAGATACTCAGAAGAAAACACCGCCCTCCGCGCCCGTATCACGGAGATGAAATCAATCAAGGGATATCCCGATAACTATGTGAGCGAGCTTACCGAGAAAATCGCCGCTCTGAAATCCGAGAAGGTAAAAAAACAGCCTCCTGATTTAACAGCGGGAGAATTTAACAGGAGGGAATGCTGATGTGGCTACCCGAAGGATGGTGGATCATCACCGAAAAATCGACCGACGGCACTCGGTTTACTGCTGGCGCGAAAGGATTGCCCGAAATTGAATCCTCAGCGAAATTTCGCTCAGACCGTGACGCCACTGGTGTAGCACGAAAGGCTTTGAGATCAATGGCTTACGAAAACCAAGATTCCGGTTGGTCGAAATTTCGCTGTCACGCCAGGCTGCCGGGCCAGTTGAAAGCCTTCTGCGGGGCCCGTATCGAAAATAGCCCGAACACTAAGCACGCCTACTCAGAGCCGTGCGGGAAGTGTGAAAGGATCGTGGAAAGCATTCCCGATCCCGATGAAGCGGAAAACGACATCAAAAAACATTTCCGGTATGTATCGTTTAACAGCGAGAGAAACCCGGAAGTTAACAGCAAAGGAGAAAAATTATGAACAAATACATCTGCCAAATAGACGCGCATAAAAAAACCGTCATGGAAGCAATCCATGGTTTTTGCGAAGAAATGTTTGAGGACAAACGCGAAGTTGATCCGGCGTCAATTACCGGCTGCATCGGATCGGTTTCAGTATCCATCAGGTCGGG